>JBBSVA010000177.1:0-5558 GCA_038233915.1 Mycobacteriales bacterium | reverse complement strand
GCGATCCGGCCGGCGATCTTCTCCAGCCACGGCCGGACGACGGGTCCCCAGGCGGACAGGAACAGCGAGCGGGTCGCGGCCGCGTGGTAGGTCGCCACGATCGGCCCCTGGGCGAGCATGCAGACCAGCAGCGACACCGACGGCGGGGCCGGCTCGTGCACGTGGACGACGTCGAAGTGCCCGTCCCGCAGCCAGCGGCGGACCCGGGCACCGGAGACCAGCCCGAACTGCCAGCTGGCCATCGAGCCGTTGTAGGGCACGGGGATGGCCCGCCCGGCCCAGGTGACGTGCTCGGCCGGCAGCGACTCCTCGTGCTCAGCCGGGGTCAGCACCTCGACCTCGTGGCCCATCCCGCGCAGCGTCTCGGCCAGGTCACGCACGTGGTACTGCACGCCGCCGGGCACGTCCCACATGTAGGGGCAGACCAGCCCGACCCTCACGCGCGGACACCGTCGTCAGGGGGCACGTCGGCCCAGATCCGACCCAGCTGGTGCCAGTCGACCGGGCGCTCGGCGATGCTCACCGCGAAGGCATCGGCCACGCCCTGCATGCCGGCGTGCACCCGGTCGCGGAGCCGGCCGGGGCCGTGCACGTCGACCTCGGGGTACACGGTGTGCCGCCAGCCCACGCCGTCGAAGTGCGAGACCGCGGGCACCAGCGCGGCACCGGTCTGCGCGGCGAGCAGGGCCGGTCCGCCGGGCATCGTCGTGGGCCGGCCGAAGAAGGTGACCGGGACGCCGGCGCTGGACAGGTCGCGATCGACCAGCAGGCAGGCCGAGCGGCCGGCACCCAGCCACTCCTTGAGCAGCGTCGAGCTGGGCCGCGCGCCACCGGTCAGCGGCACCACCCGGAAGCCGAGGGACTCCCGGTAGGCCAGGAACCGCTCGTAGAGCTGCTCGGGCCTGAGCCGCTCGGCCACCGTGATGAAGGGCCCGCCGAGCCAGTCGACGAACCAGACACCGGCGGCGTCCCAGTTGCCGCTGTGCGGCAGCGCCGCGACGACGGGACGGCCGGCGTCACGGGCGGCGGCCAGGTGCTCGGTGCCCTCGACGGTGGTGCCGGCCAGCAGCCGGGGCACGCCCAGGGTGGGCAGCCGGAAGGCCTCCATCCAGTACCGGGCGTAGGACCGCAGCGCGTCCGCGGTCAGCCCGTCCAGCTCCGCGGGGGTCAGCCGGTCGCCGGTGACCACCCGCAGGTTCGCCCGCAGCTGACGGACGCCCTTCCCCTGCCGCCCGGCCGCCCAGCTGCCGGCCCGGTCGAAGGCGGCCCGGGCGACCGGCTCGGGCAGCGCCTTGACCGCGCCCCAGCCGGCGGCGTACCCGCCGTCGACGAGCCGGTCCCGCAGCACGTCCAGCCGGCTCACGGGTCCTCCTCCGGGCGGACCGCACGCGCCCGGGCGCCGCGTTCCCGCGCCAGTCCGCTCACGGAGCCGGCGGACTGCCGGGCGGCGGTGTCGCACCCGTCGTCGGCAGGCCCAGGCCGCGGGACTGCTGATACACGGTGGCGAACCGCTGGCCGACGGTGATCGTGCTGCTGACGAGCAGGATCCAGAGGCAGACCTGCAGGGCGTACGGGATGCCGATGCCGGTGAACCCGGTGCCGACCAGGATCAGGATCAGCCGCTCGGTGCGCTCCACCAGGCCGACGTCGCAGGTCAGGCCCATGCCCTCGGCGCGGGCCTTGACGTAGGAGGTGAGCACGCCGAGCACCAGGCAGGTCAGCGACAGCCAGACGACCATCCGGTTGTCGCCCGCGCCGGAGAACCACCAGACCAGCCCGGCGAAGATCGCGGCGTCCGCGGCCCGGTCGCCGGTGGAGTCCAGCACCGCCCCGAACACCGACCCGCCACCGCGGGCCCGGGCCAGCGCCCCGTCCAGCATGTCCAGCAGCACGAACACGGTGACGGCGACGGCGCCCCACCAGAGCACGCCGTTGCCGATCAAGAAGACCGCGGAGGCAACAGCGCCGACGGTGCCGACCAGCGTGACCGCATCGGCGGTCACCCCGGCCCGGAGCAGCGTCCGGACGACGGGGGCCCACACGCGGGCGACCGCCGGGCGGAGGTTGACCCCGAGCACCTACTCGGCCCCGTCCGTGGCCGGCCACGCCGCAGCCAGCAGGGTGCGGGTCTCCCCCAGCACCTGGGGCAGCACCCGGGTCAGCCCGAGCACCGGCATGAAGTTGGTGTCCCCGCCCCAGCGCGGCACGGCGTGCTGGTGCAGGTGGTCGGCGATGCCGGCGCCGGCGACCGAGCCCTGGTTCATCCCGATGTTGAAGCCGTGCGCGCCGCTGACCGCACGCACCACCCGCATCGCGGTCTGCGCGTACGCACCCAGCTCGGCCACCTCCGCCGTCGTCAGGTCGGTGTAGTCGGCGACGTGCCGGTACGGGACGACCATCAGGTGCCCGGCGTTGTAGGGGAACAGGTTGAGCACGACGAACACCGTCTCGCCCCGGGCCACGATCAGTCCGTCCTCATCGGTCATCGCCGGGATCAGGCAGAACGGGCAGTCGTGGTCGCCGGTCGGCTTGCCCTCGCCCTTGATGTAGGCCATCCGGTAGGGCGTCCAGAGCTGCTCGAAGACCGTCGTCGGCCCGCCCGCGTCGGGGTTCACGCGCTGCTCTCGGCGGCGGCGGGCTCGTCGGCGGGCTCGTCGGCGGGCTCGGCAGCATCGACCGGCGCGGTCGGGTCGTCGTTGCGCCGGGAGGTGACCCAGTCGGCGATCGCCGCGACGGCCTCGGCGACCGGCACCCCGTTGCGCTGGCTGCCGTCCCGGTAGCGGAAGGACACCGCGCCGGCCTCGGCGTCGGTGGCCCCGGCGATCAGTACGAAGGGCACCTTCTGCTTGGAGGCCGTGCGGATCTTCTTCTGCATCCGGTCGTCGGAGTCGTCGACCTCCACCCGCAGGCCCTGCTGGCGCATCCCCCGGGCGACGTCGGTCAGGTAGGGCACCTGCTCGTCGGTGATCGGGATGGAGACCACCTGGACCGGCGCGAGCCAGGCCGGGAAAGCCCCGGCGTAGTGCTCGGTGAGCACGCCGAAGAACCGCTCGATCGAGCCGAATTTGGCCGAGTGGATCATCACCGGCTGCTTCCGGGTGCCGTCGGCGGCGCTGTACTCCAGGCCGAACCGGGCCGGCTGGTTGAAGTCGTACTGGATGGTCGACATCTGCCAGGTGCGGCCGATCGCGTCCCGGGCCTGCACGGAGATCTTGGGACCGTAGAACGCCGCGCCACCCGGGTCGGGTACGAGCTCCAGACCGGTCTCCCGGGCCGCGTCCTCGAGCACCGAGGTGGCCACCGTCCACTCCTCGGGGGAGCCGATGAACTTATCCGAGTCACCCCGGGTGGACAGCTCCAGGTAGTAGTCGTCCAGACCGAAGTCCTTGAGCAGCCCGAGCACGAAGGCCAGCAGGTGCCGGATCTCCTCGGGCGCGGACTCCGGGGTCACGTAGGAGTGCGAGTCGTCCTGGGTCAGCCCGCGGACCCGGGTCAGGCCGTGCACGACGCCGGACTTCTCGTAGCGGTACACCGACCCGAACTCGAAGAACCGCAGCGGCAGCTCGCGGTAGGACCGCCCGCGCGACCGGAAGATCAGGTTGTGCATCGGGCAGTTCATGGCCTTGAGGTAGTACTTGGAGTTCTCCAGGTCCATGGCCGGGAACATGGTGTCCTCGTAGTAGGGCAGGTGCCCCGAGGTCTCGAAGAGACCGCCCTTGGAGATGTGCGGGCTGCCCACGTAGGAGAAGCCCTCCTCGATGTGCCGACGGCGGACGTAGTCCTCCATCTCCCGCTTGACCACTCCGCCCTTGGGGTGGAACACCGCCAGGCCCGAGCCGATCTCGTCGGGGAAGCTGAAGAGGTCCAGCTCGACGCCGAGCTTGCGGTGGTCGCGACGCTCGGCCTCGGCCTGCTGCTCCTGGTAGGCCTTGAGCGCGTCCTTGGATTCCCACGCGGTGCCGTACACCCGCTGCAACTGCGGGTTCTTCTCGTTGCCGCGCCAATAGGCAGCAGCCACCCGGGTCAGGGCGAATGCCGGCACCGAGGAGGTCCGGGGCAGGTGCGGGCCGCGGCACAGGTCGGTCCAGACCAGCTCCTTCGACCGGGGGTCGAGGTTGTCGTACATGGTCAGCTGCGCGCCGCCCACCTCGACGTCGGCACCCTCGGCGGCCTCACCGGCGCCGCCCTTGAGGCCGATCAGCTCCAGCTTGTACGGCTCGTGGGCCAGCTCGACCCGGGCCTCCTCGTCGCTGATCTCCCGGCGGGTGAAGAACTGGCCCTCCTTGACGATGGCCTGCATGCGCTTCTCGAGCGCCTGCAGGTCCTCCGGGGTGAAGGGCCGCTCGGGGTCGACGTCGTAGTAGAAGCCGTCGGTGACCGGCGGGCCGATGCCCAGCCGGGTGCCCGGGAAGAGGTCCTGCACGGCCTGGGCCAGCACGTGGGCGGCCGAGTGCCGGATCACCGCACGACCGTCCGGGCTGGACGCCGGTACCGGCTGCACCTCGGTGTCGGCCTCCGGGGTCCACGCCAGGTCCCTGAGCTCACCGGCGGGGTCCCGCACGACGACGGCGGCATCGGCGCCCTTGAGCGGGACGCCGGCGTCCTTGAGCGCCTGGGTGGCCGTGGTCCCGGCCGGCACCAGGAGGGTGACGACGGCGGGTTCGGCGGGCGCGGCAGACACAGGGGGCTCCTGACGATCGGGGGGCTCGGGCCCTGTCAGAGTACGGCCCGCCGGCCAGCGACTACTCCGGCGCGACGGCTCCTGCGACGGGGTCCCCCACCGCGACCGCACCGGGCGAGACCACCTCGGCGTACACGCCCAGGCAGTGCCGGGGAGTCCGGGTCACCCGCAGCACCGCGCCGCCGACGGCGACCTCGCGGCCCACCCAGTCGCGTTCGTCGTCCCCGGCGGGCAGGTCCAGCACCAGGTTCGCCCGCGGGTCGGCGGCCGAACAGCCCTCGGGCACGTCGCCCGCGGCGGCCCGCTGCAGGGCCTGCCGGCTGACCAGGTGCACGGCGGCGACCATCACCTGCGGCTCGTCGGCGACCTCCAGCCGGACGGCGCGGCCCAGCACCGCGGTGACCGCGGCCGTGTCGACCTCCCGGTCCCCGGTCGGGACGACGGTGCCCAGCCCGGGCGCGGTCTTCTCGCGCAGCCGCTCCCCGGTGGCGGCGTCCACCACGGTGCGGGTGCGGTCCCCGGACAGCCCGGCGCGCGTGACGTCGGCGCGGTCGGCCGCCACCGGGGCCAGGCTCTTCACCGGGTGCAGCCAGACACCTGCGACGCTCCCGACCGCGACCGCGCCGTCCACCCGGGTGACGCTACCCGGTCGGGTTGGCTGGTCACGTCGTCGTCGTGCCCCGTCGGCACGGGGGCAACGAGTCGAGAACGCGAACGGCCCCCACCCTGGTCGGGGAGGGGGCCGTGTCGGTGGGCGATACTGGGATCGAACCAGTGACCTCTTCCGTGTCAGGGAAGCGCGCTACCGCTGCGCCAATCGCCCGTGATGTCCTGCTCACAAACCCCGTCCCGCCCTCGAGCGGGCCCGGGGGCCGTC
>JBBSVA010000176.1:0-5565 GCA_038233915.1 Mycobacteriales bacterium | reverse complement strand
GGCGTCCCCGGGAGCAGCGATCGCGTCGTCGTGTGTCACGCAGACGACGACCCGGCCGGCCAAGGCCGCCCGCAGGTCACGGACCAGCGCGGCGGCGGTCGGCGGGTCCAGGTGCGCGGTCGGTTCGTCGAGCAGCACCACGTCCCGATCGGCCAGCAGCGCCCGGGCCGCGGCCAGCCGGCGACGCTCGCCCCCCGACAGTGCTGTCCCGCCCGCACCGATCGGGGTGTCCAGCCCCTCGGGGAGACCAGCCACCAGCCCGGACAGCCCAGCGGCCCGCAGCGCCCGGTGCATCGACTCCTCCGAGATCGCACCCCGGGGGCCGGCCAGGGCGAGGTTGGCCCGGATCGAGGACGCGAACACGTGCGATTCCTGCGGCAGCCACGCCATCGCGGTGCGCAGGTCGTCCCCGGCCACCTGTGTGGTGTCCACTGCGTCCAGCCCGTAGCGGCCGGCCCGCGGGCGCAGCGACGCCAGCAGCACGGCCAGCAGCGTCGACTTCCCGCTTCCCGACGGTCCTCGGACCACCAGCCAGCCGCCGCGGTCGGCTCCCAGGTCGAGGCCGCGAAGCACGTCCGGCCCACCGGGCCAGCCGGCGACCAGGTCTGCCGTGGCCACCGTCGTCACCGGTGAAGGGACGGCGATGGGCGACTCCGGGTCGGCGGCCACCGGCGCATCCAGCACTGCCTCGACCCGGCCGCGTGCATCCGACCAGGCGCCGCGCCGCTGTAGCGCACCCACCAGGTCGGTCAGTGGCTCGGCCAGTGCCAACGGGGCCAGTACCACGACGGCGATCACCGGGCCGGTCAGTCCGGTCGTCCACGCCAGCGCGGCGCCGACGACGGCGGCCAGACCGGTCCCGAGCGACACGATCCCCGCGCTCCACGCACCGGCGCGCACACCGAGGCGGGACGCGGCCCCCTGCCGGCCGGCCAACGACCGGATGTCCGCGACCGCGCTTCCGGCGACGCCGTGCACCCTCAGGTCCGCGACGCCGTCCAGCAACGTGACGGTCTCGCGCAGGGTGCTCACCCGCAACGCCGCCTCGTCCCGGGCCAGACCGGCGTCCACCCGTCGGTGCAGCAGCACGACCGCCACCAGGACGACGAGCAGCACGCCCAGCACCCCGGCCGCAGCAGCGGGGCTGACCAGCGCCAGCGCGCCGGCGGTCAGCAGCACCGTGGCCGCGGCGACGAACGGCGGGGTCAGCACCCGGACCGACAGGTCCTGCAGCAGACCCACGTCGCCGACCACCCGGCCCAACGCGGAGCCCGGGGTCCGCTCGGCCGCGATGCCCTGCCGGGCCAGCGCCTGCCACACCCGGACCCGGGTCGTCTCGGCCAGCCGCAGCGCCGCGTCGTGCGCGGTCATCCGCTCCCACCAGCGCAGCACCGCCCGGCTGAGTCCGAACGCGCGCACTCCGACGATCGCGGTCAGCAGCGTGAGCACCGGCGGCAACTCGGACGCCCGCACGACGAGCCAGCCCGACAGCCCAGTCAGTGCGACGCCCGAGCCCGCGGTCAGGGTGCCGGCGACGACGGCGCGCACGAGGGACCGGCGCGGCCAGGACAGGCCGGGAGAGGGGACCACCCCGGCCGGGCCGGTCGAGGCGGCCGAGGTGGCCGCGACGTCGGGAGTCGGTCGGGCGGCCGACGTGACCGACGAGGGGGTTGCCTCCAGCAGGGGAGCAGGTGGACGGGGAGCGTCGACCACCGGGACGCTCACCCCCGTCGCGCTGATCTCGGCGGCAGGTCCAGCGAGCACCACCGTCCGGTCGGCGAGCACAGCCAGGGCAGGGTCGTGCGTGACGACGACGGTCGTCACCGTGCCCCGCAGTGCCACCAGCGCATCGGCCACGAGCCGGGCGGCCTCGTCGTCCAGGTGGGCCGTCGGCTCGTCGAGCAGCAGCAGCGACGCACCGCGGCGGACCCGCAGCAGGGCCCGCGCCACCGCCACCCGCTGCAGTTCGCCGGGGGACAGCGTCGTGCAGCGGCGACCGGCGAGCGGGGTCGCGCCGACCCGGGCCAGCGCGTCCACGACCAGGCCCTCGGCCACGATCTCGTCCAGCGGGTCGTCGATGGAGATGTCGGCGTGCCGGCGCAGCTCGTCGACGACCGTCTCACCCACGGTCCGCGGGTGCTGTGCTGCCACGGCCAGCGCGGTGGGCACCCCGGCCACCGAGCCGGTGAGCACGGCCGCGGATGGCAGGGAATCGGCGAGCGCGGCCAGCAGCGTGGACTTGCCCGACCCGGACGGTCCAGCCAGCGCCACCAGCTCACCCGGGCGCAGGGTCAGCGACGTCGACGGCAGCGCCGGCACCGACCGGCCGGGGTACGCCACGGACAGGTCGGACAGCACGACAGCAGCCCCGCGCGGGTCGGCCGGGGGAGCCGTGGGCCGACCGGCGACCACCGGCGCTGCGAGCACGGCGCGGGCCTCCGCAGCCGCCAGCCCGGCGTCCGCGTTCGCGTGGAACGCCGATCCCAGCGCCCGCAGCGGTGCGAAGGCCTCCGGCGCCAGCAGCAGCGCGGTCAGCCCGACGGCCAAGGACAGGTGACCCTCCAGCAACCGCAGGCCCACGGTCACCGCGACCAGCGCCACTGACAGGGTGGCTATCAGCTCGAGCACCAGCGCGGACAGGAAGGCCAGCCGCAGGGTCGCCATCGTCGTCCGGCGATGCCGGCCACCCAGCTCGGACAGCGCCGTCGCCTGGTCCGCCGCGCGACCCAGGCCGGTGAGCACCGGCAGGCCACGGACCAGCTCGGCGACATGCCCGGCGATCCGGTCGAGGGCGCGGGCGGCGGCCGAGGTCTGGTCGGCGGTGTACTTCCCGACCAGCACCATGAACACCGGTACCAACGGCACGGTGACGGCGACCAGCACCGCCGACAGCAGGTCGGTCCCGGCCAGCACCAGCAACAGCACCGGCGGGACGACGAGGGTCTGCGCCAGCGCCGGCACGTAGGTCGCGAGCGACGGGCCCAGGTCGTGCAGGCGGGTGGTGGCCAGCACCGCGGCCGGGCCGGGGCCGCCGGCGCTCTCCACGGCGGCGGGTGAGGAGGCGAGCCGGTCCAGCAGGGCGCTGCGCAGCTCGTCCTCGCTGCGCCGGGCGTCCCGGGCGGCCAGCATCTCGCCGACGGTCCCCGCGGCTGCCCGCAGCAGCGCCCCGGCCGCGGCCAGCGCGAGCGGGCCGAGCGGGGAGGCGCCGTCCACGATGCGGGCGACGGCATGTGCCAGGCCGACGGACAGCAACACGAGACCGACCGTCTGCACCACGGCGACCACCGCGGCCCGGACGAGCGCGGCCCGCACCCCGGGCACGCCGTCCAGCGGGCCGAGCGGGCCGCGGCTCACGCGGGCACGTCCTCGGTGTGCACCGGCTCCGCGACCAGCCGCTTGCGGAACACCCAATAGGTCCAGGCCTGGTAGCCCAACACCACCGGCAACCCGAACCCGGCGACCCAGGTCATCACCGTGAGTGTGTAGTCGCTGACGGAGGCGGTGGAGACGAGCACGTCGAAGGCCGGGTCGATGGTCGAGGGCAGCACCACCGGGAAGGCCGCGCCGAACACGGTGGCCATCGAGGTCAGCAGCACGACGGCCCAGGCGGCGAACGCCTGACCCTCACGACCGGCGGCCAGCCGCACCCAGGTGAGGACGACGGCGGCCGCGGCCACCAGCCAGGTCACCGCGGTGACCACCCCGCCCGAGCGCAGCCAGACCAGCCCGGCCCAGGCCAGCACCGGCAGCGCGCCGACCGGCAACCAGCGCAGCGCGAACGCCCGGGCCCGGTGCCGCAGCTCGCCGTCGGTCTTCAGCGACAGGAACACCGCACCGTGCACGGTCGAGTACGCCAGCACCGCGACCGCACCCAGCAGCGCCGGCCACGACCAGCCGGCGAACGCGCCGCCGATCCGCACGCCGCCCTCGCCGATCGGCAGACCCAGCGTGGTGGCACCGAGCGCGGCACCCAGCCCACCCGACGCGATCAGCGAGCCGGTCACGATCACCCGCGTCCACGCGGCGTCCCAGCGCGGGTCGTGGCTGGAGTGCCGCCACTCGAAGGCCACCGCCCGCACGATCAGGCCGACCAGCACCACCACGAACGGCAGGTACATCGCCGGCAGCCAGCTGGCGTACCAGCCGGGGAAGGCCGCGAAGGTCGCCCCGACCGCGGTCACCAGCCACACCTCGTTGCCGTCCCAGAGCGGGCCGATGGTGCGCAGCATCAGGTGCCGGTCGGCGGGCTTGCGGCCGAGCACCGGGATCAGCGCAGCGACACCGAAGTCGAAGCCCTCCAGCAGCAGGAAGCCGGTCCAGAGCACTGCGACGGCGACGAACCACAGGGTCTGCAGGTCCATGTCTCTCGCTCCTCAGTACGCGAACTGGAGGACGTCGTCGCTGGCGTCGTCCCCGGCACGTGGGGGTGGCGGGTCGTCGTCCTCCCGGTGGGTGGAGCCACCGCCGATGCCCGGCGTCGGCGTCGTGTCGCCCTCGGTGACGCCCTTCCTGACGAACCGGGCGATCAGCCCCACCTCGACCACCGCGAGCACGCCGTACAGCACGCCGAGGGAGATCAGCGACGTCCACACCTCGCCGGCGGAGATGCCGGGGGAGACGGCCTGGGCGGTGAAGAAGTACACCTGCTCGCCGACCGGCACGTCGGGGTTGGGGTAGACGACGAAGGGCTGGCGGCCCATCTCGGTGAAGATCCACCCCGCGGCGTTGCCCAGGAACGGCGCCCCCACGGCGAGCAGCGAGCCGTACACCCCGATCCGGGACGTCGGCACCCGCCCGCGGCGGGTCGCCCACAGGGCGTAGGCCGCGACCCCGGCGGACACCGCGCCCATCCCGATCATCAGCCGGAAGCCCCAGTAGGTGACAGCCAGGACCGGCGTGTAGTCGATCGGCTGGCCGGCCTTGTCACCGAAGCTCGGGTCGTCGGGGTAGGTCGCGCCGTAGGTGTCGGCGTACTGCTGCTGCAGCTCGTTCACCCCGGGCACCGCACTGGTGAAGTCGCCGTGGGCCAGGAAGCTGAGGATGTAGGGGATCCGGACCGAGTGCACGTCGTCGCACTCGTTGCTGCCCAGCTTGGCGAAGGCGACGAGTGAGAAGGAGGCCGGCGCCTCGGTCTCGCACAGTGCCTCGGCCGAGCTCATCTTCAGCGGCTGCTGCTGGTACATCAACTTGCCCTGCCAGTCACCGGTCAGGGCGACGAGCAGGAAGGCCGCCAGCGACACGAAGCCACCGACCCGGACCGAGCGGCGCCACACCTGGTGGTCGACCTCGGAGGTGGCGCGGCCGGCCAGCGCACGCTTGCGCAGGTGCCAGAGGCCGATGCCCACGAGCAACCCACCGGCGACCATCAGCGAGGCGACGATCGCGTGGCTGAACGCGGCCAGGGCGGTGTTGTTGGTGAGCACGGCGAGGAAGTCGACCTGTCGGGCCCGGGGCTCGCCGCTGGAGGTGTCCAGCACGACGCCGACCGGGTGCTGCATCCAGGAGTTGGCCGCGATGATGAAGTAGGCGCTGACCACCGAGCCGACGACGGCGGCCCACAGCGTG
>JBBSVA010000175.1:0-5675 GCA_038233915.1 Mycobacteriales bacterium | reverse complement strand
TCACGGCGGCCGCCGTCCGGCGGGCGACGACCCGGGCGGCGGAGACCGCGCTGGGGCACCACCTGGCCGAGCTGGTGCTGGTGGCCGAGGAGTTGTCGATGTCGCAGCGGCTGGTGACCCCGACCGACGAGCTCACGGCGCTGGCCGACGCCTCGCTGGACGAGTCGCCGTTCCGGGCCGACGAGCCCTACCGCCGAGCGGTTCGCGGGGTGTACCGCCGGCTGGCGGCCACGGCGGAGCGGGTGCTCGGGCACGTCCCCGGCCCGCTGCCGGACGTCGAGCTGGAGCCCTACGACGAGCCGGACCAGCTGCTGGCCGACCTGGACGTCGTCGCCGCCTCGTTGCGCACGCACGGCGCCGGCGCGCTCGCCGACGACCGGCTGCGCCGGCTGCGGGACACCGTGGAGGTGTTCGGCTTCCACCTGTCCGGGCTGGACATGCGGCAGAACAGCTCGGTGCACGAGGAGGTGCTCGCGGAGCTGCTGGCCTGGGCGGGTGTCTGCGAGGACTACGTCGGCCTGGACGAGGCGGGGCGCCGAGAGGTGCTGACCGGCGAGCTGCGGCTGCGCCGGCCGCTGGTGCGCGCCGACGCCGAGCTGTCCGAGCTGGCCCGCGGTGAGCTGGACCTGCTGGTGGCCGCGGCCGACCAGATCCGGCTGCTGGGCCCGCGGGCGATCCCGAACTACGTGATCAGCATGTGCGAGTCCGTCTCGGACGTGCTGGAGGTCGCCGTCCTGCTCAAGGAGGTCGGCCTGGTCACCCTGGGCGACGACGGGCTGCCGGCCTCACCGATCATGATCGCGCCGCTGTTCGAGACGATCGAGGACCTGCAGCACGGCGGCGCGACGCTGGCCGCGATGCTCGCCGAGCCGCTCTACCGGTCGATGGTGGACGGGCGGGGCGGCACCCAGGAGGTCATGCTCGGGTACTCCGACAGCAACAAGGACGGCGGCTACCTGGCCGCCAACTGGGCGCTGTACCGGGCCGAGCTGGCGCTGGTGGAGGTCGCGGCCCAGGCCGGCGTCCGGCTGCGGCTGTTCCACGGCCGCGGTGGCACCGTCGGCCGCGGTGGCGGGCCCAGCTACGAGGCGGTCCGGGCGCAGCCGCCGGGGTCGGTGGCCGGGCAGCTGCGGATCACCGAGCAGGGCGAGGTCATCGCGGCCAAGTACGCCGAGCCCGACCTGGCCCGGCGGAACCTGGAGGCGCTGGTCGCGGCCACGCTGGAGTCCACGCTGCTCTCCCTCGAAGGCCTGGACGGCGACGCCGAGGAGGTCTACGCGCTCTTCGACGACCTGGCCGCGCGGGCCCAGGCCGCCTACCGGGCGCTGGTGCACGACACCCCGGGCTTCGTGGAGTGGTTCCGGGCGGCGACACCGGTCCGCGAGCTGGCCGAGCTGAACATCGGCTCCCGGCCGGCGTCCCGCAAGGCCGGGGACACGATCAGCGACCTGCGGGCGATCCCGTGGGTGTTCAGCTGGTCGCAGGCCCGGATCATGCTGCCCGGCTGGTTCGGCACCGGGAGCGCGCTGGAGTCCTGGGTGGACGGCGACCCGGTCCGTCTGGCGCGGCTGCAGGAGCTGCACACCCGCTGGCCGTTCCTGCGCACGGTGCTGTCGAACATGGGCATGGTGCTGGCCAAGACCGACCTGGAGCTGGCCGCCCGCTACGCCTCGCTGGTGCCCGACGAGGAGCTCAGGCACCGGATCTTCGACGTCATCACGGCCGAGCACGAACGGACTTGCCGGATGCTGCTGGCGGTCACCGGCGACGACCACCTGCTGGCGGACAACCCCTCGTTGGCCCGCTCGATCCGCAACCGCTTCCCCTACCTGGAGCCGCTGCACCACCTGCAGGTGGAGATGCTCCGGCGGCGGCGCTCGGGTGACGACGACGAGCTGGTCCAGCGGTGCATCCAGCTGACGATCAACGGCGTGGCCACCGCTCTGCGCAACTCGGGCTGAGCCGCTCGCCGGCTGACCCGGCCCCCGGTCGACGACGCAGTCCTCCCCACTCCCCAGGGCCGGGCGGCGTCCTCACGTCCGGGGGTGGGCCGCTGCCAGCAGGTCCGCGCGCTCGTGCATCGTCGTCCGCGCGCGGCCGCGGGTGGCGCCGAGCGCCACCTCGGCGTCGTCGATCGCCTGCCAGTGGTCCAGCAGCACCGGGTGCACGCCGCGGTCCAGCAGGGTCGCCAGCAGGTCGCCGGCCGGGCCGGGCTCGCCCAGCGGGCCGGCGGCGGCGTCGTCCAGCAGGGCGCGCACGGTCTCCCGGGCGTCGTGCTTGTTGGTGCCGACGACGCCCGTGGGCCCGCGCTTGATCCACCCCGCCACGTACTCGCCCGGGCTCAGCACGCCGTCCCGCGTCACCCGGCCACCGGTGTTGGCGACCACCCCGGTGCGCTGGTCGACGGGCAGGCCGGGCAGCCCGCGGCCCTGGTATCCGATCGAGCGGACCACCAGGTCGGCGGGGACGACGTCGACCTCGCGGGAGCCGGTCAACCGGTCCGCTGCGTCCACCTCGGTGCGCTCGACCGCGACCCCGGTGACCCGGTCGGTGCCCTCGAGCCGGACCGGGCGGGCGAAGAACCGCAGCCGCACGCTGGTCTTGTCGGGCTCGGGCCGGTGGTCGGCCCACTCGCGCAGCACGGCCAGGTTCCGCGCGACGGCCCGGACCTGGGACTCCTCGTCCAGCCCGGGCGGGTCGACGAGGGCGACCGCGGCCTCCAAGTGCCCCAGCTCGCGCAACTCCTGGGTAGTGAAGGTGGCCTGCGCCGGGCCGCGGCGGCCGAGCACGGTCACCCGCTCGACCGGGGCGGCGGCCAGGGCCTCCAGCACGTGCTGGGGCATGTCGGTCCCGGCCAGCTCGCCGGGGGAGCGGGCCAGCACCCGGGCGACGTCGAGGGCCACGTTGCCCACCCCGATGACGACGACGTCGCGGGCTCGGGCCAGTGCGGTCTCCACCAGCTCCCGGTCGGCGTCGGGGTGCCCGCAGTACCAGGCGACGACGTCGGTGGCGGCGAGGCTGCCGGGCAGGTCCTCCCCGTCGACGCCCAACCGGCGGTCCCCGGAGGCGCCGTACGTCCAGACGACGGCATCGGTGTGCGCCTGCAGCTCCTCGACGGTGAGGTCCACCCCGACGTCCACGTTGCCGATGAAGCGCACGCACGGGTGGTCCAGCGTCCGGCGCAGGGTGTCCCGCAGCGCCCGCATCTTGGTGTGGTCGGGCGCGATCCCGTACCGGACCAAGCCGAACGGCGTCGGCAGCCGATCCAGGAGGTCCACCGCCACCGGGACGTCGGACTGCTCGGCCAGGGCCTCCGCGGCGTAGACGCCGGCCGGTCCGGCGCCGACCACCGCCACCCGCAGCGGCCGACCGTGTGTGGGCGCGGGCAGTCCGGGGGAGGTCACAGGGGCATCCTGACCCGGTCACGCCGTGTGCACCAGGTCACCCCAGCACCCCCGATCCCAGGAGGACGACCGTGTCGGTCACCGTCATCGCCACCATCACCCCGAAGCCGGACCGGTTCGACGCGGTCCGTAAGGCGTTCGAGCAGGCCGTCCCGGCCGTGCACGAGGAGCCCGGCTGTGAGCTGTACGCGCTGCACGCCGGCAAGGGCGTGCTGGTCATGGTCGAGCGGTGGTCCGACGGTCAGGCGCTGGAGGCGCACGGCGCGGGGGAGACGTTCAACCAGCTGTCCCGGTCGGTGCAGGAGGACCTCGCCGAGCCGCTGGACGTGCAGATCGTCCGCCCGGTGCCCGCCGGGGACGCCACCAAGGGCGCCATCGGCTGACTCAGACGGCCTGACAGGTCGGGCACCAGAACAGGTTCCGGCCGACCATCACCTCGGTCCTGACCGGGGTGCCGCAGATCCGGCACGGCTGCCCGGCCCGGCGGTAGACGTAGCTGGCGTCGACCCGGGACGCCGCGCCGCGCTTCGTCGTCCGGTCCTCGGGCCGGGTGGTGACGATCCGCCCGGACCGGACGCCGGCCTTCATCAGCGTCACCAGGTCGGCCCACATCGCCGTCCAGGTGGCGCGGTCGACGGCCTTGCCGGGCCGGAACGGCGAGACGCCGTGCCGGAAGAGCAGCTCGGCCCGGTAGACGTTGCCGACCCCGGCCAGCACGGCCTGGTCCATCAGCAGCGCGCCGATGGTCACCCGGCTGCGGGAGATCCGGGCCCAGGCCTTCTCGGGGTCGGACCTCCGCAGCGGGTCCGGGCCGAGACGGTCCAGGATCAGCTGGACCTCGCCGTCGGTGATCAGCTCGCAGGCGGTGGCCCCGCGCAGGTCGGTCCAGACGCCCTCGCCGTCGACGCCCGGGCCCTCCCAGCGCATCCGCAGCGCACCGCGCGGCTCGGGCGGCAGGCTGCGGCCGGTGGTGTACTTGCCGTACAGACCCAGGTGCACGTGGACGACGTCGGGACCGAAGGCGGCGAAGAGGTGCTTGCCCCAGCTGGTGACCTCGTCGAGCACCCGGCCGTCGATGAGCTCTGCCTCGCTGCTGAACCGGCCCTGCGGGCTCGTCACGTGCACCTCGCGGCCCGCGAAGGCCTCGTGCTGCTCGCGGGCCAGCCGGAACAGGGTGTGGCCCTCAGGCACGCGCGATCACGTCGTCCAGTCTGACGCGTTGTGCACGACCGGGCAGGATCGGTGCATGACCGTCACACCCGCCCTCGCCCGCCGCGCCTGGGGCACGTTGGAGACCCTGCACGTCACCGGGTTCTTCGCCCCCCAGGTGCAGGCGGCCTACGACCGCTTCGACGTGCCCGCGACCAGGGCCGGCTACTTCGCCGCGCGCGGCTCGGCGTTCGGGGCGTGCGGTCCTGAGCTGGTCGCCGCCACGTTCTACGTGTTCTCCCCGGCCCTGGTGTCCCGCGCCGTCCCCGCCGTCTGGGACGCCGGCACCCCGGAGCAGTGGGCCGCCGCCCGTCGCGAGGGCGTGGCCGCGATGCTGCACGACGCGCTCGGCGAGCCCGACGTGACCGAGGCCGTGGAGCTGGCCCGCGAGGCGTGCGCCGGTCTGTCCTTGGCCGGGCGGCCGGTCTACGGCGCCTGGTCGGCGGTCCAGTGGCCCGAGGCCCCGCTGCTCCAGCTCTGGCACGCGGGGCTGCTGCTGCGCGAGCACCGTGGCGACGGCCACGTCACCGCGCTGATGTCCGCGGGGCTGGACCCGGTCGAGGCACTGGTCACCGGCGGGCTCGCCGCGAACTCGCTGGAGTTCGTCCGGACCACCCGCGGCTGGACCGACGAGGAGTGGACCGCCGGCACCGAGCGGCTGCGCACCCGCGGCCTGGTGGACGACGACGGGCTCACCGACGCCGGCCGCGCGCTGCGCGACGACGTGGAGACGGTGACCGACTTCCTCGCCGTCGACGGCTGGGCGCACCTGGGGGAGGAGCGGGTGGGCCGGCTCATCGAGCTGGTCACCCCGCTGCGCCAGCAGGTGCTGGACGCCGGGGTGCTGCCGGACTGGATCCGCTCCCGCGGATGACCCCCCGCCTCCCGCCCCTGCCGGGGGGCGAGGGGCTAGCGGCTGCGGGCCGCGGCGTACCGGTCCAGGGCGACCTGCCGCTCGTGGGCGTGGTCGACCATCGTCTCCGCGTACCCCGCGGGGACGCCGCCCGGCGCCTTCCACGGCTCGTGCACGTGCGTGCGGTCCAGGTCGCGCAGCTCAGGCAC
>JBBSVA010000174.1:0-5732 GCA_038233915.1 Mycobacteriales bacterium | reverse complement strand
GAGTCTGCGCACCGGGCGGGGTCTCCGCCGGGTGGAGCAGGCGCTGCGGTAGTGTCTCGGGAGCGCTCTGCGGGTGTAGTTCAATGGTAGAACATCAGCTTCCCAAGCTGACAGTGCGAGTTCGATTCTCGTCACCCGCTCACCCCCGAAGGCCTCGGTCACGCGACCGGGGCCTTCGTCGTCCCGGCCCGCCGCGCGGACGCCTTCGTCTACGTCTTCCCCGAGGACAACCACTCGATCCCGGGCGCACTGAAGAACGCGCTGGACTTCCCCTTCCACGGGTGGGCGGACAAGGCCGTCGGCCTGGTCTCCTACGGCGGCGTCTCGGCCGGCACCCGGGCGGCCGCCGCGCTCAAGCCGGTGCTGGGCGCGCTGCGGATGGTCCCGGTCATCGAGGCCGCCACCATCCTGTTCTTCACCCAGTTCATCGACTCCGACGACGTCTTCCGGGGCGACGCCGAGCTCGAGGCCGGTGCCGCCGCGGTGCTGGACGAGACCGCCCGGCTCACCCGCGGTCTGCTGACCGTGCGCCGCTGACCGGGACGGGCGAGGCTGTCCAGGTGACCAGCGCACCCCCGGCCGCCGACCTGACCCTGCGCACGACACCCACGGCCGACCTCGAGCCCGCCGAGCGCGTCCAGCTACGGGCGTTCCTGGACACCGCGTTCCCGGCCGGGTTCGGCGACGACCACTGGAGCCACGCGCTGGGCGGCGTCCACGTGCTCGCCCACCGGGACGGCGAGCTGGTCGGGCACGGGGCGGTCGTCGTCCGACAGCTGATCGTCGGTGATCGGACGTTGCGGACCGGCTACGTCGAGGCCGTCGCGGTCGCGGCGTCCGCCCGGCGGCAGGGCGTGGCCACCGCGCTGATGAGCGAGGTCGAGCGCCTCGTGCTCGGCGGCAGCGAGCTCGGCGCCCTGGCCGCCAGCGTGGACGGCACCGGGCTCTACGAGTCCCGCGGCTGGACCCGGTGGCGCGGGCCGCTCTGCGCACTCACGCCCGACGGGCGCACCGAGGGCGACGCCTCCCGGGTCTTCGTGCTGCCCACGCCCGAGACCCCGATGGCACTGGAGCCGCACCTGCCGCTGGTCTGCGACTGGCGGCGCGGCAGCCTGTGGTAACCGTAAGAGACGCAATCGTCCGATTTCGGAGCGTGTCGGCACACCGACAACCCGGGTCCACCGGCCACGGGTGGGTCCCCTGAGTCCCGCGACTCGCCCGCGGTACTGGCCTGAACGTGACGGACCCGTCACCATCTTCCACGTGAACGGAACTGATCAGTCCACGGATGGACTCCCGGCGACCCGGCCGGCGACGCTGGCCGTGGCCTGCCCAGCACCCGCCGAGCGGCCCGCAGCAGCCACCGAGCCCGTGCCGACCGGTCTCCCCCGGCGTCAGCGCCCCTGGATCCTGGTCGTCGTCGAGGACTCCCCCGAGGACCACGCCTCGCTGGTCTGGGCGCTGCGCGAGGCCGCCCGCCGCGAGGCCACCGTCGTCGCCCTCTGCGTGCTGGCCGACGCCCCGGACGGGCCCCTGCTCGACGGCCTGACGCTGCCCGCCGACGACCAGCGGGACGCCCGCACAGCCGCCCTGGACGACGCCGTGCTGCGCGCCGTCGTCGAGACCGGGATCCAGGGCCGCACCCGGACCGCGGTGCTCGACCCGCACATCGCCGCCGCCCTGCTCGGCGCGGCCCGCGGCGCGGACCTGGTCATGGTCGGCAGTCGGGGCAAGGCCCTGCTGCGCCGGCCCGCAGCCCCACCGAGGCGCCGGACGGCCCAGCACCGCGCCTGACCCTCCAGCTCCGACCGGGCCCTGACCCTGCCCGGTCCTCCCCTCAGGCCGGCAGCAGCAGGGTCGCGTAGAGCGTCAGACCCGGTCCGAACGCCATCGCGACGACTGGCCCGTCCACCGGGCCGAGCTCCTCGAGCACCAGCAGCACGGTGGCCGAGGAGCAGTTCCCGTGTTCGGCCAGCACCCGCCGCGAGGGCGCGATCTGGGACTCGGTAAGCCCGAGCTGGTCACGGGCGACGTCCAGGATCCGGGGACCGCCGGGGTGCACCGCCCAGCCGGCGATGTCCTCGACCCGCAGTCCCGCGGTCGTCAGCAGCTCGTCGACGACATCGCCCACGTGCCGGGCGAGGACGTCGGGCACCCTCGGCGACAGGCCCATCTTGAAGCCCAGGTCGGTCACGTCCCAGGTCATGTGGTCGGCGGTGGAGTGGTCGGTGCGGGCCACCATCCCAGCCACCCGCATGCCGTGTCTCGCGCCACGCCCGCGCCCGGCGTCGGGCTCCAGCACCACCGCGGTGGCCGCGTCGCTGAACAGCGCGTGCGAGACCACCTGGGAGAGGTCGTCGCGGGCCGGCTGCACGTGCAGGCTGGTCAGCTCGCAGCACAGCAGCACGGCCGGCCGGGAGCGGGCGACGACGAAGTCACTGACCGCTGCGAGCCCGGGGAGCGCCGCGTAGCAGCCCATGTGCCCGACCAGCAGTCGCTGCAGGCCCGGCGCCATGCCCAGGTCGCTGGCCAGCCGGATGTCCAGGCCCGGGGTCGCGTACCCGGTGCAGGTGGCGACGGCGAAGAGCCCCACGTCGCCGGGGGCCAGGCCCGCGGAGTCCAGCGCCGAGGCGACCGCCTGCTTGCCCAGCGGCAGCGCCTCGTCGATGTAGCGCTCCATCCGGGCGCCGGTGCTCCACTGCGACAGGTCCTCGTGCACCGGGTTGGCCACCGCGTGCCGGGTGCGCACACCCGAGCCGCGGAAGACCCGGCCGGCCGAGCGCAGACCGGCGTAGTGCTGGGCGAAGAACCCGTCCCAGACGTCCTCCTGGGTGTAGGTGGCCGGAAGCGCGTGGCCGGCACCGGTGAGCACCGCGTCGGTCACCGGGAGGACTCCGGGGTACAGGGGCGGCACGTCACGGATCAGACGGTACGTGCGGCTCCGGCACGCCGCTGCCGGAACGCTTGCGGCCGTAGCCGGCGAAGAGGATGCCGCTCCACCGCATCGGGCGCATCGCCACGACGTCGCTGCGCCCGCGCTTCCAGGCGATCAGTCCCCGCACGGAGGGCCGCAGCCCGACCAGCCGCAGGTCCAGGCCGAGCCGGTCCGCCGCAGCCAGCAGCCGGGCCCGGTCGACGAAGAGGGCAGGGTCGTGGATGCCCGGCGGGGGTCCGCCCGGGATCCGCTCCCCGATGCCGACGGCGACCGGCCCCGCCAGCGGTGAGTCCGCGATCGCGTCGATGACCAGCACGCCGCCGGGCGCCAGCAGCCGGGCGCACTCGGCGAGCACTGCGACGTCGTCCTCGACGTGCTCGAGGACCTCACCGCACACGACGACGTCCGCGCAGCCGTCGGCCAGCGGCACCTCCAGCACCGAGCCGCGGACGGCGTGCACCCCGTGCGCCCGGGCGGTGCGCAGCCCGGCGGCGCCGATGTCCACGCCGACGTGCCGGTAGCCCAGCCGCTGCACGTGCGGGGCCATCAGCCCGCCGCCACAGGCCAGGTCCACCAGGACGGCGTCCGGGCGGGGCGCGGCCGGCACGTGCTCGGCCCGGGACGCGGCCAGCCAGTGCAGCATCGCGAAGCCGCCGGTGGGCTGCCACCAGACGTCGGCGAGCTGGTCGTACTGGGCTGGGTCGTTGCGGGGCAGGTCGTTGCGGGGCAGGTCGTCGTGGGCCGGCACGGACGCCGACGCTACTTCCTCTCCAGCGGGTCGTACCCCCAGTTCATCAGGGAGTACCGCCACCGGGAGTCCTCGATCTCCTCCGACGCCGGCTCCTGGGCCAGCTGCCGTTTCACGTAGCCGGTCACCTTCCTCCTGTGCGCCAGGTCGTCGTCGGTGAGGTCGCCGGCCCTCGTCCCCAGCAGTCGACGATCCGCCGTCCGGACGCGTGGCCGGTGGACGTCCCCTTGCCGCCACGTCAGGACGGGAAACCCCCGTCCCCGCGGGAGCAAGAGCACTGTTCCCGGTGGTCCTGCTCGCCGGCAGCCCTGATCCCGGCAGCCCTGGTCCCGGCAGACGAGACCAGCCGCTGGACGGCCCGCCCTAGGCTCCCCCCGTGATCCCACCGTGAGCGTGACAGTCGTCGGCAGCCTCAACGAGGACGTCGTGGTGACCGTCCGCCGCCTGCCCGGGCGCGGGGAGACCGTGATCGGCAGTGCCGTCGAGGTGCTGCCCGGCGGCAAGGGCGCCAACCAGGCCGCAGCCGCCGGTCGGCTGGGGCGCGGGGTGCACATGGTCGGCCGGGTCGGCGCCGACGACGCCGGGGACCGGCAGCTCGCGGCGCTGGCCGAGGCGGGCGTGAACGTCGGCCGGGTGCAGCGGACCGAGGGCGTGCCGACGGGCAGCGCCACCATCCCGGTCGAGGCCGAGGGCGGGGAGAACCTGATCGTCGTCGTCCCCGGGGCGAACGCCGAACTCACCCCGGCCGATGTCGACGTGCCCAGCGTGCAGACCGCCGGCGTCCTGCTGCTGCAGCTGGAGACGCCGCTGGCGACCGTGCTCGCGGCCGCCCGGGCGACCCGGGGCACCGTGGTGCTCAACCCGGCGCCCGCGCAGCCCCTGCCCGCGGACCTGCTGGCCGCGGTCGACGTGCTGGTGCCCAACGAGCACGAGCTGGTCCAGCTGGCCGGTGTCGAGGCCGCCGCGCGCACCCCCGCCGCGCTCGCCGAGCTGGCCCGCGGGCTGGCGGCCCGGTCGGTCGTCGTCACGCTCGGGGGTGCCGGGGTGCTCGTCGTCCCGGCCGAGGGTCCGGTGCTGCACCAGCCGCCGCTGGCCGTCGAGCCGGTGGACACCACCGGTGCCGGTGACTGCTTCTGCGGTGCGCTCTGCCAGGCGCTGTCCCGGGGTGAGACCCTGCCGGGCGCCGTGGCCTACGCCGCCACGGCCGCCGCGCTGTCGACCACCGGCCCCGGTGCCCGCGGTGGGCTGCCCGACGACGACGCCGTCCGGACAGCGCTGGACCGGCTGCCGGCGGCCCAGCAGGTCTGAAGACGGTTGGCCCACGCACCTGTTGGGCACGGACCGGGGATGACCGAGACCACACCGACCCACGCCGAGGACCCCGCGGAGGGCGCCGACACCGAGACCACCGGCACCGGGGGCCGGACACCGCACACCGAGCAGCCCGCCGAGGGCGCCGACGACCCGGCCGAGACCGAAGAGCGCGCCCGCAGCGGGGTCGACCCGCAGAACCGGATCACCCGGGGCTGATCAACCGGTCTCACGCACCCGCAGCTCCCGGCGGAGGATCTTGCCGCTGGGTGACTTCGGCACCACGTCGATGAACTCGACCCGGCGGACCCGCTTGTAGGGCGCGGTCCGACCGGCGACGTGGGCCACCACGTCCTCCTCGGCGAGCGTGGACCCCGCCGTCCGGACGACGAAGGCCTTAGGGACCTCGTCGCCGTCCTCGTCGTAGACCCCGATGACGGCGGCGTCCGCCACCTCCGGGTGAGCCAGCAGCACGGCCTCCAGTTCGGCCGGCGCCACCTGGTAGCCCTTGTACTTGATCAGCTCCTTGACCCGGTCGACCACGTGCCACCAACCGCCGGCGTCGACGGTGCCGATGTCGCCGGTGTGCAGCCAGCCGTCGGCATCGATCAGGGTGTCGGTCTCCTCCTGCCGGCCGAAGTAGCCCTTCAGCCGCTGCGGGCCGCGGATCCAGATCTCACCGGGCGCACCGTCGCCGACGTCCGTGCCGGTCGCCGGGTCGACCAACCGGGCCTCGGT
>JBBSVA010000173.1:0-5750 GCA_038233915.1 Mycobacteriales bacterium | reverse complement strand
GCCATGGTGAAGCTGGCGAACAGCCCGACCCGGGGGTCGACGCCGGCGATGATCGAGAAGCTGATCGCCTCCGGGATGAGGGCCAGCGCGACGACGAGGCCGCCGAGCACCTCGACGCGGAGCCGGCGGGGGTCCTGCAGCGCGGCGATCCAGCCAGGTGCGGGCGCGTGCGTGGGTGGGGCAGACGTCATGACACCGTTCCGGTGAGGTGGAGCAGGAGAGCGGGGGCTTCCCGTGGGCGCGCCGCGACGGTGCGGGGCCCGATCGGGGCCGAACCTACCCTCACGTGAGGGGAGAGTCGGGCGTTGGGTGACGAGCAGCGGTTCCTGGACCTGGTACTGGCCGATCCGACGGTGAGCGCCGTCCTCGACCGGGCGCCGGCGTTGGGCCTGCCGGACTGCTGGCTGACCGCCGGGGTGCTCTTCCAGGCGGTCTGGAACGGGCTGACCGGGCGACCGCCGGGCCACGGGGTACGTGACGCCGACCTCTTCTACTTCTCGTCCGACACCTCCTGGGACGCCGAGGACGCCGTCATCCGCCGGGCCGCGGAGGTCTTCGTCGATCCCCCGGTGCCGGTCGAGGTGCGGAACGAGGCGCGGGTGCACCTCTGGTACGCCGAGCACTTCGGGTCCGCCGCACCCCGGGCGTTCACCGACTGCCGGGACGCGATCGACCACTTCGCGGCGGTCTGCTGCTGCGTGGGGCTGTCGGTGGGTGCCGGCCCGCCCGAGGTCCCCGAGGTCTACGCGCCGCACGGTTTCGGGGACCTTCTCGACCTCGTCGTCCGGCCGAACCCCGGGCCGGCCCCGCGGCACGTCTACGAGGCCAAGGCGGCGAGGTGGCAGGCGACGTGGCCCGAGCTGACCGTGCTGCCCTTCGGGTGATCACCTCGGCCGCACAGCTGCCTCCGTGGGGCTGAGGCAGCGCCACGCCCGCGCCGATCACCGGGAACCTGGCCCGGGCGGAACCTGCTGGCCTGCGGGCGGCCGGCGGCGCACTGCCAGGCCCGCGGGGTGCGCCTCACCGGGTGGCGGGCGGTGGGTAGCGTCGTCGGGGTGAAGAAGGTCGTCGTCCTGGACTACGGATCGGGCAACCTGCGCTCGGTCGAACGCGCGCTGTCCCGGGTGGGTGCCGACGTCACGGTCACCGCCGACCCGAGCGCCGCGCTGGAGGCCGACGGGCTCGTCGTCCCCGGGGTGGGCGCGTTCGCCGCCTGCATGGCGGGGCTGCGCGCTGTCGACGGGCCGAAGGTGATCGGCCGACGGTTGGCCGGCGGGCGTCCGGTGCTGGGCATCTGCGTGGGCATGCAGGTGCTCTTCGAGCGCGGCGTCGAGCACGGTCAGGACACCGAGGGCTGCGCCGAGTGGCCCGGCGTCGTGGAGGCCCTGCAGGCGCCGGTGCTGCCACACATGGGCTGGAACACCGTGCAGCCCGCCGTGGGCTCCCGGCTGTTCGCCGGCATCGAGGACCAGCGCTTCTATTTCGTGCACTCCTACGGCGTCCGGGACTTCCCGCTGGAGCACGCCGATACGGGCCGGCTCACCCCGCCGACGGTCACCTGGGCCGAGCACGGCGACCGGTTCGTCGCCGGGGTGGAGAACGCCGCGCTGTCGGCGACCCAGTTCCACCCGGAGAAGTCCGGGGACGCCGGAGCGGCCCTGCTGAGGAACTGGCTGGGCACCCTCGCCTGACCGCAGGAGCGGCCACCCCCGTTCGACGGTGTCGGTGGAGGAGCAGGGGGCCCTGGTCCACCCCTGTCACCGCGCGGGCTCAGCCCCCCGGGAGGAGTGCCTGGACCGCCCACCCGCCGCCGGTGGTGGCATCGGCACTGAACTGCCCACCGAGCATCTGGATGCGCTCGCGGAGCCCGATCAGGCCGCGGGCGCCGCCGACCACGGGGGCGTCGGGCTGCCCACCACGCTCGTTCTCCACCCGCACCGCGAGACCCCGTCCGGTCTCGTCGGCGGTGATGGCGATCCGGACCGCGGCACCGGGCGCGTACCGCAGGGCGTTCGTCAGGCTCTCCTGCACCACCCGGAAGGCCAGGTGGGCCACCGGTGCGCCGATCCCGTCCCGGTCGCCCACGAAGCAGCAGCTGACGCTCAGCCCGCTTCGGCCCGCGCGGGCGACCACCTCGTCGACCAGTGCCAGGTCACCACCGCCGGCCCGGCTGTCGTCCTCGCTGCCGTCCAGGAGCTCGACGAGCCGTCGCAGGTCCTGGCTGCCCTGCCGGGCGGACTCCGAGATGGCCACGAAGGCCTCGCGGGCGCGCACGGGGTCGGTGTCGACCAGCCGCTGACCGGCCGCCGCCTGGATCACCATCACGCTGACCGCGTGCCCGACGATGTCGTGCAGTTCGCCGGCGATCCGGGTGCGCTCGTGGTGCAGGGCGATCCGGGTGACGATCTCCCGCTCGTCCTGCAGCTCCTGAGCACGGTCGGCCAGCTCGGACGCGGTGGCGTCGCGCAGCCGGAGCACCGTCCCGGCCACGAAGGGGGGCACCGTGAACATCACCGCGGCCACCCAGCTGCTCTCCCCGCTCACGAGGGCGAACACCCCCAGGTAGGCCAGTCCGCACCCGGCCACCAGCCAGGCGGCGCCACCGGACCACCCCAGCGCGAGCAGGGCGAAACCGCAGGACCAGAACGCGACCGCGGTCTCCGGGTACCAGCCGCCCAGCGCCACGGCGGCCATCACCAGGCCCAGGGCGAGCACCGAGGCGACGCGTGGGCGGTTGCGCCACCACAGCAGGGCCAACCCACCGGCCAGCACCAGGGCGGTGCCGAGGTTGCCGTGGACCGTCGTCGGCCAGCCGTGCAGTGCGGTGGGCAGCGCGACCAGGACCAGGACCCCCAGGGCGATGCCGGCGCGCTCGAGTCCAGCCACCCGGGCCGTCCCTAGGCCAGCACCGGCAGCCGCGCGAACGCAGCGGCCTGGCCCCGGGTCACGGTGACGTCCAGCGAGCCACCGAGGAACGCGGCTCGCTCCCGGGCGCGGGCCACGGCCGCCTTGACGTCTGCGGACCGGTCGACCGGTCCGCGCACCCGGATCTCCAGGGCGTCCGCAGCGACGTGCACGCCGATCTCGATGCGCGCCTGCGGCTGGTCGGCGAGCACCGTCACCAGGTGCTCCACGATGCGGTAGGCCGAGAGCTCGACCGCGGCCGGCAGCGACCGCGGGTCTCCGGCCACGGTCACCCGCGAGTCCGCGCGGATGTGTCGGGACAGCAACGCGTCCAGGTGCGCGACGCTCGGCGCGGGAGCCAACGCGACCTCTCCGTCGCGCAGCAGGCCCACGATCTCCCGCATCCCGTCCAGCGTCGCCCGGCTGTCGGTCTCGATCGTCTCGAACAGCGCCTTCGCCTGGACCGGGTCGAGGTCAGGTCCCCGGTCGGCGGCGACGGTCAGCTGACCGAGCCGTTCCTGCAGCAGGTCGTCGAGCTCGTGGGAGAGCCGGGCCCGGTCGCCGGCGACCTCCAGGGCAGCCCGCTCGTCCCGCAACCGACCGAGTTCGGCCGAGCGGGTCCGAAGTTCGCTGCTCAGTGCTGTGCGGTGTCGGACCGCCCGGCCGATGCCGAAGACGATCACCACGATCGGGAACGCCAGCACGAACGGTCCGAAGCCGGTGGTGGCATCGACCACCAGGACCGCGACGACGAGCAGGGTGCTCAGGCCGAGCACGATGCACGCCTGCGCTCGGGGCAGCGTGACGGCGCCCAGGTAGGCCAGGACGAACGCCAGGGGCAGGCCCGCCCCACACCGGGTCACCCAGCCGACGAGCAGGTCGTGCGTCACCAGCACTGCCAGGGCGACCCCGCTGACGACGAGGACGCCCCGCCGCCACCAGAGCACCGGGACCGTCGCCAGGGCGAAGAGCGGGACCATGAGCCAGGACTGGGTCGTCAGCGGGTGCACCGCGCCGCCTGCTGCGATCGCTGCCGCGACCTCCTGGCGCGAGGCCGTGACGTTCTCCACCATCAACCAGGCGCCCAGCGCGGTGAGGGCTCCCGCGAGTCCCCAGTCGACGGGACGAATCCCCTGGAAGACCCTGCGGAAGCCCTCGTTCATCGTGCGGTCCCCTCAGGCGTGGACGTGCTCGGCGTCGTGCCGCGGCCGTTCGTTGCTGCGCCCGGCCCGGGACTGGACGAGGACCCCGGCCCCGTAGCCCAGAGCAGCTGCCGGCACCGACACCGCCAGTGCGCCCAGACCACCGGTCGAGGAGTCCTGGACGAGCGTGACGACCTGCAGCGCGAGGATCCCGACCAGACCGATCAGTTGGCGCTGCTGTCCGCCGGCGAAGCGGGCGACGGCGTAGGCCATGGCCACCGACAGCGGCAGGGCGAACCCGCACCGGGTGACCCACCCGAAGGCCGGGACGCTGGCCGCGACGATCAGGAGCGAGATCCCGATCGCGGCCAGGATCCCGCGTCGGCGCCACAGGATCGGCAGTGTCGCCAGCACGAAGACCGGGATCATCAGCGCCGACTGCGAGTCCAGCGGGTGGGCCAGGTCGGCCCCGGGCCCGGCAGTGGTGTTCGCCAGGGCGACCACCACCGCCAGGGCGGCCATCGCGGCCGCGAGCACGTTATCGAGGGGCCTGATGCCTCTGCGGATGTCCATCTGCGTCGTCCTCTCCGTCCGGCGTCTGACTGACCCCGTCGGGAACCACGATCTCCAGCCGACCCCGTCGTCGGCGTCGGCACCGCGGATGATCCTCAGATCGGTCGTCATCCTCAAGGAGGACCCGCGCCGGCTCTGCGGCGGACACACTGACGTGGTGATCAGGGTCCTCGTCGCCGACGACCAGGAACTCGTGCGGACCGGTTTCCGGGTGATCCTGGAGGCCGACGGTGACATCGAGGTCGTCGCTGAGGCCGACACGGGCACCGAGGCGATCCGGCAGGCAGCGCTGGTGGTGCCCCGGGTGGTGTTGATGGACATCCGGATGCCGGGACTGGACGGCCTGGCCGCGACCGAGGTGATCCTGCGCCAACCCGACCCGCCCACGATCGTGGTGCTCACGACGTTCGACCAGAACGAGTACGTCTACCGCGCCCTGCGCGCCGGGGCGGCCGGTTTCCTGCTCAAGGACGCGCCGGCGAGCCGCCTGCTCGCCGCGGTCCGCGCCGCCGCGACCGGTGACTCCCTCATCGAGCCGTCCATCACCCGGCGACTGGTGGAGCGCTTCGCGCAACCGGTCGAGATCGTGGGCATCCCGACCCGGCTCGCCCAGCTCACCGAGCGGGAGATCGAGGTGCTCCGACTGCTCGCCCGCGGGTTGTCCAACGCGGAGATCGCGACCGAGATGGTGGTCGCCGAGACCACCGTGAAGACCCATGTGGCACGGATCCTGGCCAAGATCGGCGTGCGTGACAGGGTCCAGGCGGTCGTCGTCGCCTACGACACGGGGTTCATCGGCCGCAGCTGAGCCGCGGACACGGATCGGCCGAGCTGGGCGGCGAGGTGGGCGGCGAGGTGGGGCGGCGAGGTGGGGCGTGGCGGCCCGTCCCACACGGGTGAGCCCGGCCCAGCGTGCCGGGGACTGAGCGCGGTCGAGGAGTCCGTCTCCCACCCGGCGGGGTCCGATGACGCCGGCGCGGCGCTGCTGTCCAACCGGCTGGGCGCGCTCTCCTAGGGTGACGCGCACCATCCCCCTGACCCTGGAGGTCCCGTGCGCCCCGACGGCCGACTCGGCTCCCGGCCGGCCGGACTGCTCGCCGTCCTGCTGCTCACCGCGCTGACCTGGCTGAG
>JBBSVA010000172.1:0-5803 GCA_038233915.1 Mycobacteriales bacterium | reverse complement strand
GCGCCCCGCGGGTCCCCCCCCGGGTCGGCCGGGGGGGCGCGCGGTGCTCACCCCCCCCCCGCCCACCCGCCGCCCCCGGCGGCGGGCCCCCCCCGGGCCGCCCCCTGACTGCGTGTCAGGACCCGGTGCGGAAGTCCGCGGCCCGCTGCTCCACGAACGCGCGGATGTCCTCGGCGGCCTCCGGGTCGGCCGCGGACTCCACCGGGGCCAGTGCGGTGGCGGCGTCGGTGAGCTCCTCGTCGTCCACGAGCCGGCCGACCAGGCCGACCCCGGCCCCGGCGACCGCACCCTGCACACCCGCCACCACGGGGAGACCGGGCAGCTGTCAGTGCCGGCGGGCCAGCTCCGCCTCCACCTGGCCGTCGATGGCCGCGGGCGCACCACCGAACTCGTCGGCGATCTCGCCCGCGACGTCGTCCGGACCGCCGTGCTCGGAGACCGGGTGGCCCTCGGAGTCCAGCCCGGCGTCGGCGGCGGCCAGCATCCGGTGTCCGGTGGACAGCACCGCGACCCCGGCCAGCACGGCGACGGCGGCGACGTAGAACGGCACGTGCACGTCGAAGGCCTCGACCAGCTTGCCGGCCGCGAACGGGGCCAGGCCGCCGCCGAGGAACCGGACGAAGCCGTAGGCGGCCGAGGCCACCGGGCGCTCGACCGGGCTGACCAGCATGACCGCCTGGGTGGTCAGGGTGTTGTTGATGCCGATGAATGCCCCGGCCACGATCACGCAGGTGATCAGCGCCCACTTCGTGTCCGTGAAGATCGCGATCAGCAGCAGGTCGACGGCGAAGAACCCGAGCGCGCCGTAGAGGCTGCGGGCGGTGCCGAAGCGGGCCTGCAGCCGCGGGGCGCCGACCACGGAGAAGAAAGCGACCAGCAGACCCCAACCGAAGAACACGAAGCCCAGCTGGATCGCGGACAGCTCCATCGGGAAGGGCGCGTAGCCCAGCATGGTGAAGAAGCCCCAGTTGTAGAGCAGCGCGGTGATCGCCATGATCAGCAGCCCGCGGTGCCGCAGCGCCTTGAGCGGCGCGGACAGCGGGGTCTTCGTCGTCGGCTTGGGGGTCGTGTCCAGCAGCACGACGGTGGCGACCAGGGCGACCGTCATGAGGGCGGCGACGCCGAAGAACGGGCCGCGCCAGCTGATGCTGCCCAGCAGGCCGCCGACCAGCGGGCCGGCCGCGATGCCCAGGCCCAGGGCGGCCTCGTAGAGCACGATCGCGCCGGCGAAGCCGCCGGAGGCACTCGCCACGATCACCGCGAGCGAGGTCGCGATGAACAGCGCGTTGCCCAGGCCCCAGCCGGCCCGGAAGCCGACGATGCCGCCGATGGAGTCCGAGAGCCCGGCGAGCACGGCGAACACGACGATGATCGCCAGGCCGGTGACCAGGGTCTGCTTGGCGCCGATCCGGCTGGACACCCAGTTGGTGCCGAGCATCGCGACGGCGGTGACCACCAGGTAGCTGGTGAACAGCAGCGTCACCTGGCTCTCGGACGCGCCGAGCTGGGTCTTCAGCGAGGGCAGGATCGGGTCGACGAGGCCGATGCCCATGAAGCTGACGACGCAGGCGAAGGCGACGGCGTACACCGCCTTGGGCTGGCCGAGCATGCTGCCGCCCGCATGGGCGGTCGTGGTCGAGCCGGTCGAGCGTGGGGCGCTCACCAGGTACCTCCGGGGTGTGGTGGGTGGTTCGGGTGGGGTGCTCAGCGCTGCAGGACGCCGGCCAGGCGGGCCAGGGCGGGCAGCGCGGCGGTGACCCGGGCGACGTCGTCGTCGTCGAGGTCGGCCAGCGGAGCGGCGAGTCGGGCGGAGCGCTCGGTGCGGCGTCGGACGAGCAGCCCGGCTCCGGCGTCGGTCAGGCTTAGGACGACGGCGCGACCGTCGCGTGGGTCCGCGGCCCGGTCGACCAGGCCCTGGCCGGCCAGCCGGGCGATCAGCGCGGTCATCGAGGGCTGGCTGACGCCCTCGGCGACGGCCAGCTCGGTGAGCCGGGCGGGTCCGGAGCGCTGCAGGGTCGACAGGGTCGCGGCTGCTGTGAGGCTGAGGTCGGTGCGGGAGCTGGTCAGGTGGCGCAGGCCGACGACGACGTCGTCCAGCCGTGCGGCCAGCTCCACAAGGTCGTCGTCCACGCGTTCAGTTGTACAACCCAACTATGCACTGTCGCAACCCGCTCAGAACCAGGAGGGGAACCACATCCGCTGCAGCCACTCGGCGTGGGGGAGGGGCTGGCCGGTGAGCACCGGGTAGAAGAACACGAACGTCATCGCCACGACCGCGAGGTACAGGCTGACCGCGCCGATGCCCAGCCAGCGTCGGTGCTGCGGTGCGCGGGGAGACCCCAGGACGTCCTGCAGGGCGAGGGTCACGGCCAGCACGAAGAACGGCAGGACCGGCGCCATGTAGAAGATGAACATGGTCCGGTCCAGGTTGACGAACCAGGTTCCCCAGCCGGCAGCGATCGCCACCGCGACGGTGAGCGCGGCCGGGTCGCGCCGGGCGATGATCCGCCAGCCCAGCCACAGCACGGCTGGGGCGAAGGCCAGCCAGAGCGTCGGGGTGCCGACCATCAGGATGTAGCGCACGACCTGGTCGCCGGCGGAGTCGGTGAGGCCCTGCGGGTTCCAGAGCAGGATCGGCCGGCCGTCCACCAGCCAGGACCACGGTCCGGACTCCCACGGGTGCGGGGTGGACAGGCCGCTGTGGAAGGTCAGCCACTCACCGTGCATGTGCCACAGCGAGCGCAGGGCGCCCGGGACGAAGCCGAACGACGTCTCGGGGTTCTGGTCGGCCCAGTGCCGGCCCTGCGAGTTCTCGCCGAGGAACCAGCCGGTGAAGCTGGCCAGGTAGGTGAGCACCGGCAGCAGGCCCAGCGCCCAGACCGCGCCGGGCAGCCCGCGGCGCAGCACGGTGCGGGTGGGGCTGACGACCCGGGCCTCGCGCCAGGCGGCCCGGTCCCAGAACAGGCTGAGGACGGCGAAGAACGCCAGGAAGTAGACGCCGGACCACTTGACCGAGGCCGCGCAGCCGAAGAGCACGCCGGCTGCTATCCGCCAGCCCCGCGGACCGAGCGCGAACCCGGTGGCCGCTGCCTCCAGTCCCGCCGTCCTGGCCCGGACCCGTTGGCGGACCGAGTCCCGGTCGACCACCAGGCAGGCGACGGCACTGACCACGAAGACCTGCAGGAACACGTCGAGCAGGCCGATGCGCCCGACGGTGAACGCGAAGCCGTCCAGTGCCATCAGCAGGCCGGCGACCAGGCCGAGCAGCGTGGAACCCGTGAGCCGGCGGGCCAGGCGGGTCAGCACGACGACGGCGATAGTGCCGGCGATCAGCGAGGGGATCCGCCAGCCCAGGCTGTCGTAGCCGAAGAGCTTGATCCCGCCGGCGATCAGCCACTTGCCCAGCGGCGGGTGCACGATGAACGTGTAGCCGCGGTTGTACTCGTACCCCCACTCGAGCATCTCCCTCGCCTCGGGCGGGTAGTACGCCTCGTCGAAGAGCAGGTCGCCCGGGTAGCTCAGGTCCCACAGCCGGCTGACGAACGTGGCCAGCCCGAGCACCGCGGTGAGCACCCACGACAGCACCCGGTCACTCGGCAACGGCGGGGTGAGCTGGCGGGCCGGCCGGCCGGGCCGGCGACGGCGGGGGGCCGGTGACCCGACCCCGTCGTCCACCCGTTCGGGGGCCAGCACCGCCATGGCCGTCAGGGTAGTGAAAGGACCTGCCCGACCCTCACCACGCGCACGCTCGTGCCGGGACCCTGCGGGCAGGCCGAGCGCCGCAGGCGTGACAGGCTCGGGGGGTGGCGGGACGACTGGTGCTCGGTGGTGCGCCGCTGGGTCAGCCCGGCGACGTCGGTCCCCGGCTGCGGGCGGTGATGGCCGAGGCCGAGGTGCTCGCCTGCGAGGACACCCGCCGCCTGCACCGGCTCGCCCAGGACCTCGGCGTGGTCTTCACCGGCCGGGTGGTCACCTTCCACGAGAACGTCGAGGCCTTCCGGCTGCCCGGCCTGGTCGCGGCCATGGAGTCCGGGCAGACGGTCCTGCTGCTGACCGACGCCGGCATGCCCTCGGTGTCCGACCCCGGTTACACGCTGGTCCGGGCCGCGGTCGAGGCCGGGATCGACGTGACCTCGGTGCCCGGTCCGTCCGCCGTCACCACCGCGTTGGCAGTGTCCGGACTGCCCTGCGACCGGTTCTGCTTCGAGGGCTTCCTGCCCCGTCGCGGCCGTCGGACGGCGTTCACCGCGCTGGCCCGAGAGCCCCGGACGATGGTCTTCTTCGAGTCCCCGCACCGGCTGGCCGACGCCCTCGTCGACGCCGCCGCCGTGCTGGGCGACGACCGGCCCGCCGTCGTCTGCCGGGAGCTGACGAAGACCCACGAGGAGGTCGTCCGCGGCACCCTGGGCTCGCTGGCCGCGTGGGCCCTGGGCGGCGTGCGCGGCGAGATCACCCTGGTCGTCGCCGGCGCCCCGGCCGGCCCGGTCGACCTGTCGCCGGACGAGCTGGCCGCCGAGGTCGCCCGCGAGGAGGCCGCCGGTGAGACCCGCAAGGACGCGATCCGGGCCGTGGTGGCCCGGACCGGACTCCCCAAGCGCGTCGTCTTCGACGCCGTCGTCGCCGCCAAAGGCCCCTGACCCCCACGCCCCCCCCGGCAAAGGAACCTTTACACCCCGTTTCCGCGCCGATGGGGGGTGTAGAGGTTCCTTTGTCAGGGGTCGGGTCAGCCCGTCCGTAGCTGGCGCGTCCGGACCCGGTACACCGCGAGCACCTTCGCCCGGACGGCGTCCGGATCGCGCAACACCTCGGCGTAGGTGAACCGGAGCACCACCCACCCCAGTCCGGCCAGCATGGCGTCCCGCTCCAGGTCCGCTTGCCTTTGCGTGGGTGACGTGTGGAAGGCGGCGCCGTCCAGTTCCACCCCGAGCATCGCCTCGGGCCAGGCGCGATCGAGGTGCCGGGTGACGCCGTCCGAACAACGGACGGCGAACTGTCCGGTGCTGCGGGGTAGGGACCGGTGCCGGAAGACACCCAGGACCCCCCGTGCCTCCAGCTCGCTGCGGACGCCGTCGGCGATGAGGCCGACGGTCTCGACCAGCTGCCGCCGGCCGCCGAGGGTGGGCCGCCGTCGCACGGCCGTCGCGAGCAGGTCCGTGTCGAGGTCGGTCTCCCGTACGGCGTCCACGAGGGTCGGACGGCGCTCAGTGCGGCTGAGCACCGGCCACGCATCGACGAGGCTGTCCGCGAGGGGCGTCACCGGGAGGCCGCGGACGAGCACCCAGTCGTCGTCGGAGAACTGGTTGCGTCGGTGCACCGCGAGGTCCGGTGCGCCCGCGTGCTTCCGGGTCTGCGCGATCGTCACGTGCACGGGGCCAGCGAGCTGGCGTAGTCCGTGCACGGCCAGGGCGGTGGTGTGGCTGAGGGCCACTGCGCCGCCGACGCACATCACGGCGGCCCGCAGGCGTTGGTCCCCGGCAGCTGGATTCCCGCGAGCCGTGTAGACGTGCGGGAAGACCCGCTGCAGCCGGCCGCTGGCCACGTGGTTGTCGACGATGCTCCGCGGGGCGACACCCAGCAGGTCCTGCCGGGTGGCGAGCCCTTGCTGACGCCACAGGAGCTGGGCGATGGCTTGGCGCGGACTCTCGGTGGACACCCCGACAGCGTGCGAGTAACGCGTCAGCGGCGGGGGCCTCGCGTGACATCTGTGGACAACCGCCCCCCACCCCCGGGCGAACGAACAAAAACCCCCCCCAACGGCGGGAACCGCGGGGGGTAGGGTTAGATTTGGGGGGGGGGGGGGGGG
>JBBSVA010000171.1:0-5812 GCA_038233915.1 Mycobacteriales bacterium | reverse complement strand
GTCCGGGCGCATGCGCAGCGAGTTGCGCACCAGGTCGCGGATGGTGATGGCGCCCTTGCCCTCGATGTTGGGCGGGCGGGACTCCAGCCGGACGACGTGGTCCTGCTGCAGCTGCAACTCGACGGCGTCCTCGATGGTGACGATCCGCTCCCCGTCCGGGATGAACGAGCTGAGCACGTTGAGCAGCGTCGTCTTCCCGGTGCCCGTACCGCCGGAGACGATGATGTTGAGCCGGGCCTCGACGCAGGCGTGCAGCAGCTCGGCCATCTCCGGGGACAGCGTGCCGAAGCTGATCAGGTCGTCGACGCCGAAGGGGTCCTTGCTGAACTTGCGGATGGTCAGCGAGGAGCCGCCGAAGGCCAGCGGCGGGATGACCGCGTTGACCCGGGAGCCGTCGGCCAATCGGGCGTCGACCAGCGGGGAGGACTCGTCGATCCGGCGCCCGACCTTGCCGACGATCCGCTCGATGACCTGGCGCAGGTGCTCCTCGGAGGTGAACCGGGTGGAGGTGCGGGTGAGCTTGCCGGCCTGCTCGACGTAGACCATGTCCGCACCGTTCACCATGATCTCGGTGACCGACGGGTCGTCGAGCAGCTTCTGCAGCGGGCCCAGCCCGAGGACGTCGTCCCCGACCTCGTCGATGAGCCGCTGCCGTTCCTCCCGGGTGAGCGGGGCCTGCTCGTAGGCCACCACCCGTTGCAGCTCGGTGCGCACCAGGGCGTGCAGTTGCTCGTCGGAGATGTTCGGGTCGCTCAGCCGGGGGCCGAGTCGCTCGAACAGGGCACGCGAGGCCCGCTCCTTGAGCTTGAGCATGGCGTCGGAGGCCGGCGCCACCGTCACCGCGGTCACCGGTGCCGGCTCGGACGCCGGTTGCTGCAGGGGCGGCTGCGGGCGGGGCTCGGGCTCCACGTCGACCACCGCGACCGGCGTCTCCCGGGCCTCGGTCACCGGCACGGTCCGCACCGGCACGGCCTGCACCGGCGGAACCTCGCCACGGGCAGCAGCCAGCCGCTGGGTGAGGTTCACGACGCGGCCCGGTGCCGGGCTCCGCGGCGGCCGACCGCAGTGACGGGGGCGATCCCGAAGCGGGCCACCAGTGCGCGCAGCTCCTTGGTCACCGGGTCCTTGGTACCGCTCTGCAGCAGCGGGACGCCGACGTTCGTCGACAGCGGCACGGCCTTGCTGCGGGGGATCACCACGTCGATGGGACAGCCGATCGCGGTCTCGACGTCCTTGCGGGACAGGCCACCCCGGGCGTCGGCGAAGTTCAGCACCACGTGCTTGCTGGGCGGCACCAGGTCGAGCTCGGTCAGCACGTCGAGCTCCTTGCGCAGCCCGCGCACACCGGGCACGTCCATGGAGGACAGCACGACCACGTCGGTTGCCGCCTCCAGCGCGGCCAGGGTGTGCTCGCTCAGCCCGGGGGCGGTGTCCACGACGACGTAGCGGAACTCCTGGGCCAGCATGCGCAGCAGCCTGCCGACTTGCTCGGCGGTCACCGAATCCCCGGCGATCGGGGACTCGGCGCCGCAGACGGCGAACAGCCCGGCCGGGTGCTGGGTGAGGAAGGTCTTGAGCACCATCGGGTCTTGGGCAGCGGGACCGACCACGGTGTCGGGCAGCGTGTACTCCGGCGTCAGCGCCAGCGCGCTGGCCACGTCCCCGAACTGCACGTCCAGGTCCACCAGCACGGTGGACTGCGGGGCGATCCGGGCCAGGCCGACGGCCAGGTTCGTCGACAGCGTGGTCTTGCCGACCCCGCCCTTGGGTGAGGCGACGGTGATCACCCGGCCGGCGAACGAGCCGAGCTCACCGGCCGGCCGCAGCGCCCGGCGACGACCGGCCGTCACCCGGGCGGCCCGGTCCAGCACCACCCGGACGTCGTCGGTGGCTGCGTCGGGGGCCAGCACGTCCCGGACGCCGGACCGCATCGCCCGCACCCAGACGTCGGGGTCGGCCGGTGCGACCAGCACGACCGACAACGCCGGGTAGAGCTCGTCGAACCGAGCGGCCAGCGCCAGGGCGCGCTCCACCGGCACGCCGGGGCCCAGGATGACCACCTCGGGCAGGGCATCGGTGGCAACGCCGTCGAACAGGTGCCGGGGGTCGTGACCGAGCCGGGCCGGGTCCAGCACCTGGCACTGACCGTCCGCGGCTGCGGCGACCCGGGCGCGCAGGTCGTCGTCGGCACCGGAGATGAGCACGCTGGTCATTGGATCGCTCCTGTGTAGATCGAGCCGGGGTCGATCACCCGGGTGTCGGCGGTGTCGGCACCCTCCGGCTCCAGGGACAGGTAGACGGTGCCGTGCTCCTGGCCGAAGACCACGGTCTCGGCGTCGGCCGAGCGGACGGCGAGGGTGACCAGCAGCGCGCCGCTGGGGGCCTCCGCGGCCACGGTCTGGGCGTCCGCGCCCGGGTCAGCCGGGGTGGACGACGGCGCGCCCTGCACCTGGGTGACCAGGACGCCGTGCAGCAGGGCGTGGGTCTGACCGGTCCCGTCGGCCAGCACCTGGGAGACGAAGACGCCGACCGTGTCCCCGGCGGCGAGCCGGCTGCCCACCGCGCGCTGGGGGTCCAGCAGCACGCTGACCTCGCTGAGCCCGGCCGGCACCTCGACGGTGCCCGCGGCCAGAGCGCTGGCGGGGTCCTCGAACCGGGCGGCCACCAGCTGCTCCCCCGGAACCAGGGCACCCTCGGTCACGAAGCCGGTCACCGCGTCCAGGCTGTCCATCGCGCCCTCGGGCACCGACATGGCCGGCAGCTCCTGGAGTTCGACGGAGTTCTTGAGGTCCGCGACCGGGGTGCCGGCGGGGACCGGGTCCACGACCACAAGCACGGGGACGGTCCGGGTGCCGGCCAGTGCCCGGGCGTCGGCGCCCTTCACCCAGCCGACCAGCACGACACCGCCGAGGACGGCGAGCACGAGGGCCAGCACGGCGGCCAGCAGGCGACGGTTCAACGGACGTCCTATCGGATGAGGTCGACGACCCGGGCACCGAGGTCCGGTGCGGTGGGGCCGTAGGTGAAGGTGTCGGAGAGGTCGACGAACCGGGTGAAGTAGCCGGTGAGGCAGCGCTCGTTGCCCGAACAGGGGGCTGGGGAGGTGTCGAACTGCCCACCCAGCCGGTAGCCGGTGATCCGGAAAGCCGCGTAGCCGTAGACGGTGTAATAGGCGTTGTTGCCGGTCCCGCGGTAGTCGTCGAACAGCGGCAGCAGCACGTCCCTGCCCAGATTCGCGGTGATGTCGACTGTGCTGCACGAGCTCGGCACACTGTTGCCGGTGTCCGAGTGCAGCTCCCGGTTGATCGCGCTGGTCGCCCGGCAGGTCCCCGGATCGGGTTCGACGTAGGCGAACCCGCCAGGCACGAAGTTCGCCGACGGCGGCTTGACGCAGTTCGTCGCGGCCGTCTTGCTGAAGTAGAGGGTCCGCAGGATCGTCCCGCTGGGTACGCCGCCACCGGTCATGGCGGTGAACTCACATCGGTTGAAGATCACCGGCAGCACTGCGGTACCCGACACGGGTGCACCCCAGGCGACCCTGGCCGCGGCGCTGACCCCGGAGGAGTCGATGCCCAGCACGGGGGCGAACCAGTGGTCCTGGGTGCCGCGGTTGGTGACGCTGACCTGGCCTGCGCCCATGGTCACGGTGGGCGTGCCGAGCGTCGAGCCCTGGGCGTCGTGATTGGCCGCGGTCATCGTGGCGGCGGTGGCGGCGGGGTTGCCGCAGGCGCCCCGCGCGCAGTCCTGGGCGATGGCCAATGCGGCGGCGTCGGCCCCGTTCTGCAGCTGGACCCGCTCGGAGTAGAGCGCGGCCACGTCGACGGCGATCGCTGCGAAGCCGATCAGCGGGACCATGAGCAGGGCGACCAGCACGGAGACCGCGCCCCGCTCGCCGCGCAGCCGGGCCCGCGCCCGGCGAGTCAGCCGTTGCACCGCATGACCCCCCGCCCGGTGAGGTCCACTCCGGCGCCGAACCAGCCGGTCATGAACACCTGGCGGTACCGCAGCGTGACCGTCGCATTGCCTGCGGCGGTGGTGCACGACGTCGGGGTGATCACGATCTGCGAAGCGGCCAACGGGGTGGACAGCGATGTGGTCGCGGCCTGGACCGCGGCGCGGGCGGCCGTGGCGCTGTTCTGCACCGCCATGACCCGGGCACCCTCCCGGGCGGCCTGGGCGAGCGTGGCCTGCACCTGGAACGCCCGGCCGAACTCGACGATGCCGAAGACGAGCAGCACCAGCAGCGGGAGCACCAGGGCGAACTCGACGGCGGCCGCGCCGCGCTCGGAGAGGAACCGTGCCGGTCGTCGTGCCATGTCGCCCTCCTCTGCCGGTGTCGTGGGTGCTTGCGGGGTGGTGGGTGCTCGCGGGTGGTGGGTGGGTGTGGAGTGGTGGCTGCCTGCGGTGGACCAGGGCCGAGGTGAGCGACGGCGCGGCAGCCCGGGTGGGCTGCCGCGCCGTCTGCCGCGACTCGACTCAGAGGTGGTGCTGGGTCATGCGCCGCCGAGCCGCCCCGCGATGCCCTCGAACAGGGTCCTGAGGTTGCCGCCGAGCAGCGTCACGGCGGCGATGATGACGACGGCGATGAGCCCCACGAGCAGGCCGTACTCGACGGCGGTAGCACCCTTCTCCTCACGCTCCAGGCGCTCCTGGGCGAAGGCGACGAAGCTGTAGAGGGCGGCGTAGATGCTGGACATGTCGTGCTCCTGAGTGGTGTCGGCCGGCCTGGCTCCGGGTCGGGTCGACCCGCCGTCGCGGCGTTCACAAGGACTGTCGGAGCCGGATGGCGGTTCCTGGAGCCCACACCACCCCTCAGGGGTAACGGCACCACCCTGTGGAGCGTCCAACGACCCCCGGGGTCACACAGCCGAGATGAGCGTCCGAGACGGCATCGTTTCTGTATGGCGACCACCGGACCAAGCGGGGCCTATCCGCCGCTGAACAGCACCTTCCCGGCCGCCAAGGCCAGCGCGGTGCCCACCAGGAGTGCCGGGCCGAAGGGCAGCTCACTCTGCCGGGTCACCCGCCGGGACACCAACAGGGTCAACGCCAGGAGGGCCTGGACGAGGAAGGCAGCCAGCACTGCCAGCACCACCACCCCCCAGGACACCCACCCCAGGTACAACCCGAGCAGGCCGGCCAGCTTCACGTCGCCCATGCCCAGTCCGGACGGGCTGACGAGGGCCAGCACGAGGAAGCCGGCCAGCACGACGACAGCCGCCAGCACGGCCCGGACGAGGGCACCCGCAGTACCGTCGAACAGGGCGCTGACCAGCAGGAACACGAGCCCCAGAACGGCCGCGGGCACGATGACGAGGTTGGGCAGCAGGTGGTGCTGCAGGTCGATGACGGTCAGCACCACGGCAGCCGCGGCGAGCACCAGGAAGGCCGGCAGGTCGCTGCGCGGGCCCGTCCAGAGAGCGGTCAGACCGAACAGCGCAGCCGTGCCGAGCTCCACGTACGGGGGACGCACAGCCCGGTCACCGGCCGTGCCCGGTTCACTCCTTGGAGTGTCCCGGCGCGCCCACAGGCCCGCCGCCCACCGGTTCAGCAGCACGCCGACGCCCAGTCCCAGTACCGCACAGGCCGCCGCCAGGGCGGCCGTCACCGCGGTGGGGCGGCGGTCCGGGGGCTCACGCGGCCACTGTGGCACGCGGTGGGGAGTCGGCCCGCCGTCCGCGGGTGGTGTCGGCGAGCGGGCCGGTCCACGATCAGCGGCGTGCCGGTCGTCGACGAGTGGGTGACCGGCCCCGCGCTGCCCGGGGTGCCCGCGGTCTCGGGCTGGTGGCAGTCCGGGGTGGCGCCGGCCGTG
>JBBSVA010000170.1:0-5844 GCA_038233915.1 Mycobacteriales bacterium | reverse complement strand
ATGTTGAGGTTCGATTTTTCCCCTCTCTCCAGCACTCCCACTCTCCCACTCTCCCCCACGCCCCCGCGGCCCCGGCGCCCCGCGCCCCCCCCCCCCCCCCCGCCCCCCCCCCCCCATCATCACACCCACCCCGCGTTGGGGGGGGTGTGGGGGTTTTTTGGGCCCTCCCCCCCCGTGGGGGGGGGCGGGCTACTCCCCGCCGCGGCCGGGGTCGCCGATCGCGATCATCGCCTCCACGGCCCGGCGGGCGCGGGTGGCGACGTCGGTCGGTACGTGGATCTCCCCGGACCCGGTCTGCAGCGTCCGCAGCAGCTTGGCCGGAGTGATCATCTTCATGTAGCGGCAGGCGGCCCGGTCGTTCATCGGGATGAAGTCGGTGACGCCGTTGAGGTTGCGCAGCTGGTGCAGGATGCCGACCTCGGTGGCCACCAGCACCTGCCGGGCGGTCGTCGTGGCGGCGGCCTCGGCCATGCCGCCGGTGGACAGCACCCGGGTCCGGTCGGCCGGCAGGTCACCGTTGCTGACCAGGTCCAGCACCGAGGTGGTGCAGCCGCACTCGGGGTGCACCAGGATCTCGGCGTCGGGGTGCGCGGCGATCTGCGAGCGAACGTCGGACGGGCTGATCCCGGCGTGCACGTGGCACTCCCCCGCCCACACCCGGATGTTCTGCCGGCCGGTGACCCGCTTGACGTGCGCGCCCAGGAACTGGTCGGGGCAGAAGAGGATCTCGCGGTCCGCCGGGATCGACCGGACGACGTCGGCGGCGTTGGACGAGGTGCAGCAGACGTCGGTCTCGGCCTTCACCGCCGCCGTGGTGTTCACGTAGCTGACGACGACGGCACCCGGGTGCTCGGCCTTCCATTCGCGCAGCTGCTCGGCGGTGATCGAGTCGGCCAGCGAACACCCGGCATCCAGGTCGGGCAGCAGGACGGTTTTGTCCGGGGACAGGATCTTCGCCGTCTCGGCCATGAAGTGGACGCCGCAGAACACGATCTCCCGGGCGTCGGTCTCCGCCGCGACCCGCGACAGGTAGAGCGAGTCACCGGTGTGGTGGGCGACGTCCTGGATCTCGGGCACCTGGTAGTTGTGCGCCAGCACCACCGCGCCACGCTGGTCGGCCAGCCGGCGGACCTCGGCGGCCCACTCCTCGTACTGGGCCGGGGAGAGCGTGCGCTCGTCGCCGACGACGGAGGGGACGGCGGGGGCGATCGTCACGGGGACTCCCTGGGGACCGGGGCTGGGCGGGCAGTGACCATGATTCCTCGTCCGGCCTGATCACCGGCGGGCGGGCTGACCGTACGATCTGCGGGTTCCCCGCTGCTCGAGCTCCTGAGGACCCCCATGCGCCGTCGCCCGTTCGCCCTCGCTGTCCTCGCCACCACCGCTCTGGCGGTCAGCGCCTGCGCGCCGCAGGAGTCCGCCGGCGACTCCTCTGCCTCGGGCTCGGGCTCCTGCGCCCCGGCCGACCTGGCCACCGTCGCCGAGGACACCCTGACCGTCGCCACCGACGAGCCCGCCTACGAGCCGTGGGTCGTGGACGACGACCCGACCAGCGGCGAGGGCTACGAGTCCGCCGTGGCCTACGCCGTCGCCGAGCAGCTAGGCTACAGCGAGGACCAGGTCGAGTGGACCCGGGTGCCGTTCAACTCGGCCATCTCCCCCGGCGACAAGCCCTTCGACTTCGACATCAACCAGTTCACGATCAACCCCGATCGTGAGCAGGCCGTCGACTTCTCCTCGCCGTACTACACCGCCACCCAGGCCGTGATCACCATCGGCGGGTCCGCTGCCGAGGGCGCGACCTCGCTGGCCGACCTCGCCGACCTGCGGCTGGGCGCCCAGGTCGCGACGACCAGCCTCACCGTGCTGACCGACGTCATCGACCCCTCGACCGACCCGGTCGTGTTCAACACCAACGACGACGCCAAGCTCGCGCTGCAGAACGGCCAGGTCGACGCGATCGTCGTGGACCTGCCGACCGCCTTCTACATCACCAGCGCCGAACTGGACGACGGCGTCATCGTCGGTCAGGTCGCCGACTCCGGTGAGTCCGGTGACCAGTTCGGGCTGCTGCTGGCCAAGGACTCCCCGCTGACCGACTGCGTGAGCCAGGCCGTCGACGCCCTCGAGGCCGACGGCACGCTGGCCGACCTGCAGCAGCAGTGGCTGTCCGAGGCCGCCGACGCCCCCGTCTTGAACTGACCGCGACAGTGACCGTCGGCGCCCCGGGCATGCCGGCGCCGTCGCAGCTCGAGCTGGACCGGCGGGCCTTCCGGGCCCGCCGGTCCCGGCGATCCACCCTTGTCGCGCTGGGCTCCACGGTGGTCTTCGCCGTCGTGGCCTACCTGGTCGTCACCCGCTCGCCGGGCTGGCCCCGGGTGCAGACGACGTTCTTCTCCCTCTCCAACGCCCGGGACGCCTTCCCCGACATCCTGCGCGGGCTGTGGCTCAACGTGCAGGTGCTGCTGGTCGGCGGCGTCTGCGTCGTCGTCCTGGGCCTGGGGATCGCGATCCTGCGCACGCTGCGTGGGCCGGCCCTCGCCCCGCTGCGGCTGCTGGCCACCGGCTACGTGGACCTGTTCCGCGGCATGCCGCTGATCATCACGCTGTACCTGGTCGGCTTCGGGCTGCCCGCACTGCGTCTGCAGGGACTGCCCACCTCGCCGTTCGTGCTCGGCACGCTGGCGATCGTGCTGACCTACTCGGCCTACGTCGCCGAGGTCTTCCGCGCCGGCATCGAGTCGGTGCACCCCAGCCAGCGGGCCGCCGCCCGGTCGCTGGGCCTCACGCACCGGCAGACGATGCGGATCGTGGTGCTGCCGCAGGCCGTGCGGAACGTGACCCCGGCACTGCTCAACGACTTCGTCGCGCTACAGAAGGACGTCGGGCTGATCTCCGTGCTGGGCGCTGTCGACGCGGTCCGCTCGGCGCAGATCGCCGTCGGACAGACCTTCAACTTCACGCCCTACGTGGTGGCCGGGCTGCTGTTCGTGCTGCTCGCCGTCCCCTCGGCCCGGATCGCCGACGGCGTCGCCGCCCGGGCCCGCCGTCGTCAACAGTCAGGATCGGTGCTGTGACCTCCCCCGTCCTGGACGGCCCCGTGCTCGACGTGCGGGGCGTGGTGAAGGCGTTCGACGACAACGTGGTGCTGCGCGGCGTGGACCTCGCCGTCGGCGAGCACCAGGTGGTCGCGCTGATCGGCGGCTCGGGGTCGGGCAAGTCGACCCTGCTGCGCTGCACGTCGCTGCTGGAGACCGTGGACGACGGCCAGGTGCTGCTGGACGGGGAGGACGTCACCGACCCGCGGGTGGACGCCGATGCCGTCCGCCGACGGCTGGGCGTGGTCTTCCAGGCCTACAACCTCTTCCCGCACATGACCGTGCTGGACAACGTGACGCTCGCGCCCACCGCGGTGCACGGCGTCTCCAAGGCCGAGGCCCGCGAGGAGGCGGACGCGCTGCTGACCCGGATCGGGCTGGCCGACAAAGCCGCCGAGTACCCCGACCGGCTGTCGGGCGGTCAGCAGCAGCGGGTGGCGATCGCCCGGGCGCTGGCGGTGCACCCGCGGGTGCTGCTGCTGGACGAGATCACCTCGGCGCTGGACCCCGAGCTGGTCGGTGAGGTGCTGCGGGTGGTCCGTGAGGTCGCCGCACAGGGCATGACCATCGTGATGGCGACCCACGAGATGGGCTTCGCCAAGCAGGTCGCCGACACCGTCTGCTTCCTGGACGCCGGCGTGGTCCTGGAGTCCGGCTCGCCGGAGCAGGTGCTGGGCGACCCGGTCGAGGCCCGCACGCGGCAGTTCCTCTCCCGGGTCATCGACGCCGGCCGGCTGTAGTCGTCACGAGCGACGTCCTCGCCCGACGACCGGCGTTCTTCGCGACTTCCGCCGCCCCTGGACCGGCGTTTTTCGCGACTTCCGCCGCTGTTGGACCGGCGTTTTTCGCGACTATCGCCGCTGTTGGACCGGCGTTCTTCGCGACTTCCGCCGCGGTGGTCGCGGGGCCGGGGCTGGGTCGGGGTCGGGGTCAGGCGCGGAGGTGGGCGGTGTCGTTCACCAGGCGCACGGACGACGACCCGTCGCTGCCCCAGGCGACCGTGGACAGCGAGGCAGCCTCCAGGAACACCTTGTAGACCACCTCGTCACCCACGCCGAGACCGGCCGCCAGCATCAGCTTGATCGGCGTCACGTGGCTGACGATCAGCACCGTCTTACCGGCGTGCCGCTCCAGGATCCGGGCGCGGGCGGCAGCGACCCTGGTGGAGACGTCGACGATCGACTCCCCGCCGGGCGGCCGGATGTCGACAGCGGTGCGCCAGCGCCGGAAGGCCAGTGGGTTCGCGGCCAGCGCCTCGGCACCGGTGAGGCCCTCCCAGCCGCCGAAATCCAGCTCGCGCAGGTCCCGCTCGACCTCGATGCCGGTGTCCAGCACCTCGGCGACGGCGCCGGCGGTCTGTCGGCAGCGCTTGAGCGGGGAGGACACGACGGCCTCGATGCCCAGCGCGGCGACCGCCTCGGCCGCGGCAGCAGCATCGGCCCGGCCCAGGTCGGACAGGTCCAGGTCGCTGCTGCCGGAGAACCGGCGCTCGGGGGTGTGTGCCGTCCGGCCGTGGCGCAGCAGGTGGGTGACCGTGGTGACCACCGGCGCAGGCGGGCCGGCGGGGGCCGGCTCCTCGACGACGACCGCAGGAGCCCCGAGGTCGCGGTGCACCGGTGTGCCGTCCATCGCGGAGTTGGCCAGGGCGTCGGCCGCGGAGTTCTGCGCGCGCGGGATCCAGGTGTAGCGCACCTGGCCCAGCTGGCGCGCGAGGTCCCGGGCCTGGACGGCGAGCTTCTTCATGTCCGGGTGCTTGATCTGCCAGCGACCCGACATCTGCTCGACCACGAGCTTGGAGTCCATCCGGCACTCGACGGAAGCGGTCGGGTCGATGCCGAGGGCGGCTTCGAGCCCGGCGACCAACCCGCCGTACTCGGCCACGTTGTTGGTGGCCCGGCCGACCGAGGCGGCGCGCTCGGCCAGCAGCACACCGGTGTCGGCGTCCTTGACCAGCGCGCCGTAGCCGGCCGGCCCGGGGTTGCCCCGGGACCCACCGTCGGCCTCGACGACCAGGCGGCGACTCACAGCCCGGACTCGGCGGTCCGCACCAGGATCCGGTTGCAGTTCTCGCAGCGCAGCACCAGGTGCGGGTCGGCGTTGCGGGCCGCGGCCAGCTCGGTGCCGTACAGCTCGATCCGACAGCCCTCGCAGCGCCGGGCGTGCAACGCCGCGGCGCCGGTACTGCCGGTCTGCTGGGCGACCCGGTCGTAGAGCGCCAGCAGCGGGGCGGGCACGGCGGCGGCGACCTCGGTGCGCTTCTTGCCGTGCGCCTGCTCGCCCTCGGCGACCTCGGCGAGGGCGGCGTCCCGCAGCTCCTCGGCGCGGGTCTGGTCGGCCTGGGCGGCGTCCAGACCGCTCTGCGCGGTGGCCAGCGTCGCGTCGGCGGACTCCCGGCGCTCCATCAGCTCGAGCACCTGGTCCTCCAGGTCGCCCTGCCGACGGGCGAGGGACTCCATCTCCTGTTGCAGACTGGTCATCTCCCGGGGCGTGGCAGCCCCGGAGTCCAGCTTCTGCTGGTCGCGGGTCGAGCGGGCCCGGACGGTGTCGACGTCCGCCTCCAACCGCTTCTGCTCACGGTCGAGGTCGCGGACCTCGGTCTGCGCGCGCACCACGTCGGCGTTCTCGGGAAGGGTGCGCCGACGGTGGGCGAGTTGCGCGAGCGCGACGTCCTCCGCGGCGAGTGCCAGCAGTCTCTGCTGGTCGAAGTGGTCGGCCTGCACCCGTCCAACCTACCCGCGCTCGGGCT
>JBBSVA010000169.1:0-6036 GCA_038233915.1 Mycobacteriales bacterium | reverse complement strand
TGAGCACCGAGCGCCCGCAGGGCTTCTCCACCCGCGCCATCCACGCCGGCCAGGAGCCGGACGCCACCACCGGCGCCGTCGTCGTCCCGCTGCACCTGACGAGCACCTACAAGCAGGACGGCGTCGGCGGTCTGCGCGAGGGCTATGAGTACAGCCGCAGCGCGAACCCGACCCGCACCGCACTGCAGGAGGCGCTGGCCTCCCTGGAGCAGGGCGCCACCGGCCTGGCGTTCGCCTCCGGGCTGGCCGCCGAGGACGCGCTGCTGCGCACCGTGCTGGACCCCGGCGACCACCTGGTCATCCCGATCGACGCCTACGGCGGCACCTTCCGGCTGATCAGCAAGGTGCTGCTGCGCTGGGGCGTCGAGCACACCCCGGTCGACCTGGCCGACCTGGACGCCGTCCGGGCGGCGCTGCGGCCCACCACGAAGCTGATCTGGTGCGAGACGCCGACGAACCCGCTGCTGGGCATCGCCGACATCGCCGCCCTCGCCCAGATCGCGCACGACGCCGGCGCACTGCTGGCCGTGGACAACACGTTCGCCTCGCCCTACCTGCAGCAGCCGCTGACCCTGGGCGCCGACGTCGTCGTGCACTCCACGACGAAGTACCTGGGCGGGCACTCCGACGTCGTCGGCGGGGCGCTGGTCGCCGGTACCGCCGAGCTCGGTGAGCAGCTGGCCTTCCACCAGAACGCGATGGGCGCCGTCGCCGGCCCCTTCGACGCCTGGCTGGTGCTGCGCGGCATCAAGACCCTCGGCGTGCGGATGGACCGGCACCAGGCCAACGCCGCCCGGATCGCCGAGTTCCTGACCTCGCACGCAGCGGTGTCGTCGGTGCTGTACCCGGGTCTCCCGGAGCACCGCGGGCACGAGATCGCGGCCAGGCAGATGTCCGGCTTCGGCGGGATGCTCTCCTTCCGGCTGGCGGCCGGTGAGGAGGCGGCGCTGCGGGTCTGCGAGCGCGCGCAGGTGTTCACCCTGGCCGAGTCGTTGGGCGGCGTGGAGTCCCTCGTGGAGCACCCGGCCCGGATGACGCACGCCTCGGTCGCCGGTTCCGCGCTCGAGGTGCCCGCCGACCTGGTGCGGCTGTCGGTCGGCATCGAGGACGTCGGCGACCTCCTCGGCGACCTGGAGCAGATGCTCGCCTGAGCCACCCTCCCCCCGCGATGATCACGGGGCTGCGTGAGGAACACGCCGCGGCCGCGTGACCTGGGGTCCGTGATCATCGAGGCCCGAGGTCGGGTGTGCACAGGGCGGGACCCTGTCCACAGATGTGCGCACCGGGCCCCGAACCGGACCCCGACACCGCACGCTGCGGCCGTGCAGATCGCCTTCTACCGGACCGTGGCCCGCCAGGGCGGCGTGTTCACCACAGCGCAGGCCCGGGATGCGCACTCGGAGATCGAGGTCCGTCGCCTGGTGCGCAACGGCCGCTGGCGGACGACGCCCTGGCGTGGTGTCCTGGTGGACGCCGACCTGCCGGACGACCCGGTCACCCTGATCCGAGCGGCGTCCCTGCTCCTCGGCGGTGACCTGGTTGCCTGCCGGTCGACCGCCGCGATGCTCTGGGGCTTCGACGTGCTGGAGCAGGGGGCGTTGCACTTCCTCGGTCCCGAGAGCATGCGGGACACGACGCGCGCCGGCATCGCAGTGCACCCCTCCCACCTGGGCACCGACGACGCCGTGCTGCTGGGCGGCGTGTGGTGCACGCCCGCCGCGCGAACCGCCTGCGAGGTCGTCCGGACGTCACGGCCCATCGACGGACTTGCGACCCTGGACGCGACCCTGCGCGTGGGCGCCTGCACGCCGGACCTCCTGCTGCAGGCGACAGAAGACCAGTGGGGTCAGCGTGGGGTGCTGCGGCTGCGCAGGCTCGTGCCCTACGCCTCGCCGCTCGCCGAGTCGCCGATGGAGTCCCGGATGCGCTGGCGGTACCTGGACGGCGGCCTCCCCGCCCCGGCCCTCCAGGTTCCGGTCGGTCGGCGCCGGCTGGACCTCGGGTGGGAAGAGGACCAGGTCGGTGGTGAGTACGACGGGCTCGAGGCACACATGACGCTGGATCAGTTGCGGGAGGACCGGGCCCGGCACAACGAGGTCACCGGGCGCGGCTGGACGCTGCTGCACGCCACCGCCTGGGACGTGTACCGCCAGCCCCGAGCCCTGGTGGAGACCGCTGCTCGTGCTCTCGGCATCCCGGTCCCGCTCCGAGCACGCCGCCTGCGCCCCGACGATCACGGACTCCCGGTCAGCCGGACCCGGCGTGTTGCTCACCCTGGTCCGTGATCATCGGGGGGACGGGTCGGGGAGCCGGGTGAGGACCTGCTCGGTCAGCTCCGTGAGCACCTGCAGCTGGGCCGGGGTGAGGTCGGCGAAGAACAGCTCGCGGACCGTGTGCACGTGCGCGGGGGCGGCGGCCTCGATGGCGGCCCGGCCTGCCCCGGTCAGGCACACCGTGGACCCCCGGGCGTCGTCGGTGGCGTCGGCTCGCGACACCAGGCCACGGGCCTCCATCCGCCGGACGTGGTGGGACAGCCGGCTCTTCTCCCAGCCCAGAGCGGAACCCAGGTCCCGGGCGCGGACCCGGCCGTCGGCGGTCTCGGACAGCTGCACCAGCACGTCGAAGTCGGCCAGCGACAGGTCCGAGTCGGCCTGTAGCTGCCGGTTCAGTGCAGCCGGCAGCCGAGTACTCAGCAGCAGCCAGTGCCGCCACGCGCGCTGCTGGTCGGCATTGAGCCAGGTCATGCAGGCACCATAGCCGATGTTGGTTGACGCGTCATCCAAACCGGCGGACGCTGTCCCCATGACCACCGATCTGATCGCGATCGAGGCCACCCGTGCGTGCCTTCGCGACGAGCACCTGCGCCCGGCCGGGGAGCGCCCCACCTCCACCGCCCGCGGACTGCACCACACCGCGCTGATCAGCAGCGACGTCGAAGCCACCATCGCCTTCTACCAGGGCGTGCTGGGCTTCCCGCTCACCGAGCTGATCGACAACCGGGACTACCCGGGCAGCTCGCACTTCTTCTTCGACATCGGCAACAGCAACCTGCTGGCCTTCTTCGACTTCCCGGGCATGGACCTCGGCCCCTACGCCGAGGTGCTGGGCGGGCTGCACCACGTCGCGATCAGCGTGGAGCCCTCCCGCTGGGAGTCGTTGGTCGAGAACCTGACCGAGGCCGGCGTCGAGCACGTGGTGCACAGCGGTGTCTCGGTGTACTTCCGGGACCCCGACGGTGCGCGCATCGAGCTGATCGCGGACCCGCTGGGTGAGATGTACGGGGAACACGTGCTGTGATCTCCGGGTTGGCTCGCTGACCCGCCGATCCACCGCCCCGGGAGGCACCCCGCATGAGCCTGGCCCGATGACGCAGGCCCCCCGCCCCGGTCCCGCCCTGCGGGTCTCGGTCCCCACGCTGTCGCCGTCGTCCAAGCTCTACATGGGCACCGAGGCCGGTGGTTCGGCGCTGCTGCTGGTCGGCACCCTGCTGGCCCTGGCCTGGGCCAACTCACCCTGGGCAGCCGGGTACGACACGTTCTGGTCCACCGGGGCCTCGATCGGGGTCGGCGACGTGGCGCTGTCGATGGACCTGCGGCACTGGGTCAACGACGGCGCGATGGCGCTGTTCTTCCTCGTCGTCGGGCTGGAGATCACCCGCGAGGTGGCCACTGGCGAGCTCCGCGACCGGCGCTCGGTCGCCGCCCCCGCGCTGGGCGCGCTCGGCGGGCTCGCCGTCCCGGCGCTGGTCTACCTGGCCTTCAACCCCAGCGGGGACGCGGCCGACGGCTGGGGCATCGTGATGAGCACCGACACGGCCTTCGTGCTCGGCGTGCTGGCGCTGTTCGGCCCACGGTGTCCCGACCGGCTGCGGCTGTTCCTGCTGACCCTGGCGATCGTCGACGACATCGGCGCGATCAGTGTGATGGCGCTGTTCTACTCCGAGGAGATCGTGCTGCCCGCCCTCGCCGTCGCGGGCGCGCTGATCCTCGTGCTGCTGGTGCTGCGCTGGGTCGGCGTCTGGAAGCTGACGCCGTACGTGCTCACCGGGATCGCGCTGTGGCTGGCCGTACACGCCTCCGGGGTGCACGCGACGCTGGCCGGCGTCGTCCTGGGGCTGCTGCTGCCGGCCCGGCCGCCCTCCCGCGCCGAGATCGACCGGACGACGTCCTTCGGGCGCGCGCTGCGGGAGGACCCGGACGCCTCCACGGCCCGGTCCGCCAAACTCGCAGCGGCCGCCACGGTGCCGGCCAACGCCCGGCTGCAGGAGTCGCTGCACCGGTACACGTCCTACCTGGTGGTGCCGGTCTTCGGGCTGGCCAACGCCGGGGTCGTGCTGGACGGCGAGACGCTGCGGGCCGCGGCCACCTCCACTGTCACCCTCGGGATCGCCGTCGCGCTGGTGCTGGGCAACGCCGTGGGCATCACCGCGGGGGCCTTCGTGGCACTGAAGACCGGGTGGGGCGTGCTCCCGGGAGGGGTCCGCTGGTCGCACCTGATGGCCGGCGCGACGCTGGCCGGGATCGGGTTCACCATCTCGCTGTTCATCACCGACCTGGCCTTCGACGACGAGCTGCTGCGCGAGCAGGCCAAGATAGGGATCCTGCTGGGGTCACTGACCGCAGCGGTCGTCGGCACCCTCCTGCTGCGCACCCTGGGCGAGCGGTTCCCGCTCTGCTCGCCGGCGTCCGACGGACCACGGGCGCTTCCCCCGCGCCCCTGGCTGGAGCCCGGCGTCGGGAGCTGACACCTGACCCGCCGCACCGACGGTACGGCGGAGCGCCGCGAGGTCGGGCCGGCCGCTGAACAACTGGCCGTCGACGAAGAGCGTCGGCGTCCCCGGTACCTCGATCGCGACCCCGGTGGCGAAGTCCGCCTCGACCTTGTCGCCGTAGGCCTGCGCGCCCTCCCCCACCGCCCGGGACGGGTCCAGGCCCAGCTCGCGGGCGTACCCGGCAAGGTCGGCGTCGGCCAACCGGTCCTGCCGCTGGAAGAGCAGGTGGTGCATCTCCCAGTAGGCGCCCTGCGCTGCCGCGGCCTCGGCGGCCAACGCCGCGGTGAGCGCGTAGGGGTGCACGTCGTAGAGGGGCCAGTGCCGGAAGACCAGCCGGACGCCGCCGCCGGAGGAGTCCACCAGGGCCTGGAGCACCGGGGCGGCGGCCGCGCAGTACGGACACTCGTAGTCGCCGTACTCCAGCACGGTGACCGGGGCGTCCGGGTCGCCGTAGACGTGATCCGTCGCCTGGACGGCGAAGGGGTCCCTCATGCCGACGATCCCACCAGGTCGCCGAACTCGGGGTGTCGCTCGATCCAGCCGGCCACGAACGAGCACTGCGGGACGACGCGCCCGCCGGCCGCCCGGACGTCCTCCAGCGCGGCCCGGACCAGCCGGCCGCCCAGGCCGTGGTGGCCCTCGCCGGTCTCCACCTCGGTGTGCGTGAACGTCCAGACGTCCCCGGAGCGGGTGTACGCGGCCGTCCCGAGCAACTCCTCGCCCGCCCGGATCTCGTAGCGGCCGCGCTCCGGGTCGTCCCGCACGATGGGCTCCGGTGGTGTGCTCATGCCGCCCGCAACGTCGTCCGGGCTCAGCGACTTCCCACCCGGTGACCGGTCGGGAACAACTCGACCCGCCCCCGGGTCAGGCCCCACAGCCCCTGGGGGCCCAGCAGGGTGACCGCGATCGCGACCAGGCCGACCACGACGAGGTACCAGTTGCCCAGGTCGGCCAGCGAGTCCTGCAGCGCGGAGAAGATCGAGCCGGGCTGCACCGGCACTGTGTTGGCGACGATGATCGCCCCGGCCAGCCCGCAGCCGGGCGCCGCGACCACGTAGACGACCCGTTTGGCCCGGGTGACCCCGACGCCCAGCGACCCGGCCGCGGTCGGGTCGTCCCGGATGGCGGTGAGCGCCAGGCCGAGCCGGGAGCGCATCAGCAGGTAGACCCCGGCCACCACGACGACGACCGCGCCCGAGCCGGCGAGCCCCCGACCGCTTGATCGGCGATGATCACGGACCTGCACGAGCAACACGCCGCGCTGG
>JBBSVA010000168.1:0-6090 GCA_038233915.1 Mycobacteriales bacterium | reverse complement strand
GCGGGGGAGGCGATCCACTCGACGGCGCCGAGCACGTCCTCCATCCCCAGGCCCCGGCCGCTGGGGTTGGCGGCCGCGGCGCCGTCGAGCCGGGCCTGGGCCTGGTCACCGAACATCGTCCGGAATGCCGGGGTGTCCAGCGGGCCGGCGGCCACGGTGTTGGCCCGCACCCCCAGGGGCGCCAGCTCGACGGCCAGGTAGCGGACCAGCGCCTCACCCAGGGACTTCGTCGGGCCCAGCGCCACGTAGCTGGGCACGTAGGAGCGGGCCCCGCGACTGCTGATGTAGACCAATGCCGAGCCCGGACGCAGCACCGGCAGCAGACCCTGGGTCAGCGGCACCAACGACGTGCCGTTGACCGCGATCGCCTGGGCCAGCCGGGCCGGGTCGATCTCCAGCGCCTTCCCGGTGACGGCGAGCGCGGCACAGTGCACGTAGAGGTCGAGGGAGTCGGTCAGCTCGCGGACGGCGCCGACCAGGGCGGCCACCCCCTCGGCCGTGCCGACGTCGGCCTTCACCAGGTGCGGCGTGCCACCGGCCGCTGCCACCAGCTCGGCCGCCTCCTGCGCCGCGGCGTCGTCAGAGTGGTAGTTGACGACCACGTCGTGGCCCTTGCTGCCCCACCGCTCGGCGATCGCCCGGCCGATGCCGGAGGACCCGCCGGTGACCAGGACCGTCATGCCGGGGTCAGCTCGTTGTCCTGCTCCTCGCCGATGCCCACGGTGAGGGTGACGCCGAAGCGCTCGATCATCGTGCCGGCGTCGGCCCGCAGGGCCAGCCACTCGGGGGTCTCCTCGGCAGCCTCCAGGTCGGCCTGGCTGCCGAAGGACATCTCGGCGACCCGGTGGAACCCGGACTCCCCGCCCGCCAGCCCGGCGGCGGTGTGGATGGTGACGAACCGCTGCATGCCCGGCACCCGGGCGGCCAGCGGGCCGTGCGTGCTGCGGTAGTGCTCCTCGAACGCCTCGGTGTCCTCGGGGCGGGGGGCGGACCAGATGGCGATGAGCGTGTGCATGGAGGTCTCCTCGTGACGGGGGTCACTCGAACCTATGAACAAACGCGCGTTTGGTCAACATCAGTGCATGGACCACCCACCGTCGACGGCGAGGGTCGTGCCGGTCAGGTAGGAGCCCGCGTCGCTGGCCAGCAGCAGCAGGGGTCCGACGAGCTCCTCGACCCGCCCGACCCGGCCCATCGGCGTCCGGGCGAGGACCCCGGCCGTCCCGCGCTCGGTCGCCAGCAGCGGTGCGGTCAGCTCGGAGGGGAAGAAGCCCGGGGCCAGCGCGTTCACCCGGATCCCGTGCCGCGCGGTCCACTGCGCGGCCAGCTCCCGGGTGAGCCCGATCAGCCCGGCCTTGGACGCGGTGTAGGCCGCCTGCGGCACGCCCCCGGGGGTCAGCGCGAGCGCGGAGGAGATGTTCACGACCGATCCGCCGTGCCCGCGCTCGACCATGGACCGGGCGACCGCCTGGGCCATGTGGTGCGCGCCAGAGAGGTTGGTCGCCAGCACCGCCTCGAAGGCGGCCGGGTCCTCGGTGAGCGCGCGGCCGCCGTGCCCGGTGCCGGCGTTGTTGACCAGCACGTCGACCCGGCCGAACGCCGCCACGGCGTCGACGACCACCCGGGCGCAGTCGGCGGGCAACCGGACGTCGGCAGTGACGGCCAGACAGCGCCGACCCAGGCCGGTGACCGTCGCGACGACATCGGCGAGCCGGTCGCTGCGCCGGCCGGTGACCACCACGTCGGCCCCGGCTCCGGCCAGTGCCGTCGCGAAGGTGACCCCCAGCCCCGAGGACGCCCCGGTCACCACCGCCACCCGGCCGGTCAGGTCGAACAACTCCGCGACAGTGGGCAGGGCCGTGGACGTCGGCAGGGCCGGGTGCTCGGGGGACATGGCCGGGAACTGTGCCAGCCGCGACCGGGACGAGGGGGCGGACTCACCCCAGGACACCGGCCCCGGACGCGTCACCACCCCCGGGCCGGCAGCGGCGTCAGTACGAGGTCGAGCCTCCGGCACCCTCGGCGGCCGGGACCTCCTCGCCCGCGGCCACCGGGCCGGGCGGGGTGCCGTCCCCGAACGGGGAGCCGCCGAGCTCCGCGCGGCCGTGCGGGGTCAGCCACACCGAGGTGTCCGGACCGACCGGCACGATCTGGGTGGGGTTGATGTCGGCGTGCACCACGTAGTAGTGCCGCTTGATCTGCGGGAAGTCCGTGGTGTCGCCGAACCCGGGGGTCTGGAACAGGTCCCGGGCGTAGCCCCACAGCACCGGCATCTCGGTCAGCTTCGTCCGGTTGCACTTGAAGTGGCCGTGGTAGACGGCGTCGAAGCGGGCCAGCGTGGTGAACAGCCGGACGTCGGCCTCGGTGATCGTGTCGCCCATCAGGTAGCGGCGGGTCTCCAACCGCTCGCTCACCCAGTCCAGCGCGGTGAACAACCGGTCGTACGCGCTGGCGTAGGTCTCCTGGGAGCCGGCGAAGCCGCAGCGGTAGACACCGTTGTTGATCTCGGTGAACACCTGCTTCATGACGTCGTCCATCTCGTCCCGCAGGTGCTCGGGGTACAGGTCGGGCGCACCGTCGCGGTGGAACGCGGTCCACTCGGTGGAGAAGTCCAGGGTCAGCTGGGCGAAGTCGTTGGTCACCACGGCCTTGGTGGGCAGGTCGACCATCGCCGGCACGGTGATGCCACGCGGGTACTCGGGGTCGCGGGCCAGGAAGGCCTCCTGCAGCCGCTCGTAGCCCAGCACCGGGTCGCGCCCGCCCGGGTCCAGGTCGAACGTCCAGGACCGCTGGTCGTGGGTCGGCCCGCAGATGCCCATCGAGAACGCGGACTCCAGGCCCAGCAGCCGGCGCACGATCGTGGCCCGGTTGGCCCACGGGCAGGCCCGGGCGACGACGAGCCGGTAGCGGTCGGACTCGACCGGCCACCCCTGCGACCCGTCGGCCAGGATCCGGTCGGGGAGGTAGTTGGAGTCGCGCTCGAAGGACTTGCCGGGCTCCACGTAGCCCTTCTCGTTGCTCACGGGTCCACCCTGCGCGACGGACGACCCGCCCGCAGCCCGAACCCGGGCGCCTTGTTGATCATCGTCAGACGCCGGTGCGGACACACCCTCCAGGGCGTGTCCGCCAGCCACCTGACGATGATCAACAGGGGGCTGGGGTCACTCCTCGGCGGGACCCCGGGCGAGCAGCTCCGCGGAGACCTGCCACAGGCGTTCGGCGTTGCCGGCGTCCAGCGCGTACTCCCGGACGCCGGTGCGGGCCTTCGCATCGTCGGCGACGGTGGGCGCCTCGACGCAGTCCTCCAGGTAGTGCCCGCCGGTCGCGAACTCCGGGGCGACGGCGGCGACCAGCGTCGTCGCAGCGCCCTGCTCGGTGGTCTTGAACGTCACGCTGCCGTCGGCCTGGGCCTTCTCCCAGCCGTCCAGGACGTCCTGGGAGACGTGCCGCTGCAGGTTGGTCATGATCCCGCCGGGCATGAGCGCGTTGGCCACGATGCCGTCCTCGGCCCAGCGCCGGGTGGCCTCGACGGCCAGCAGGACGTTCGCCGTCTTCGACTGGCCGTACGCCGTCCACGGGTCGTACTCGCGCTCGGCGAAGTGCAGGTCGTCGAAGACGACGGGGGAGCGCAGGTGGCCGGTCGAGGAGACCGACACGATGCGGGCGCCGTCCGAGGCCGCGGCCAGGGCGTCGTGCAGGCCCGTGGTGAGCGCGAAGTGGCCGAGGTGGTTGGTGGCGAACTGGGTCTCCCAGCCGCGATCGGTGAGGGTCAGCTGCGGCAGCGCCATGACGCCGGCGTTGTTGACCAGCAGGTCCAGCGGACCGTCCCAGTCGGCGAGGAAGGCCGCGACCGAGTCCAGGGTCAGCAGGTCCAGGCGGGCCACCCGCAGGGTGGTGTTCCCGGTCGTGCCGACGACGTCCTGCGCGGCCTTCGCGCCCTGCTCCGGGTCGCGGACGGCGATGGTGACCTCGGCACCGGCCGAGGCGAGCGCGCGGACCGTCTCGACCCCGATGCCGGAGCCGCCGCCGGTGACGATCGCGCGGGTACCGGTCAGGTCGTGCCCGGCGACGACGTCGGCGGCGGTGCTGGTGGCGTTGTAGGAGGTGGTGAGGAGGGGCATGCAGCCAGCCTCCCCGTACCGGCGGCGTCCTGCTGGTCGAGCGAGGGCGCAGGTCGCCGCCGGCCGGTCAGTCCGACCCGGTGAGCGCGGTCAGCACGGCGGGGTAGACGGCCTCGGCGACCGCGCGCAGCTCCTCGTCGGTGCGGTCCTGCACCGGGTGCGGCACCAGGACGTGCGGCGCGGGGAAGCCCAGCGCCCCGCTCTGCACCCGGACCGCGTCGGCGAACACCTCGGTGGCCAGGAAGACCCCGACCACGCCGCGGCGGTCCAGGTCGGTGATGTCGTGCACACTGCACGACGTGCACGAGCCCTAATCGGCGAGTGCCTCGATGACCACCTCGCACTGCTCGGCGATCTCCTGCCGCAGGTCGACCGGCGCCGGCCGGGTGAAGGTGGGTTTCCGGTAGCGCCGGACGTCGACCCCGTCGGCCTGCAGCAGTTCCGCCAGCCGGTCCAGGACGACGTCGCCGCGGGCCTTGCTGATGTCCAGCAGGCCGACGGTGCGGCCCTGCAACGACGTGGGTCGGGGGAGTGGGGTCCGGGTCGCGGCCTGCTGCTCGCCGGTGGGGTCCAGCACTGTCGTCATCTGCCGACCTCTCGGGTCACGGGGATGCTGCCTGTCTCGCCGGACACCCAGCCGCCGACGATGGCGCTGAAGAGCCCGGCGTCTCCGCCGGCGGAGACCACCAGCAGCCCGCCGGGGCGGAACTTCGGGAGTGTGTCGGCCGCGGTGCCGACCGGCACGCCCTCGGCCATGCCGTGCGCCCCGCGGACCAGGTCGGTCGTGGACAGGGTCAGCAGGTCCTCGAGCTCGGCGACCAGCCGGGCGCGGTCCCACCCGGCCTCGCGGAACACCCGGCCGTGCTCAGGGGAGACCACCAGCAGCGCGTCGAAGACGATGGGCAGCTTGGGGTGCGCGTTGACCCGCAGGCAGGCCGCGAAGCTGCGGGCCAGCGACTCCGGGTCCCGGCTGAGCTGGTCCACGACCGGCTGCACACCGGCGCCGGCGAACACGGTGACGGCGTCCCCGGGCACCCCGCGGGCGGCGGCGAGCGGGGTGAACGGGCTGCCCTCCTCCCGCTCGGCGAAGCAGAACCCGACCTTGCCGGGGTTGCCGAGCGTGGCCCGGTCGACCTCCCCCGGCCGCCCGCCGCCCACGTTCCGCACGACGAGCTGGAGGGCGCGGCCGATCGTCGCGTTGGCCCGGTTGCCCTGGCCGAGGGCGTTGACCCCGCTGTTCATCCCGATCCGGCGGGCCACCGGGCCGTTGACGACGATCACCGGGCCGGAGAAGTACGTCGTGGCCAGCAGGCCGTGCAGCCCGAACTCCTCGGCCGAGGCGGCCTCCAGGGCGGCCAGCACCACGGGCAGGTGCTCGGGCAGGCAGCCGGCCAGCACGGCGTTGACAGCGACCTTCTCCACGGTGCACTCGACGAGGTCCGGCGGGACGAGCGCGACCACCTCAGCGGGGTCGCGGGTGGTGCCGCGCAGCATCCGCAGCACCCGCTCCGGGGTGGGCGGCACGACCGGCAGACCGTCGGTCCACCCCCGGTCGAACAACGCCTCGTGCTCGTCCTCCAGCTCGGCCAGCTCGACCCGGCGGCTCGCCAGCCCGGTGCCGTACCGCGCCTCCAGGACGTCGATCATCGCGGGGTCGACCGACAGCGAGCCGCAGCCCGGCCGGTGCTCGGGCAGACCCTCACCCAGCCCGGCGACACCGGTGAGCGCCTGCCAGGCATCTCGGCTCCAGCCGACGGTGCGGTCGGTCTCGGCGCCGTCGGAGATCCGCAGCAGGGTCGGCACCGTCTCGATGCCCAGCTGCCAGGACAGCTCCAGCGAGCGGTCGTCGCCGTCGAACCAGGTGGCGTCGTCCTGGCACCAGACGGCAGCGCCCAGCTCGCGCAGCACCGGCTCCACCAGCTCGCAGGTGGGGCAGTCCCGCTTGACGACGGCGAGGAGACCATCGGGG
>JBBSVA010000167.1:0-6113 GCA_038233915.1 Mycobacteriales bacterium | reverse complement strand
GCCACCGCCGTCGTCGCGGTCACCCGGCTCGACCTGGACGCCGACGAGTACCGCAGCCAGCTGTGGGCGGTCGCTACCGACGGGTCCTCCCCGGCCCGTCCGCTGACCCACGGGCATCGCGATTCCGCGCCGGTCTTCTCCCCGGACGGCCGGTGGCTGGCCTTCCTGGGCGCGGAGGCCGGCGGTCGGCCCCAGCTGCACGTGCTGCCCACCGGTGGGGGCGAGGCCCGCCGGCTCACCGACCACCCGCTCGGTGCCGGGGCGCCGGTCTGGGCACCGGACTCCCGGCGGATCGCCTACACCGCGCGGGTCCCCGAGAAGGGCAGGTACGGCACCGCCGAGGGCGTGGACGCCGCCGCCGAGCCACCCCGGCTGATCACGACGCTGAAGTACCGCGCCGACGACCTGGGCTTCTCCACCGACCGCCGCACGCACGTGTTCGTGCTCGGGCTGCCCGGCGAGGCCGACGACGACGCGCTCACGCCCCCCGAGCCGGTCCAGGTCACCTCCGGCGACCACGACGACGGTGACGTCGCCTGGCACCCCGCGGGCACCGAGCTGGTCTTCGTCTCGGCCCGGCACGCCCGCGCCGACCGGGACCTGGTCAGCGACGTCTACGCCTGCCGCCCCGACGGCAGCCACCTGCGCCGGGTCACCGAGAGCCGCTCGTCCTGCGCCGCCCCGACCTACGACCCGGCCGACCCCGAGGGTCGGCTGCTCTACCTGGTCGCCCAGCCCGACCTCGGCCCCGACGGCGTGGACTTCGTCGGTCGGAACACCACGCTGTGCCGGGTCAGCGCCGCCGGCGGCCACCCCACGCCGCTGCTGGACCCGGAGTGGCACGACCTCGGCACGGACTTCGGCCGGGTCGTCGTCGCCGACGGGTCCGCGTTCGTCGCCGTCCAGCGGCAGGGCTCGGTCGAGCTCGTCCGGGTCCCGCTGGACGGCACGGACCCCGAGCCGCTGATCGACGGGCCGTACACGACCACCGGGATCGCGGTCGGGGGCGGCGTCGTCGTCGGCACCGTGGCGCACGACCGGTCCGCCGGCGAGCTGATCGCCATCACCCCGGGCCGCCGCCGGCTGCTCACCGCGTTCGGCACCCAGCTGCAGTCCACCGGCCGGCTGCACCGGATGCGGGAGAAGACCGCGACCGCCCCGGACGGCTACCCGGTGCACGGTTGGATCACGACCCCGCCCGGCCCCGGCCCGCACCCGGTGCTGCTCACCGTGCACGGCGGCCCGTTCGCCCAGTACGGCTGGAGCCTCCTCGACGAGACCCAGACCTACGTGGAGGCCGGGTACGCGGTGCTGCAGTGCAACCCGCGCGGGTCCTCGGGTTACGGCCAGGAGCACGGCCGCGCCGTCAAGGAGCGGATGGGCGAGCTGGACGCCGACGACGTCGTCGCGTTCCTGGACGAGGCCCTCCAGGAGCCCGACCTGGACGACGCCCGGGTGGGCGTCATGGGTGGCTCCTACGGCGGGTTCATGACGACGCTGCTGATCGGGCGGACCCAGCGGTTCGCCGCGGCGATCAGCGAGCGCGCCTTCAACGACCCGGTCAGCTTCGTCGGGTCCTCCGACATCGGGTTCTTCTTCGCCGACCAGTACGTGGGCACCGACCCCGAGCGGATCGCCGCCCAGTCGCCGATGGCCGGCGCGCACCGGATCACCACGCCGACCCTGGTGGTGCACTCGGAGGAGGACTGGCGCTGCCCGCTGGAGCAGGGCACCCGGTTGTTCGTCGAGCTCAAGCGCCGCGGGGTGCCCGCCGAGCTGCTGCTGTTCCCCGGCGAGGGGCACGAGCTGTCCCGGTCCGGCCGACCCTCGCACCGCGAGGCCCGGCTGCAGCACGTGCTGCGTTGGTGGGGCCGGTGGCTGCCGACGTCGGCCAACACCTCGGCCGCCGCGCTGCCGGCCGGGTCGGGCACCGAGGAGCCGACACCCGGGCCGGACGTCGAGCCGCTCGCCGGTGAGGCCACCCGGGTGCGCTGAGCACCTCCGGCGCGAGAAAGACACCCCCGACCCTTACGGTCGCGGTGTGGACGTCGTCGAGATCACCCCGTCGTTCGAGCAGTACGCCTTCACCTTCGGGGGAGTGGCGCCTCTGGCGCGGGTCACCCCCGGCACGGTCCTGCGGTTGTGGTCCGACGACGCGTTCTCCGGGGCGCTGCGCGCCGGCACCGACCTGTCCAGCGAGAAGGTCGACCTGTCCGCGGTCAACCCGCAGACCGGCCCGTTCTGGGTCGAGGGCGCCGAGCCCGGCGACACCCTGGCGCTGCACTTCGTGTCCATGGAGCCGGCCCGGGACTTCGGCGTCTCGGCGGTCATGCCGTTCTTCGGCGGGCTGACCTCCACCGACCGCACCGCGATGCTGCAGGACGCGCTGCCCGACACCACCTGGGTCTACGAGCTGGACCGGGCCGCGGGCACGGTGGGCTTCGTGGCCAAGCGCGGCGACTTCCGGGTCGAGCTGCCGGTGGCCACCATGCTCGGCACGGTCGGCGTCGCCCCGGCGGGTGGTGAGGTGCGTAGCTCGCTGGTCCCGGACGCGTTCGGCGGCAACACCGACACCCCGCAGATGCGGCCCGGGGCCACCTGCTACCTGCGGGTCAACGTCGAGGGCGCGCTGTTCAGCCTGGGCGACGGGCACTACCGGCAGGGCGAGGGCGAGGCCTGCGGCACCGCCGTGGAGGGCGCGATGACCACCACGGTGATCGTCGAACTGGTGAAGGGCGCCGCCTCGGCGGGCGGCCCGGCGTGGCCGCGGGTCGAGGACGACACGCACTGGATGACCATCGGGTCCTCCCGCCCGCTCGAGGACGCCTGGCGGATCGGGCAGACCCAGCTCGTGCACTGGTTCGTCGAGCTGTTCGGCCTGGACGTGCTGGACGCGTACCAGCTGCTCTCGCAGATCTCCGAGGCCCCGATCGCCAACGTGGTGGACGCGAACTACTCCTCGGTGGTCAAGGCGCGGAAGTCCTACCTGCCCCCGGCGCACGCCTACGGCGGACTGCACGCGGACCTGCGCGCCCGCGCAGCCCGGCTCTGACCCCCAGGAGAGGACCCGACCCATGGACCTGCAGCTCAGCGGTGCCCGCGTGCTCGTCACCGGCGGCACCCGCGGTATCGGCCGTGCGATCGTCGAAGCGTTCCTGGCCGAGGGGGCGACTGTGGAGTTCTGCGCCCGGGACGCCGCCGTCGTCGCGGCCACCGCCGCCGAGCTCGGGGCCACCGGCACCGCATTGGACGTCGGCGACGGGCCCGCGCTCACCGCCGGGGTGGACGCCGCGGCGAGCCGGCTGGGCGGGGTCGACGTCGTGGTGGCCAACGTCAGCGCACTGGCCATCCCCGACGTCGAGGAGAACTGGCAGGCCTCCTTCCAGGTCGACCTGATGGGCACCGTCCGGCTGGCGACCAGTGCGCTGCCGTACCTGCGGTCCTCGGACCAGGCCGCGATCGTGGCCGTCTCCAGCGTCTCGGGCCGGGAGGTGGACTTCGCCGCCGGTCCGTACGGGGTGATGAAGGCCGCGATCGTGCACTACGTCCAGGGCCTGGCGTTCGCTCTCGCCGGCGACGGCGTCCGGGCCAACACCGTCTCCCCGGGCAACACCTACTTCCCGGGCGGGGTCTGGGAGCAGATCGAGGGCGGCCAGCCTGAGCTCTACGCCTCCGCGCTGGCGCTCAACCCGACCGGCCGGATGGGCACGCCCGCGGAGATGGCCACCGCCGTGGTCTTCCTGGCCAGCCCGGTGTCCTCGTTCACCACCGGCACGAACCTGGTGGTCGACGGCGCGCTGACCCGCGGGGTCCAGTTCTGACCCGGTGATCTGCCGGGCACGCTGTGAGTCGGCTACGAGTCTGCTGAGTCCGTTCGCTACGGTCACTGTCGCCCCGTCGTCAACCCCCAGGGGGACCCTCCCGGTGACCGAGTTCCTGCTCGTCGTCCTGCTGCTCGCTGCGGTCGCCGTGGTCGCGGTGCTCGTGCTGCGCAACCGTCGGAACCGGCGTCCCACGCCCGGCCGGGTCGACCCGCTGGCCGACCAGCCCGACACGTGGGACCCGATGAGGATCGGGCCGGCCGACGTCATCACCTACGCCGGCATCGACCACGTCGTCCGCGGCACGATCACCCTCAGCGAGGGTGGCATGAGCTGGTACGAGCACCTGCTCGACGGCTCCACCGGCCGCCGGTGGCTCACCGTCGAGGACGACGAGGGCGACCTCGAGCTCACCCTCTGGCAGCGCGTGGAGGGCACCCAGCTCACCCCGGACGGCGAGGTCGTGGTCAACGACGTCGTGCACCGGCAGGTCGAGCGGGGCCGGGCGGACTTCCGTTCCGAGGGCACCACCGGCACCCCGCCCACCGGCACGATGGAGTACGCCGACTACGCGACCCGCGACAAGACGGGTCTGCTGGCCTTCGAGAAGTGGGCGCCGACCCAGTCGTGGGAGGTCTCGACCGGGCGACGGGTGACCCAAGCCGAGCTGACCGTCTACCACGCCCAGCCCGGCACATGACCGCGCTCGACCTCGCCGTCCCCACCCGGGACGTCGCCGCCGCCGCGCTCGGGCTGGTGCTGGACGCCCCCGCGCCGCCGTCCCTGGCCTCGGCCACGCTGCACGGCTCGCACGGCGGCCGGTTGGTGCTCGGCGTGCTGGGCGCTTCGCACGTCGTCACGGCCACGGCCGGCGGACGCACCAGCACCGAGCAGGTGTCCTGCGACGCGGTCGGTGCCGGGGGTGACCCGCTGCCGGCCCGCGTGGAGCGTCCGGGCTACCGGTTCCGGGCGACGGTGGAGCAGGTGCCCGCGGCAGAGCTGGACCGGCGGGCCGCCGAGCTGCGGGCCTGGGCCGCCGGACGGGTCGACCGGTTGTGCGCCGCGTTCCCCGGCCACGACGCCGCGCTGACCGCGGTGACCGGCGAGGAGACCGACATCGGCTGGACCTGGCGCACCTGGCACCTCTACCCGGGTGACGGCGTCGGCGACGTCGTCACCACCCAGAGCGACTGGAGCCCGGCATGAGCGCGCGACGCCTCGTCCGCGCCGTCCTCGCCGCGGTGCTGCTCGTGGGGGGCTGCGGTTCCGGCAGCAACCCCACCGACTTCATCCGGGACACGTACACCTCCACCGGCACGGACGGCGACGGGGAGAGCTTCTCCTCGCCCGACCCGGTGGGCACCACCACCGCCGACATCGTCGACGCCGCTCCGCCGGCGGCCCGGCAGAGCGACGGCGGCGCGGAGTACCTCCGCTACGACGACGACATCGTCATCGTGACCGCCGCCGCCTCCGGCAGCACCGTCCGGGTCGAGGACGTCGACGGCCGCTACAGCCGCGGCTACTTCGTCTTCCTCGGCACCGGCTTCCGGCCCGGCTCGCCCGCCGCCGGTGGTGGCGACGGCGGCCCGGGAGACGGCAAGTGACCACCACCCCCACCACCTCGACCAGGAGCACCCCGTGACCTTCGGAACCCTGGACGGCAGCGAGCTCGGCGACGGCGTCGTCGCCACGCTGCTGTTCTTCCTCGTCGGCGTCGGCGTGCTCGGCCTGGGCTTCCTGGCCCTGGACCTGCTCACGCCGGGCAACCTGCGCACGCAGGTCTACACCGACCGCAAGCCCAACGCCGCGATCCTGCTGGGCGCCAACCACCTGGCGCTGGCGGTCATCGTGGTCACCGCGATCATGACCAGCTCGGACTCGCTGCTGCAGGGCCTCGTCGACTCCGCCGTCTACGGGGTGGTCGGCGTCGTGCTGCAGTCCGTGGCGCTGCGGGTGCTGGACGCCGTCGTACCCGGCCAGCTGCGGGAGATCGTCGACGAGGAGGGGATGAGCGGGGCCGCCTGGGCGGTCGCGTCGAGCCTGCTGGCGATCGGCGCGGTCAACGCCGCCGCGCTGTCCTGACGCCGTGACGGTGCTCGAGCAGGAGACGGCGCGGCGGGTCCGCTGGTACCGGCCGCTGCTGCTCGGCGCCGTCGCCGTCTGCGCCGCCTGCGGGCTGGTCTACGAGCTGGTGCTGCTGACCCTGTCGGCCAGCCTGGCCGGCGGCGGGATCACCCAGACGTCGCTCATCGTGGCGGGCTTCGTCGCCGCGCTCGGGGTGGGCGCGCT
>JBBSVA010000166.1:0-6115 GCA_038233915.1 Mycobacteriales bacterium | reverse complement strand
GTAGGAACCCACGCTCAGCGGGGACGTCGGCTTGAACACCCGCAGCATGTGCAGGAACCGCTTCGGGCGCCCCAGGTCGTGGATCAGGAACCCGACGCTCGCGATCGCCCCGCCCCCGGCGATGAAGTGCGCCGTCCGGGCGAGCGCCGGGCGGTCGGTGAACTCAGCCATCGCGCCCAGCACCGACGCCGATCCCGCCGCGCCACCCAGGAACAGGTACAGCGGCACATCCGGGGTCTTCCAGACGGCGGACTTTACGATCTGCCGGCCGTAGTAGGACTGGAAGTCCGCATCATCGACCGTGGGGTCGCCGTCCCGCCCACGACCTGCACCGCCGCCCTTGCGCTTCCGCTTGGTCCGCTTCTGCGCGGATGGGCCGTCCGCCTTCCGCCAACCACCACCCGGGGTGGCGATCCCGGAGGTGCCGGGTCGGTGGTCCAGCGGTGCGTCAGCAGCTTCCGATGGGCGCCCAACGATGGAGGACTGGTCCGGGGACACCTCGGGTGCCGGCCGCTCCCCCGCGCTCACGTCCGCCGCCCCAGGAACGAGGTGACGGCCACGCCTACCAGCATCGCGGCAGCACCCGCGGCGTGCCGCCACATCGAGGGCAGGTCCCGGGTGGTCACCACCGGGTCCGGCGGCAGGCCGTAGACCTCCGGCTCGTCCAACAACAGGAAGAACGCCCCCGCGCCCCCGATGCCGTCGTCCTCGTCGCGCCCGTAGAGCCGCGCCGTCGACACGCCCTGGCCCTGCAGCGTGGCCAACCGGGCGTCGGCACGCTCCTGCAGCTCGTCCAGGTCACCGAACTGGATGGACTGTGTCGGGCATGCCGTCGCGCACGCCGGCTGCAGACCGTCGGTGAGCCGGTCGTAGCACATCGTGCACTTGAAGACCCCGCCGTCGTCCTTGCGCTGGTCGATCACCCCGTACGGGCAGGCCGGCACGCAGTACCCGCAGCCGTTGCAGATGTCGTCCTGCACCACCACGGTGCCGAACTCGGTGCGGAACAGCGCCCCGGTCGGGCACACGTCCAGGCAGGCGGCGTGCGTGCAGTGCTTGCAGACATCCGAGGACATCAACCAGCGGATCTCCCGGTCCCCGGACGGTGCGGCCTGCGGGTCGAAGGAGCTCAGGGCCTGCGCATTCAACACGCTGGCCTGGTCGATGGTCGTCCCGTCGGCCGGCGCGGTGGACGCCGAGGTCCCGCACGACCCGCCGCAGCCGCCACCGGACCCCGCACCCTGACCGGGCGCAGACGGCAGCCCGATCGACGGCATGGGCAGGTCGATCGAGCGGGACTGCTCGACGAACGACACGTGCCGCCACGAGTTCGCCCCGAGCATCCCGGTGTTGTCGTAGGACATCCCGGTCAGGCCCATGGCGTCGCGGTTGCCGTCGGCGTCGTCCATCGGGAGCGTGTTCCACTCCTTGCAGGCGACCTCGCAGGCCTTGCACCCGATGCAGACCGAGGTGTCGGTGAAGAACCCGACCCGGGCCGGGTGGTCCTCCTCGTAGCCGGCCTCGCCGGTGACGTCGGGCAGCGGCCCGAACAGCCGGTTCTGCGGGTCGTTCCCGGTGAACGCGGGGCTCGCGGAGCTGATCTGGCTCACGGTGTCCCCTCCTCGTCGTGCATACTGCCGGCCTCACCGGTCATGGTGGTCTCCTCGACCGGTGAGCGTCCGCCCACGGGCACCAGGCCGGACGCGACGCCGGCGCGCACGCGGTGCGCCTCGACGAAGTCGACCAGGGCCGGACCGCGCGGACGTCGTCCGGGCTGGATGTCGCAGGTGGCCACCTTGGACTCCTGGATGTGCACGTTGGGGTCCATCACGACGCCGAACAAGTCGTTACCGCTGTCGCCGGTCGACAGCCCCTGCTCACCCCAGTGGTAGGGGACGCCGATCTGGTGCACGACCTTCCCGCCGGCCAGCTTCAGTGGGCGCATCCGCTCGGTCACCAGCACCTTGGCCTCGATCGCCGTCCGGGCACTGACCAGGGTCGCCCAGCCGCCGTTCTCCAGGCCGCGCTCCACCGCCAGCTGCGGGGAGACCTCGACGAAGAACTCCGGCTGCAGCTCCGACAGGTAGGGCAGCGTGCGGCTCATCCCGCCGGCGGTGTGGTGCTCGGTGAGCCGGTAGGTGGTGAACACGTAGGGATAGACGTCGCTGGTCGACGGGTTGCCCCGGTTCCAGGCGGCCTTGATCTGCTCCCGCCCGGGGTTGGCCTGGGTGCCGTACAGCGCGTTGGGCACCGGGGACTCGGCCGGCTCGTAGTGCGTGGGCATCGGGCCGTCGGCCAGCCCGGACGGCGCGAACAGCCAGGCCTTGCCGTCGTTCTGCATGATGAACGCGTCAGCGCCGGAGATGCCGTCCGCGCCCTTCGCGCCGGGCTCGGGCCGGTAGGACGGCGGCTTGGTCGCCTCGAAGTCCGGCACGTCCTCGCCGGTCCACGTCTGGGCCTCCTCGTCCCACCACACGTACTTCTTGCGCTCGCTCCAGGGCTTCCCCTCGGGGTCGGCGCTGGCGCGGTTGTACAGCGTGCGGCGGTTGGCCGGCCACGCCCAGCCCCAGTCCGGGGCCACCCAGCTCTGCTCCCGGCCCGGGCGTCGCCGGTCGGACTGGTTGACCTCGTCGGCGTAGACGCCGGTGTAGATCCAGCAGCCCGCGCGGGTGGTGCCGTCGTCCTTGAGCTCGGTGTAGGAGCTCAGCGCGCGGTCGTCGGCGCCGGTGCCGTTGATCTCGCGGAGCACGGCCTCGGCCGAGGGCTCGACGAGCGGCCCGTGGGTCGGGTAGTCCCAGGTCAGGTCCAGCAGCGGCCGGTCCCGGGGGTCGGTGGAGTCCTTCAGCCGGTCCTTGAGGATGCGGCCGAGGTGGAAGTAGAACCAGAGGTCGCTGCGCGCGTCGTCCGGGGGCTCGACGGCCTGGCGGTGCCACTGCAACACCCGCTGGGTGTTGGTGAAGGTGCCTTCCTTCTCCACGTGGTTGGCCGCCGGGACGAAGAAGACCTCGGTCGCGATGTCCTCGGTCACGAGCTCACCGGTCTCGATCTCCGGCGCGGTCTTCCAGAAGGTCGCCGACTCGATCATCTGCATGTCCCGGACGACGAGCCACTCCAGGTTCGCCAGGCCCAGCCGCTGCATCTTGCCGTTGGCGTGCCCGACCGCGGGGTTCTCCCCCACCAGGAAGTAGCCGGGGACCTTGCCCGCGATCATGTCCGAGACGGTGCGGTAGCTGCCGTGGTTGCCGGTGATCCGGGGCAGGTAGTCGTAGGCCCAGTCGTTCTCGGCCGTCGCGGCGTCACCCCACCAGCTCTTGAGCATGCTGGTGATGTAGCTGCGGGTGTTGCCCCAGAAGCCCACCATCTGGTCGCCGACCGCGCAGTAGTCCTCGAATGTCGCGTGCTCGGTGGCGTGCGGCATCGGCAGGTAGCCGGGCAGCAGGTTGTAGAGCGTCGGGATGTCCGTGGACCCCTGGATGGAGGCGTGTCCGCGCAGCGCCAGGATGCCGCCGCCGGGGCGACCCATGTTGCCCAACAACGCCTGCAGGATCCCGGCGCTGCGGATGTACTGCACGCCCACGGTGTGGTGCGTCCAGCCCACCGAGTACACCCACGCCGTCGTCCGGTCGCGGTTGCTGTTCGCCGTCACCGCGCGGGCGACGTCGAGGAACACCTCGGGCTCGATGCCGCAGACGTCGGCCACCATCTGCGGGGTGTAGCGGGCGAAGTGCCGCTTCATCACCTGGTAGACCGACCGCGGGTGCTGCAGCGTCGGGTCGGTCGCCGGCTGGCCGATCTGTCCCGGGTCCGGCGCCTGCTCGAGGATCTCGTCGGTGCCCGTGGAACTGGGCTCGTGCGCACCCTCGAACTGCCAGCTGGTCTTGTCATAGGACTTGCTCTCGGGGTCCCAGCCGGAGAAGACGCCGTCCAGGTCCTCGGTGTCGACGAAGTCCTCGCTCACCAACGACGAGGCGTTGGTGTACGCGACCACGTACTCACGGAAGTCGAGCTCGTTCTCCAGCACGTAGCTGATGAGCCCGCCGAGGAACGCGATGTCGGTGCCCGCGCGCAGCGGGACGTGCGTGTCCGCCACCGCCGAGGTCCGGGTGAACCGCGGGTCGATGTGGATCACCTTCGCGCCCCGCGCCTTGGCCTCCATCACCCACTGGAAGCCCACCGGGTGGCACTCGGCCATGTTGGAGCCCTCGATGACGATGCAGTCGGCGTTCACGAGGTCCTGCTGGAAGCCGGTGGCACCGCCGCGGCCGTACGTGGCACCCAGACCGGGCACCGTGGCGGAGTGCTATATGCGCGCCTGGTTCTCGATCTGGATCGCGCCCAGCGCGCTGTACAGCTTCTTCATCAGGTAGTTCTCTTCGTTGTCCAGCGTGGCCCCGCCGAGGGACGCGATGCCCATCGTGCGGTTGACCTGCTGGCCACCGTCGGTGTCCTGCCAGCCCTTCGCCCGGGCGGCCAGCACGCGGTCGGCGATCATCTCCATCGCCGTGTCGAGCGGGAGGTCCTCCCACTCGGTGCCGTGCGCGCGCCGGTACTTCATCGTCGTCACCCGGCTCGGGGACGTGACCAGCGACTTGCTTGCCGAGCCCTTGGGGCACAGCCGGCCGCGACTGATCGGCGAGTCCGGGTCGCCCTCGATCTGGACGACCTTCTCGTCCTTCACGAACACCCGCTGGCCGCAGCCGACGGCGCAGTACGGGCAGATCGACTGCACGACCTTGTCCGCGGTCGCCGTCCTGCTCGTCACCTGCTCGGTCTTCTTGCTGCGCGCTGCGTGTCCGCGGCCCAGCGGGTCGTTGCCCGTGAGCTGCCGGAACACCGGCCAGGAGTCGAGCCAGGTCGTCACCTGGGTGATGGTGCCACTCGGGCCTCGGGGGTGCGCGGCGGGCGGACAGGTCAGCAACGCGCGAGCAGACAGCCCCTGCGCGGGCCGGCGGGTCGCACGCCTCACGCCCACGGCGGACGAAGACCCAGGCCGTGATGCACGAGAGGACCGCCAGGACGAGCATGCCGCAGGCGATCACGGTCGTGGTCCCGGTCCCGACGACGAAGAGGACCCCCGCGACGACCACTAGCGCGATCAGCTCGACCGCGACCACGAGGACAGCAGGCCCACGGCGAACGTCCCCCGGTGCCCCCCGTGCCGCATCCAGGAACCAGGTGGACGTGCCACGCCCGTGGAGGCCGGCCGGCCATCGGACCTGCGGTACGAAGCACTCCCCTCCACAGGACCCGCCCGGGCCAGCGTGCCAGCCCCCGAGGGCTCAGCCTGAAGTGCCGCTCCAGGCCAGGGACGGACTGCGGGGAACTCGCACGTACCAACACGGAGCCGGGAACGATCGTGGGGGCAGCGGGACACGCGATGCGCGTCTTTGCGTCAACACGCTCACGGATCTGTCCTCGCGCACCTCCGGAGTGTCACGATGCCGGGGCTCGGGACCGCGGGACCCGGACGGCACACAGGGGGCACAGGGCGATGTCAGAACCAGCAGTGACGCCCCGACGCGTGCTCCCACCGGTCCCGCCCATCGGCCGTCGGCCGGTCGTGCTGCCGGTGGACCCGGCACCGAGCGACACCGGTCGGCACGCCGCGGTCGACAGCCCCGACGACGACACCCCGGCCGTCCTGCCCCCACTGGACCTCCACACGGACTCCGGGCGACACGCCGACCTGACCCGGGACGTCCCCGCCGTCACCGACTGGACCACCGGCAGCTGGTCGACGGGCCTGGAGCCGACCGAGGCCGGCCGGCACGCCGCCCTCACCGACGAGCCGGACGACACGGACGCGGGCGACGAGCTCACCTCCACCGGCTCGCACCGCACGCTGGTCACCCGTCCCTCGCACCGCCGCTGGGTCCCGGCCGGTGTCGGCGCCGCGGTGCTCTCCATCGTCGCGGCCGTGCTGCTGACCACCGGGTTCGGATCCGGTGAGGCAGCCGGGAGTGGCGCCGGGGCCGACGAGGCCGCGCGCACCGAGGCCGTCCCCACCAGTGCCCCGGCCACCACGACCGAGGCCCTGCCCGACCCGGTGCTGAACACGATCGACATCACCGCGGGCACGCCGGGCAGCGGCTCCAGCCAGCAGTCGTCGGCCGCT
>JBBSVA010000165.1:0-6124 GCA_038233915.1 Mycobacteriales bacterium | reverse complement strand
TCGTCGTCGCGCTGGGCAGCCTGGTCTGGGCGTTCGCTGCGGCCGACCCGGCCACCCAGGTCGTCGCGCACGGGCCGGTGCTGCTGTCGCTGGCCGCCGTCGCCGCGGTCGGGTTCGTGCTGCACGAGCGGCGCACCGCCGCGCCGCTGGTCCCGCTGGCCGACCTCCGGCCGGTCGGGGCCTGGGGTGCGCTGCTGGTCAACCTGCTGGTCGGCGTCGCCCTGGTGGCCGCACTGGTCGACGTGCCGCTCTTCGCCCGGGCCACCACCGAGGCCGACCAGCTGGGTGCTGCGCTGGTGCTCGTCGAGCTGCTGGTCGCCGTCCCGGTGGGTGCGGTGGCCGGTGGCTGGCTGTGCCGCGTCGTCGCCCCGCGCTGGGTGGCCGGAGGCGGGATGGCGCTGGCCGCCGTCGCCTTCGTCGCGATGGCCCGGTGGGACGAGACGGCGCTGGACTCAGCGACGTCGACGGCGGTACTGCTGGCGGCCGGCCTCGGGTTCGGTCTCGCCGTCGCGCCAATCAGCTCGGTGCTGCTGGCGGTCACCCCACCGCGGGTGCACGGCAGCGCCAGCGCGTTGGTCGTCGTGTCCCGCACCGTCGGCATGCTCGTCGGGCTGTCGCTGCTGACCGCGATCGCGCTGCGCCGATTCACCGCCGCCGTCAGCGAGATCACCAGCCCGCTGATCAGCTGTCCGACCAGCCCGGCAGACTGCGCGCCCTACGACGCGGCCACCGACGCCGCTGTGCTCACCCAGCTGCACACGGTGTTCGCCGGTGCCGCCATCGCGGCGGCCCTGGCGGCGGTCGCCGCCGTCCTGCTGCTGCGGGTCGCTGTCCGGGCCGACGGTGATCAGCTGAGCTGATCATCGTGCGTCCTCAGCCACCGGCGTCGGTGGAGGAGGACGCACGCTGCTCGTCGGAGCTGATCCACGCCGGGGGTCAGACGGTGAAGACGATCTTCCCGGCGGTACGGCCCTCGACCATCCGGGCGAACCCGTCGCGCGCCTGTGAGAGCGGCAGCTCGACGTCGATGAGCGGCCGGACGCCCGAGGTCACGCAGAACTGGATGAGCGACTCGAGCTCGGAGCGGGTGCCCATCGTGGAGCCCACGACGGACAGCTGGGTGAAGAACACCCGGTTCAGCTCGGCGCTGGGGTCGAAGCCCGTGGTGGCACCGGAGACGACCAGCGTGCCCCCGGGCTTGAGGGACTTGACGCTGTGCGACCAGGTTGCCTTGCCCACGGTCTCCATCACGGCATCCACCCGGCCGGGAAGCCGCGCGCCGGTCTCGAAGGCCTGGTCGGCGCCCAGAATCAGGGCAGCGGCGCGCTTGGACTCGCTGCGGCCGGTCACCCAGACCCGGAACCCGGCGTGCGAGCCGAGCACGATCAGTGCTGTCGCCACGCCGCCGGAAGCGCCCTGCACGAGCACCGTCTGGCCCGGGCGCAGCCCGGACTTCACGAAGAGCATCCGGTAGGCGGTCAGCCAGGCGGTGGGCAGGCAGGCGGCCTCGGCGAAGGACAGCTCGGCCGGCTTGGGCAGCACGTTCCGCTTCGGGACGGCGACCTGCTCGGCCAGCGTGCCCTGGTGCAGCTCGGACAGCAGCGAGCGCTTGGGGTCCAGCGTCTCGTCGCCGGTCCACTCCGGGGTGCTGATCACGGCGTGCACGACGACCTCGTTGCCGTCGGGGTCGGTGCCGGCGGCGTCGCAGCCCAGGACCATCGGCATCCGCTCGGCGGGCAGGCCCACCCCGCGCAGGCTGAACACGTCGTGGTGGTTGAGGGCGGCGGCCTTGACGTCGATCGTGACCCAGCCGTCCGGGGCCTCCGGTGCCGGCCGCTCGCCGACCTCCAGCACCGAGAGCGGGTCGTCAGCGGACGGGGTCGACACGAAGGCAGCCAGCATGCCCGGCACGTTAACGAAGGCTCAGGTGTCCGGCATCACCGGAGGACGACTGCGTGCTCCTGTCGGGCCACGAACTCCCCGACGACCGGGGCGCCGGGCACCTCGCCGGCCAGCAGCAGCCCCCCGGAGGTCTGTGCGTCGGCCAGCAGCAGGGCGTCGTCCCCGGGGACCGCGGACAGGTCGGTGTGCGGGGCGACCCAGTCCAGGTTGCGCCGGGTGCCGCCGGAGACGTAGCCGTCGGCGACCGACTGCCGGGCGCCGGCCAGGTAGGGCACGTCGGCGGCGCTCACCACGGCGGTCACCCCGCTGGCCCGGGCCATCTTGTAGAGGTGGCCGAGCAGGCCGAACCCGGTGACGTCGGTGCCGGCCCGGATGCCCGCGGCGACCGCGGCGACCGAGGCCTCGGCGTTGAGCCGGCTCATCGAGTCCACCGCCTCGGCCGACACCTCGCCGGTGGCCTTCATCCGGTTGTTGAGCGTTCCCACGCCCAGTGGCTTGGTCAGCGAGATCGGGTCGCCGGCCACCGCACGGTCGTTGCGGATCAGGTGCTCCAGGTCGACCAGCCCGGTGACCGCCATGCCGTAGGTCGGCTCGGGGCTGTCGATGGAGTGCCCGCCGCCGACGTGGCAGCCGGCCTCGTGCGCGATTTCCAGCCCGCCGCGGAGCACCTCGGCCGCCAGCTCCGCGGGGAGCACGTCCCGGGGCCAGCCGAGCAGGTTCACCGCGACCACCGGGGTGCCGCCCATCGCGTAGACGTCGGACAACGCGTTGGCCGCAGCGATCCGGCCGAAGGTGTAGGCGTCGTCGACCACCGGGGTGAAGAAGTCGGTGGTGAGCACCAGGCCCTGGCCGCCGGCGATCCGCACGACCGCGGCGTCGTCGCCGTCGTCCAGCCCGACGACGAGCTCGGCGGCCGGGTCCCGTGGACCGGTGTGCGTCAGGCCCGCGACCACCGCCTCCAGCTCGCCGGGCGGGATCTTGCACGCGCACCCGCCACCGTGTGCGAACTGGGTCAGTCGGATCGCGGTCGCCGTCACACCCGGACCGTACGTACTCTCAGGCACGGAGGCGTCAGGGTGTCTGGTGACCCCCGCGGCCTCTAAAGCCGACGTGGCCCGGTACCCGGGTCAGGCGGGTTCGATTCCCGTCCGCCTCCGCCACTCACATCCAGGGAGCGACGACGACCGACCCCCGCCGGCTGGTGCCCCGCACCGACGCGCTACTCACCGAGCCTCGGGTGGCCGCGGTCGCCGACCGGCTCGGCCGGGACCTGGTGAAGGCCGTGGTGCAGGACGTGCAGCAGCGGGTGCGCACCGGCGACCTGCTCCCCGACGACGCCGTCGACGCCGTGCTGGCCGCGGTGCCGGGCACCGCGTCGAGCCTGCACCGGGTGCTCAACGCGACCGGCGTGCTGGTGCACACCAACCTGGGCCGCGCCCCCCTCTCGGCCGCCGCGGTCGAGGCCGTGGTCGCGGCCAGCGGCACCACGGACGTGGAGCTGGACCTGGCCACCGGACGCCGCGGGCCCCGGGGCGAGGGCGCCATCTCCGCGCTGCTGGCCGCCGTGCCGGCCGCCGAGGCCGCGATCGTGGTCAACAACTGCGCGGCCGCGCTGGCGCTGGTCGCGACCTGCCTGGGCGGGGAGTTGGTGGTCGCCCGCGGCGAGCTGGTCGAGATCGGGGACGGGTTCCGGATCCCGGAACTGCTCACCTCCACCGGTGCCCGGCTGCGCGAGGTGGGGACGACGAACCGGGTCTCGCTGGCCGACTACACCGACGCGGTCGGCCCGGACACCGGCGCGGTGCTCAAGGTCCACCCGTCGAACTTCGTGGTCCGCGGCTTCACCCGGTCCGTCGAGGTCGCCGAGCTCGCACCCGTGTTGGACGTGCCGCTGGTGGCCGATGTTGGCTCCGGGCTGCTCCGGCCGCACCCCACGCTGCCCGACGAGCCGGACCTGCAGACGACGCTCACGGACGGCGCCGACCTGGTGCTGTGCAGCGGTGACAAGCTGCTCGGCGGACCCCAGGCGGGCCTCGTGCTGGGCCGGGCGGACCTGGTCCAGCGGCTCCGTCGGCACCCGCTCTACCGGGCGCTGCGGGTGGACAAGACCACGCTGGCCGCGCTGGAGGCCACCCTGCGCGGACCCCAGCCGCCGGTGCAGCGGATGCTCGCCGCCACCCTCCCGGAGCTGCGGGCCCGGGCGGCAGCCGTCGTCATCGCGCTCCCCGGGCTGGACGCCGAGGTGGTCGGGACCGGCGCCCGGGTCGGCGGGGGCGGGGCCCCGGAGTTCCAGCTGCCCTCGGTCGCGCTCTCGCTGCCGGCGTCGTTCGCCGAGTCGTTGCGGCACGGCAGCCCGCCGGTCGTCGGGTACACCGCCGACGGCCGGACCCTGCTGGACCTGCGCAGCCTGGACCCGGCCGACGACGCCGCGCTGATCACCGCCGTGCTCGCCGTCTGATGGACGTCGTCGCCACCGCCGGGCACGTCGACCACGGCAAGTCCTCGCTGGTCACCGCCCTCACCGGCATGCAGCCCGACCGGTGGGAGGAGGAGCGCCGCCGCGGGCTCACCATCGACCTGGGCTTCGCCTGGACCACGCTGCCCAGCGGCCGGGCCGTTGCCGTCGTCGATGTGCCCGGACACGAGCGGTTCGTGGGCAACATGCTCGCCGGGGTCGGCTCGGTGCCGGCCGCGCTCGTCGTCGTCGCCGCGGACGACGGCTGGTCGGCCCAGACCGCCGAGCACGTCGCGGTGCTCGACGCCCTCGGGGTGCGCGACGCGCTGCTGGTGGTCACCAAGGCCGACCTGGCCGACCCCGCGCCGGTGCTGGCCGACGTCACCGCGCGGCTGGCCGAGACGTCGCTCGGCGTCGTACCGGGGGTGGCCGCCAGCTCCCGTACCGGAGACGGCGTGCCCGAGGTCGCCGCCGCGCTGGAGCGGCTGCTCGCCGGGCTCCCCGCGCCCGACGTCCAGGCGCCGGTCCGGCTGTGGGTCGACCGCGCGTTCACCATCCGCGGCGCCGGCACCGTCGTCACCGGGACGCTCGCCGCGGGCACCGTCAGCGTCGGTGACCGGCTCACGCTGGGCGGGCGGGACGTGGTCGTCCGCGGGCTGCAGTCCCTCGGCAAGCCGGTCGAGCGGGCCACTGCGACCGCCCGGGTCGCCCTCGCGCTGCGCGGGATCGCCGTCGAGGACCTCTCCCGGGGCGACGCGCTGCGCACCCCGGACGCGTTCCGGGAGACCTCCGAGCTGGACGTGACGCTGGTCCGACCGGTGGAGAAGCTGCCCGCCGAGCTGGTCATGCACGTCGGGTCGGCGACCGTCGCCGCCCGGGTCCGGCCGCTGGACGACGTCACCGTGCGGCTCCGGCTGACCGCCCCGCTGCCGCTGCGGGTGGGCGACCGGCTGCTGCTGCGCGACCCCGGCACCCGGACCGTGCACGGCGCCGACGTGCGGGACGTGGACCCGCCCGAGCTGCGCCGCCGGGGCGCCGCGGTGGCCCGGGCCGCCGAGCTGGCCACCGGTGGGGGCGCCGTCGCCGACCTGACCCGTCGCCGGGTGGTGTTGCGCTCGGAGTTCGTGGCGATGGGCTGGCCGGTGCCGGCCGAGGCCACCGCCGTCGGGCGCTGGCTGCTGGCGCCCGGCCTGGCCGACGAGCTGGCCGCGCGGGTGCCCGCCGTCGTCACCCGGTACCGGCAGCTGCGGCCGCTGGAGCCGGGCCCGCCGACCGCGGTGCTGCGCAGTGCGCTGGAGCTGCCCGACGTCGAGCTCGTCGCCGGCCTGGTCCGGCCGCCGCTGACGCTGCGCGACGGCCGGGTGGTCGCCGCCGACTCCGGGCTGCCTGCGGCGGTGCAGACCGCCGTCGACGGGGTGCTGGCGCGGCTGGCGACCGACCCGTTCGCCGCCCCCGACACGGAGACACTCGCAGCGGCCGGACTGGGCCCGCGGGAACTGGCCGCCGCGGTGCGCGACGGTCAGCTGGTCCGGGTCGGGGACGGCGTGTTCCTGGCCCCCGGGGTGGAGGCGCGCGCCCGGGCCGCCCTTGCCAGGACCGAGCAGCCGTTCACGCTCAGCCAGGCCCGGCAGGCCTGGGGCACCAGCCGCCGGGTGGCCGTCCCGCTGGCGGAGTGGCTGGACGCCCGCGGCGTGACGGAACGGCTGTCCGGCGCGACGCGGCGACTGCGGTGAGGACCACCCACCGACCTGGTCCGGGTGCCCCCGC
>JBBSVA010000164.1:0-6162 GCA_038233915.1 Mycobacteriales bacterium | reverse complement strand
GCGGGACCGGATCGGCGGGTTCATCGACTCCGGCGAGCTGACCGAGCCCGGGTTCACCCACGACACGTTCAGCTCGTGGCACCCGCTCTTCGTGGCCGGCGGCGCCTATGCGTCCCTCGGGGCGGACCTGCACCGGCTGGGGCTGACCTACCGCAACACCGAGGGCGCCGTGACCGCGTCGGTGTCGCAGCGGGGTGCAGTGGTGGCCGACCGGGACCCCGAGGCCACCGCGCGGACCTTCGCCTCTGCGGCCGACGCCCGGGCCTACACCGCGATGCTGGCCGACCTCGAGCGCTGGTCACCGCACGTGTTCGGAGCCCTGGGCTCCGCGCTGGGGTCTGTCGACACCGCCCGGCTGGGGCTGGGCGCGCTGCGCGGGCTGGGCCGGGCCGACGTCACCGAGCTGCTCCGGGTGGCCACCCAGAGCGGTCGCGGGCTGGTGCGCGAGCGGTTCACCGGTCACGAGGTGGACCAGCTGTGGTCGCCGTGGCTGCTGCACGCGGGTCTGGCCCCCGACCAGGCGACCGGCGGGCTGATGCTGCCGGTGATGGCGTTCACCATGCACGCCATCGGGCTGCCGGTGGTCGAGGGCGGCGCGGCCCGCTTCACCGAGGCGTTCGGCCGGCTGCTCGCCGAACGCGGGGTCGAGGTGCTGCTCGGGCAGCCCGCCGAGCGCATCGAGGTGCGCGACGGCGTGGCCGTCGCCGTCCACGTGGATGGGCGTCGGCTCGCCACCGAGCGGGCCGTGCTGGCCTCCACGGCCACGGGCCGGCTGTACGGCGAGCTGCTGTCGGCCGCCGACGTCGACGAGGCCGGCCGTCGCGCCGTCGCCCGGCACCGGCCCGGCCGCGCCGCCGCCCAGATCCACCTGGCCCTGGACCGGCCGCTGTCCTGGACCGACGGCCGGCTGGACGACGTCCCGCTGGTGCACGTCAGCGACGGGGCGGACAGCACCGGCGTGGCCTGCGCCCAGGCCGAGGCCGGGCTGCTGCCGGCCGCGCCCACCGTGGTGGTCGGCCAGCAGGCCCTGCTGGACCCCGGTCGGGCGCCCGAGGGCAAGTCCACCCTGTGGCTGCAGCTCCAGGAGCTGCCGTGGGCGCCGACCGGGGACGCCGCCGGTGAGGTCGACGTCTGCGGGGGGTGGACGCCCGAGGTGGCCGACGCCTACGCCGACCGCGTGCTCGCCCGGGTGGAGCAGTTCGCTCCGGGGCTCACCGATCGGGTGCTGTCCCGGCACGTCATCTCCCCGGCCGGGCTCAGCGCGGCCAACGCCAACGCGGTGCACGGCGACCCCTACGGCGGCGCCGCCGAGCTCGACCAGTCGCTGCTGTGGCGGCCGGGCACCGGCACCGGGCACCGCACCGGCGTGGGCCGGCTGTTCCACATCGGCGCCTTCACCCACCCGGGCCCTGGCCTGGGCGGGGGATCGGGCCACATCGTGGCGCAGTCCCTGCTGCGCGCACCGGCCGCCCGCCGTCTGGTCGACGGGCTCAAGGCGCGGGTCCTCGCGCGCCGCGGCTGACCCGGGTGCGCCCCACCCCCCTCGACCAGGCAAGGGATCCCCTCCGCACCGGATCGGCTCCGCACGGTGCGGAGGGGATCCCCTGCCCAGCGGGGGCAGGGCAGGGGGTCGGGTCAGCCGGCGGCGGGGCGCAGGCCCTTCGCAGCCAGCCGCGGCATGACCTCCTGGGCGAAGTACTCCAGCTCTCCAACGTAGTCGACGAAGGCCATCGTGATCCCGCCGAAGCCCGCCTGGGCGAACTGCTCGATCCGGTCGGCGACGTCGTCGGGGGAGCCGATCAGCGGGCAGGTGCCGTGGCCGGCGGCGAACCGGCTGCGAAAGGTCGACAGCATCTCCGGGCTGAAGGACTGCGCGTGCAGGCCCTGCAGCCGCATCAGGTTGTCCACGGCGTCCCAGTCGGCCTGATCGTCGGCGTAGTGGTGCAGGTAGTCCTCGGCCTCGGCGCGGGTGGGACGGCAGACGACGTGCGTCGGGGTCAGCACGCCTGCGGCGCGGCCCTGTGCCGCGGACTCGGCGGTCAGCTGCTGCACGACACCCGCGCCGTCCTCCGGCCCGCCGACGATGGTGAAGACGAAGTCGGCGTTGCGGGCGGCGTAGGCGCGGCCCTGCGCGCTGGACCCGGCGTTCAGGATCGGGATGCGCCCGGCGGCGGGCTTGGGCATCGCCTCCACGCCGGTGAGGTCCCAGAAGCGGCCGGGCAGGTCGTAGCGGCCCTCGCGGCTCCACAGGGTGGTGACGACGTCGATCCACTCCTGGGCCAGGGCGTACCGGGAGTCATGGTCGGTGGGCAGGTCCACGCCCATTGCCTCGTACTCCGGCTGGTTCCACCCGGCGACGACGTTCAGCCCGACCCGGCCGGGAGCGACCTGGTCGACCGTGGCGATCTGCTTGGCCGTCACCACCGGGTGGTTGAACGCGGTGTGCACGGTGGCGAAGGCGGTCAGCCGCTCCGTGCTCGCGACGATGGCCGTGGCCCACGGGACCGGCTCCAGCACGCCCTCGTGGAAGTTGGTGACGCCCCCGTAGCCGATCCAGCGGGCGATCGGCAGCATGAAGTCGATGCCGACCCGGTCGGCCAGCCGGGCCAGGCGCAGGTTGTCCTCCCAGGACCCCGACCAACGCTCGGGCACCGTGGTGACGGCGAGCCCGCCGCTGCAGTTGGACGAGAACAGGCCGAGGCGGAAGTGGTCCGCCTCGAGGATCGGGGTGCTCACGGGTGTTCTCCTCGGCTCGTGGTGTCCCGGGTCACGTCCGGTACGACGTGGATGGTCCGGCGGCGGGCCCACCGTCGCTATCCACCGCCGGACAGCGATGTCCAGGGAGCGCCGGGTGTTCCGATTCGCAGACGTTCGTTGCACACTCGTATCAATTCGGAGGACGAGGAGGTCCCGGTGCCACGTGCGGCGACACCCCTGGCCTCCCACGGCGTTCTGCGCACGACCAGCGTGGACGCCGCCCGGGCGTCGGTCTCGGAGTCGCTGGCGCCGCACCGGCTGCTGCCCGCCCGTCGCGGTGAAGGTTTCCGTGCGCTGCACAACGCGGTCGACCTGGACGGTGTGAGCCTGCACTTCATCGACTACGCCGCCGAGGTCGAGGTCGCGGTCGACGGCTTGGACTTCCAGCTGGTGCAGATCCCGCTCGCCGGTCGGACGGCGATCGACGCCGGGGCGGGCGCCGTGCTCGCCGAGCCGGGCACCGCCGCGGTCACCCCGGTCGGCCACTCGCTGCGGATGCGGTACTCGACCGGCAACCCGCGGCTGATGGTCCGGGTGGTTGCGCCGCTGCTGGACGAGCGGCTGGCGGTCGCCCGGGAGGGCGGCGTCGAGGTGCCCGCCCACGCCGGTGCGACGCTGGACCTCACCCGGGGAGCGGGCCGGTCGTGGCGCGGACTCGTGGACCTGGTGCTCGTCGACCTGGAGCGACCCGACGGCCTCGCCGCCAGTCCGGCGGCCGCGGCGTCCCTGCGGGTGGCCCTGGTCGACGGCCTCGTCGCCGGGCTCGCCAACCGGGGACGGGCGCCCAGCACGCCGCACGAGACGGTGGTGCGGCGGGCGGCCCGGCTGATCGAGGAGCACTGCGCGGAGCCGCTGGGCACCCCCGACATCGCCGAGGCGGTGCACCTGAGCGTCCGGGCCCTGCAGGCCGGGTTCCAGGCCCACCTGGGCACGACCCCGATGGCCCACCTGCGCCGGGCCCGGCTCGAACGCGTCCGGACGGCGCTGAGCGACGGCAGCGCCGACAGTGTCACCGACGCCGCACTCCGGTGGGGGATCCCCCACCTGGGGCGGTTGTCGGGGGACTATCGACAGGCCTTCGGCGAGAGTCCCAGCCAGACGTTGCGCCGCTCGCGGTGAGGGCCGGCGCAAACCGGCTGGCCGTCGCGCAGGGCGGATAGATCCGGGACGCCGGTCGGCCTAGCGTCCTCCGCCACAGCAGCTGTGACCTGCCTCATCCGATCGGAAGGACTTCCGCCCCGTGACAGTCATCGACGCTCTCCTGGCCGCCCTGGACTCCGGCGAGGTCGAGATCATCGACCTGACCGCACCGCTGTCCCCGGAGACGCCGGTACTGCAGCTCCCGCCGCCCTTCGCCAACACGATCCCGCTGTCGCTGGAGAAGGTCAGCGACTTCGACGACGACGGCCCGTTCTGGGGCTGGAACAACATCCACACCGGCGAGCACACGGGCACCCACGTCGACGCCCCCGCGCACTGGGCGACGGGCCGGGACGGTGCCACCGTCGACCGCATCCCGCCGCGTCGTCTCGTCGGCCCCGCCGTCGTCCTGGACTTCACCGAGCAGGCCCAGGCCGACCCGGACTTCCTGCTGGAGCCCGAGCACCTGGACGCCTACGTCGCCGAGCACGGCCCGCTCCCCGACGGCGCCTGGCTGCTCTTCCGCACCGGCTGGAGCCGGTTCGGCACGGACGCCGCCGCGTTCGCCAACGCCGACGACGCCGGCCCGCACACCCCGGGCGTCTCGGCCGCCGGCGCGCGATGGCTGGCCGCCTCGTCGATCACCGGCTACGGCGTGGAGACCGTCGGCATCGACGCCGGCCAGGCCGGTGGGCTGGAGCCGCCGTTCCCGGTGCACCACTTCCTGCTCGGCGCGGACAAGTACGGCCTGACCCAGCTGCAGGACCTGGACCGGCTCCCGCGCACCGGCGCGCTGCTCGTCGTGTCGCCGCTGCCGGTCGTCGGTGGCACCGGCTCGCCCGCCCGGGCGTTCGCCGTCGTCCCTGCTTGATCCTGCACGGCCTGTCCCGACCCCAGACCCCCAGCTCGGAGAGGAGCCCCGACCATGGCTGAACGGTCGTTCGCCCACGAGGTGCTCAAGCTGCGCGACGGCGCCGGCACCACGTTCTCCGGCGAGGGCATCCTCGCGGTGACCAAGGCGTTGCTGCAGTCCGGCGTGGCCTACGTCGGGGGGTACCAGGGGGCGCCCATCTCGCACCTGATGGACGTCCTCGGTGACTCCCACGAGATCCTCGAGGAGCTGGGGGTCTACTTCGAGAACAGCGCGTCGGAGGCCACCGCGGCGGCGATGCTGGCCGCCTCGGTCAACTACCCGCTGCGCGGGGCCATCACGTTCAAGTCGACAGTGGGCACCAACGTGGCCGCCGACGCGCTGGCCAACCTGTCCAGCGGCGGGGTGACCGGCGGTGCGCTGATCATCGTGGGTGAGGACTACGGCGAGGGCTCGAGCATCATGCAGGAGCGCTCGCACGCCTTCGCGATGAAGTCCCAGATGTGGCTGCTGGACCCCCGGCCCAACATCGGTGCGATCGTGGCCGCCGTCGAAGCCGGCTTCGAGCTGTCCGAGGCCAGCTCGACGCCGGTGATGCTGCAGCTGCGGCTGCGCTCGTGCCACCTCTACGGCAGCTTCGAGGCCAAGGACAACAAGCGTCCGCCGATGACGGTCACCGACGCGATCGAGAACCCGCAGCGACAGCTGGACCGGATCGTGCTGCCGCCGGCGAGCTTCCTGCACGAGAAGGAGAAGATCGAGGACCGCTGGCCCGCGGCTGTCGAGTTCATCAAGGCCCGCGGCCTCAACGAGGTGCTCGGCGCCGACACGGCGGACGTCGGGATCATCGTGCAGGGCGGGGTCTACAACACGCTCAACCGCTCGATGGAGCTGCTGGGCTGCTCCGATGCCTTCGGCAACACCGAGGTCCCGGTCTACGTCATGAACGTGACCTACCCGGTGGTCGACTCCGAGATCCTGGACTTCTGCGCCGACAAGCGCGCCGTCCTGCTGGTCGAGGAGGGTCAGCCCGACTACATCGAGCAGAACCTGAACGCGATCCTGCGCCGGGCCGGCTCGCCGGTCGCACTGCACGGCAAGGACCTGCTGCCGGTGGCGGGGGAGTACACGACCGCGGCGGTCACCCGCGGTGTGGAGGCCTTCCTGACCCGCTACCTGCCCGACGCCGTGCAGACCCGGCCCGCGCTGCTCAAGCCCGCCGAGGACCCGGGGAGCCCCTTTGCCCCGCGGGTCGACCCGCAGGTGGTCCGGGCCCGCCCGCCGGGGTTGTGCACCGGCTGCCCGGAGCGACCGATCTTCTCGGCACTGAAGCTCGCCGAGAAGGAGATCGGCAAGCAGCATCACGTCAGCGCCGACATCGGCTGCCACCTGTT
>JBBSVA010000163.1:0-6169 GCA_038233915.1 Mycobacteriales bacterium | reverse complement strand
TCGGTGGCGGCGTCGGCGGCCGGCAGCTCGGGCTGGTCCGGTCCCGGGGCGGGCCTGCTGGGCTCGGTCATGCCCCGCACGGTAGTGCGGGGGTGGACGTCGGGGTGCCTGGCCGGACACGATCAGCGGCCCGGAGCCCGGTGCACCAGTTCTGACACACCTGTCCTGTGCCGGGGGTGTCAGCGACCCGAGTGGGCCCGCCACCGCGCGATGATCTCGGTCTCCCGCTCCTCGGTCAGGCCGGCTTCCAGCCCCTGGGCGAGCGCGTGGTCCCAGGCCCAGGTCAGGGTGTCCAGCGCGGTCTCGGTCAGCGATCGGAAGGACAGTCCTGCGGCCGCCGCGGCCGAGCTGTCCACCAGCGGTCGCGGGCCCCGGGCCTCGGGGAACCAGAGGGGGCGCCGCGTGTCGGGCAGGTCCGCGACCTGGTCCCGCAGCCAGTCCTCGCCGGCCCACACCAGGTCGACGTCGCCGGGCGACCCGCCGGAGGCGGCGGACGCCACCTCGTCCAGCGCACTCCCGACCGTCTCCACCCGGCCCGGCCCGACGGCGTCGTAGCTCCCGCCCCGGGACTCGGCCAGCATCCGGACCACCCAGTCGGCGACGTCCCGGGCATCGCTGTACTGCACGGTGCGGTCTGCGGAGCCCGGGACCAGCACCGGACCCTCGCGGGTGCCTTCGTTGGCCCGGGCCAGCCGCACCGGCCAGTAGGTGAAGCGGTCCGAGGGGTCCCGCGGACCCACGAGCGCCCCGGTCCGGCACAGCAGGAGCGGTCCGGCGAAGGCATCGGTGAGGACGTCCTCCGTGTCCCGGTCGACGGGGGTGCCGGCTCGGGGGGCACCGCCGGGGCCGGCTCCCGCGGGAGTGGGCTGAGCGGTCTCGGCGACGTGGCCGTACACCCCGACCCTCCCGCTCAGCAGCTCGGCGGTCCGGGGGACGGTCGGCGCGCCCAGGTCCGGGTCGCGGCGGGTGTCCAGTACGGCGTCCCAGGTCCCCCTGGTCAGGGCGGACAGGTCGCCGTCTCGGTCGCCGGTGATCGTGACGGCACCGGCGACCACGGACTGGCCGGCCGGGCTGAGCACGGTCACCTTGTGACCGCGGCCCAGTGCAGCGGTGGCAGCGTGGTAGCCGAGGAGGTTCTCGACCCCCAGGACCAGCAGGTGCACGGTGGTTCCTCTCGACGACGTCCGGCTTGCCTACCCGGCGCCCTCGAGGCGAACCCCGGAGGCACTCAGCCCAGGGTGGCAGAGACCCGGTCGGCGGCGGTGACCACCGCGGCGCCGATCTCGACGTCGTCGACGGTCTGGTCCACGAAGATCACGGCGAGCGCTCCGGCCGTGGAGCCGTCCGGGTGTTGTACCGGTGCCGCCACGGCGCGCATGCCCGGGATCACCTCGCCCAGCGAGGAGGCGAACCCGCGCCGGCGGGCCTCCACCAGCTCGGCTCGGTCCAGCCCGGTCGGCTCCTCCAGCACGAGCAGGGCGAGCCCGGTCGCACCCAGCTCGACCGGGTGCCGGTTCCCCGGTCGGAAGGCCACGTGGGCAGGGCTGTCCCGGGGCTCGACAGCGTTCACGGTCACCGCATCCGGCCCGTCCCGGACGACGAGGAACGCGGTCATGCCCAGCTGCTGGACCAGTCGGGCCAGCTCGGGGGTGGCTGCGACCTGCAGCGTGCGGCGGACCGACCGGGACAGCCCGACCACGCCGAGCCCCACGCCGTAGCTGCCGTCGGGGTCGCGCTCGACCAGCCGGTGCGCCTCCAGGGTGCGCAGCAGCCGGTAGGCGATGGACCGGTGCACCCCCACCGCGGCGGCGACCGTCGCGATCGACTGCGGGTCCCGGGCCAGGGCCAGGTGCTCGAGCACCCGGATGCCCCGGTCCAGCGTCTGGGACGCCGGGACCCCGTCGCTGCCTTCGACCACCTGTCTCCCTCCGCGCACGACCCGTGCGGAGATCGAACCACCCCGGGCCCGGTGGGTGCGTGACCGACGTCACGATGAACGGACGCGCAGTGGACGACGGTGCGCCCGGTGCAGCGGGAGAGCCCGGCGTTCGGCGGGTGACGACCGGACTGCACGGGGGGCGGACCGGCACCCGGGTCGCCCCGGACCGGCCGAGCGCTGGCCGGACAGGACCCCGGCCGGCCGTGCGTGGTCTGATCACGGGGGCTCGGCGACGCTGCCGGGCTCCCTGCCCCGGTGGGGTCGTGTCGCACGTCTGGCGAGGAGATCCATGTCCGAGGTCCTGCTCGAGGTCACTGACGGCGTCGCCGTCGTCACCCTGAACGCCCCCGACCGACGCAACGCACTCACCCCGGCCATGGCCGCTGAGCTGATCGGCGCCTTCGACGAGGTCGACGGCCGGTCCGACGTCGGCGCCCTGGTGCTGACCGCGGTCGGCAAGAGCTTCTGCGCCGGCGGGGACGTGCAGACCCTGCTGGACGCCGGCACGGACCCCGCCGCGCCCGCTGCCTACGACGGCATGGGCGCCATCTACGACTCGTTCTACCGGCTCGGTCAGGTGCGCGTGCCCACCATCGCCGCCGTCCGCGGGTCCGCCGTCGGTGCCGGGATGAACATGCTGCTGGCCGCCGACCTGCGGGTCGTGGCCACCGACGCCCGGCTGCTGTGCGGCTTCCTCAAGCGCGGGCTGCACCCCGGCGGCGGGCACTTCGTCATCCTGTCCCGGCTGATCGGCCGTGAGGCCGCCGCCGCGATGGCGCTGTTCGGCGAGGAGGTCAGCGGCGCCCGCGCCGCCGAGCTGGGCATGGCCTGGGCCGCCGTGGACGCGGACGACGTCGAGCCGCGCGCCCGGGAGCTCGCCGCCCGGGTCGCCGCCGATCCCGAGCTGGCCCGCGTCGCGGTGGCCAACTTCCGCACCGAGACCGGCCCGCCGCACGTCAGCTGGGAGGTCGCCACCCAGTTCGAGCGGCCGGCCCAGATGTGGTCGATGCGCCGGTCCGCCGGCTGAGTCGGCTCGGCGGGGTGGTTCGCACCCCGCCAGCGGGCACTGCGGGACGCCGCCGTCCTCGGCGTGCTGACGGCGTCCCTCGCGCTGCTGCTCGTCGTGCTGCCTGCGGACCGGAAGGCAGCGTCGGCTAGGTCGTCTTCTGCTCCTTGGGCTCCGCCCGGGCGTCGAGCTGGATCTCCTTGTCCGCCCGCGGCACGCCCTCGCGCAGCTCGATCGTGCGCTCGCGCTCGGCGTCGAGCTCCAGGCCGATCAGCAGCACCAGGTTGGTGACCCACAGCCACACCAGGAAGACCACCACACCGGCCAGCGCGCCGTAGGTCTTGTTGTAGCTGCCGAAGTTGGCCACGTAGAAGGCGAACAGCGCGGAGGCGATGATCCAGGCGACCAGCGCGAACGCCGCACCCACCGAGACCCACCGGAAGCCGCGGAGCCGGACGTTGGGCGTCATGTAGTAGAGCACCGCGATCATGATCGCAACGATCACCACCATCACCGGCCACTTGGCGATGTCCCAGATCGTGGTGGCGGTGCTGCCCAACCCGAGCGCGTTGCCGATCGCGTCGGTGATGGGCCCGGTGGCCACCACCGACAGGGCGATCACCACCACGAAGAGGATGCCGATCAGGGTGATCAGCAGCTGCAGCGGCTTGAGCTTGTAGAACTTGCGTCCCTCGGGGGTCTCCCAGATGACGTTGGCCGCCCGGGTGAAGGCCCCGACGTACCCCGACGCCGACCACAGCGCGCCGGCGAGGCCGATGATCAGCGCGAGGCCCGCGGTGGCGGTGCTGCCGGCGACCTGGTCGATGACGCCGCTGAACGTGTCCGCCGCCGTGCCGGGCGCGACCTGGTTCAGGATCTGGGTCAGCGCGTCGGTGACCTGCTGTGGGTCAAACACGAGCCCGACGATCGACACCAACGCGATGAGCGCCGGGAACATCGCCAGTACGAAGTAGTAGGTGAGCGAGGCGGCCCAGTCGGTGAGGTTGTCCTCGCTGGTCTCGCTGACCAGTCGTTTCAGGGTGCCGCCGGTCGTGGTCTTACCGCCCGCGCCGCGAGGCGCGTGGTCGGCCCGCCCGCCGGCGGAGATCTGGTCGTCCTCGGGGACGGTGTCCTGGTGGTCGGGGGTGCTGCTCCTGCTGCTCGCCATCGGGGCTCCCGGCGTCGTCGCGGGACGGTGGTCTCCCGTCCGGGACCCCGTGCCCCGGACGACCGGTGGCCAACCGGGGATCAGCGGATGCCGGACACCGGCGACCACTCACCCGCGCAGGCGATGGCCTGCTCGACGTCGGCCAGCTCGTCGGGACGGCGTCCGCCCCGGCGCCGCTCCCCGGCGATGCCCCATACGGCGACCGCGGCCGTGACCAGCGCACTGCCGGCGCCCAGCAGCGCGACGATCGTGAAGGACCCGCTGCTGGGCAGCCCGGTCCGGTCCGCGGAGCCGGCGACCACGGTGATGATCAGCGCGCTGGCCAGCGAGGAGCCGACCGATCGGGTGATCGAGTTCACCCCGTTGGCCACCCCGGTCTCGGCGGGCTCCACGGCCTGCACGACCAGCGCGGGCAGTGCGGCGAAGGCCACCGTGACAGCGAGCTGGGTGAGCAGCCCGCACAGCACGACCACCCACGGCTGCGACCGTCCGACGGCGAAGAGCACGAAACCGATCAGGCCGGACGCCGCACCGATGAGCAGCGTCGTCTGGCCGCCGATCCGGGCCACCACCTGGCCGGCGAAGGGAGCGAGCACGATGCCGGCGACCCCGCCGGGCAACAGGTAGACCACCGCTGCCTCCAGCGTGCTGGCACCGAAGCCGTACCCGGCGGCCTCGGGCACCTGGACGAACTGGGTGACGGCGAGGAAGGAGGCGAACAGCCCGAACCCGGTCATCAGCCCGGCGATGTTGGGCACCACCATCCGTCGGTCGGCCAGCAGGCCGGGCCGGACCAGCGGGTGCTCGCGACGGCGCAGCAGGAGGACCCAGCCGGGCAGCACGACCGCGGCTGCGACCAGGCAGCCCACCGTCCTCGGGTCACCCCAGCCCCAGGTGTGGCCTTGGGACAGCGGCAGCAGCAGCAGCACCAGGCCGAGACCCAGCACCACGGCGCCCCACCAGTCGACCCCGCCGGTCGCGCTGGCCTCGCGCTCGGGCAGCACCCACGCGGCGAGGGCGAACGCGACCACCGAGATGCCCAGGCCCAGCCAGAACGGGTGGTGGTAGTCCCCGCCGTCCGCGGTCAGCAGGCCGGTGCCGACGAGGCCGATGACCCCGCCGACGGCCAGCGTGCTGGACACGATCGACATGGCCACGGTGAGCCGGCCGACCGGCAGCTCGCGACGCAGGATCGAGATCGACAACGGGAACAGCCCGTAGGAGGCACCCTGCAGCACGCGGGCGATCAGCAGCAGCGGCAACGACGTGGTCAGGACGGCGAGCAGGGTGCCCGCGGTGATCACGGCGAGCACGCCGAGGACCACCCGGCGCTCGCCCAGGGTGTCCCCGAGCCGGCCGATCACCGGGGTGAGCACCGCGGCCGCCAGCAGGTTCGCCGTCAGCACCCACCCGGCTGCGCCGGCGCCGACCCCGAGCTGTTCGGCGATGACCGGCAGAATCGGGACGACGAGGGACTGCAGGAGGGAGAGCGTGGTGACACCGAGAGCCAGCGTGAACACGAGCATCCCGACGGCAGGGGTGCGGGTGCGCACGGGGACCTCCGAGTGTCGAGGGACGGCGGGGACCGCCGGCACTGATGACACCACGGGGCAGGGTGCGCCGCGCCACCGACTCCGGCGTGCAGTCCTTCGTCACGGGGAGTTCACGTCACTTCCCCCGGTCGGGTGGTTCGACGGCTGATGAGGCGGGCACCACCGTCGACAGTGACGCGCTCCTGCCGGGGGCATCGAACGACGACGGGGAGTCTGAACCGATGGTGCTGTGGCCGGCCGTGACCCTGGTGGGGTTCCTGCTGTTGACCGCCCTGGTGATCGCGATGGGGACCCACTCCACCGCCCGCTACGAGCAGGAGAAGCGGACCGCGGCGGCACCAGCCGGGCACGCGGCTCCCGAGGCCGCGCGCGCCACCGCCCCCGCCTGACCCGCGGGCGCTGGGCAGCTCTCGATCCGGTCGGTAGCGTCCCGCCGTCGACCGACACCGGAGCGGGGGTGGCCGGTGCCCGTCTGGGATCTCCAACGCCTTCCTCGCCAGCGG
>JBBSVA010000162.1:0-6221 GCA_038233915.1 Mycobacteriales bacterium | reverse complement strand
ACGATGCACCGCATGCGGTCGCAGCCTCCGACGGCGTGCGGGCCTACCGCCCACCGGCCGGCTGAGGTCGTCGCCACCGGGCCGGCCGCTCGTCCCGAACCTGCTCCAGGTGGCCGAGCGCCGTGAAGCGCTGCAGCAGCTGGTGCACGTTCGGCGGCTTCAGTTCGGTCGCGGTCTCCACGTCAACGGCTGGGACTGTGGTCCGTCGTCGGCGGAGGTGAAGTCATGAGCGCTGGCCTGCGGGCACCCTGCCTCGGACATCAGCCGCGCGAGGGTCCGACGGCCCCAGGTTCCGCTCACCCGACAGGGTGAGTACCCACTGGTCCCCCGGCCGGGGCACCTTGCTCCCGTGTCACGTTCTCGGTACTGTTTCATGACATGACCACCGCTGTGCTGACTCCGGCCGCCTACATTGCGGACAGGTTGGCCGGCTCCTACCTGCACCTGGAGGAGCTGCCCGGCTCACCAGCTGCTGCCCGCGCTGCTGCGCATCGCGCGGTGAAGCGCGAAGAGCTGGTCCGTGTCCGTCGGGGGCTGTACTTCAAGGGCAAGAAGACCCGCTATGGCATGACCAAGCCTCCGGTCGAGGACGTCGCCCTGGAGACCCTGGGCCGCTGCGGTGTCGGGCCGTCGGGGGTGTCCGCGGCGCGGGCGTTCGGCCTGACTACGCAGGTGCCCGCAGTCCCCGAGCTGGCCAGCGCCTCACCGGTACCCACCGGGGTGCCCGGAGTGCGGATCCACAAGCGCAACAACATGGCCCGCCGGGAGTTGAACTACCTGGAGGTCGCGGTGCTGGAGCTGCTACGCGACTGGCGGCTGGCCAGCGAGGCTAGTTGGTCGGAGGTCGCCGCCGCGGTGAAGGCCAAGGTGCGCGACGGCGCCATCGACCCCGCGAAGGTGCTCACGGCGGTGCGGCACGAGCGGAACGCCACGGTGGTCAGGGCCGCCGAGGAGCTGCTCGGGCCGCTCGCGCCCGCGGCCTGCCGGTGACCGAACACACTTCACCTACCGCACCACCCCGGCTCCGCGAAGACCTGGAGACACTGTCGGTGCTGGTCCGCGCAACCGCGGAGGCCTTGAACATCGACGCGGCCTTCGTGGAGAAGGACTTCTGGGTCACCGAGGTCCTGCGGGCCGTCGCCGTCGGCGTGCCGATCACCGTCGGATCCGAGCAGGCCCACGTGCAGGCCGTGTTCAAGGGCGGCACGAGCCTGTCCCGGGTGTTCGGGCTGATCGAACGGTTCTCTGAGGACGTCGACCTGCTCGTCGTTTTCCCCGCCGGCGCCAGCGAGAAGGCGCGCGACAAGGCCCTCAAGGCGCTGGCGGCCAACGCGCGAACGCACCTGTGCTTCGCCGAGGACGCCTGCCGGCCCGGCGGGGCTTCCACTCGGGGTGTCAAGCGCGCGGTGCGCTTCGTCTACCCGCGCGAGTTCTCCTCCCCGGCCGCTGAGGACGGCGTGCTGCTGGAGATGGGCTCCCGCGGCGGCACCCAGCCCCACGCCCGGCACCAGCTCCGCTCGTTGATCGCCGAGTACGCCGAGAGGGAGCTCGGTGAGCCTGCCGACACCTGGGAGGAGTGGGCGCCCGTCACCGTCGACGTCCTGGCGCCGGAGCGGACGCTGCTGGAGAAGATGGCCGCCCTGCACGACCTCGCCACCCGCGCGGTCGGCGAGGACGACGCGTTGAAGCTGAGTCGGGCGGCCCGGCACTACTACGACATCCACCAACTCCTGCAGCACGAGCCGGTGCGCGCGGCGCTGACCGAGCTGGGACCCGACGGCGTCGCCGCACTCGCCACAGACGTTGACGCGCACAGTAAGGCCGCCGGGTGGCCGTTCACACCCCGACCTGTCGACGGGTACGGCACCAGTCCGGCGTTCGCCACCGCCGGCCCGCACGTCGCCGAGGTCACCGAGGCCTACCGGCGGGCCATGGGGATGGTGTACGGCGCCAAGCCGGCCCTGACCGACTGCCTGGATACCGTCCGTCAGCACGCCATCCTGCTGTGACCTCGTAGCGCCGAGTTCCCGGTCGCGAGGTCGTCCTCCTCGACATCGAGACCACGCACACGAAGGCCACCAAGACCAGGGCCGGGTCGAAGACGCGCGAGACCGTGACGGCCTGGCCGCTACGCAGCGCCCGCGGTCACCCGCGCCGGGGCTTGCGCCACCGGGTGGGGCGCTCGTCCGGCACGTGCTCCAGGTGGCCGAGCTCGGTGAGTCGCTGCAGCAACGTGTGCACGTTCGGCCGCTGCAGGCCGGTCGCGGTCTCCACGTCGGCAACCGCCAGGCCCGCCGGGGTCTCCAGGCCGCCGAGGGCCAACACGGCCAACTGCCGCGGACCGAGTCCGCCCCGGGGGACCCCGTCCCTCGGTCGTTCCCGGGCGCCTCGGGGATCAGGCGTGGTTCGGCCCGCCGGAGACGGGTAGTCGCTGCGGGAGTGTCCGCACCACCCCGTCCAGGAACCGGCGGGCCCATCGACCCGTGGTCTGCGGTTGTGTTGCACACCCGCCACGGGCTCCCTCCCGGCACGTCGTTGCCGACCCCTACCCCCGGAGTCACCATGACCGCCGATCGGCACACCGTCCTCCGTTCCCTGCATGACATCGGCCTCGCTGCGTGGTTCGGCGGCAGCCTGATGGGCGCCGTCGGCGTCAACGGTGCCGCTGCGGCGGCTACCGACCCCAGCGAGCGCACCCGGCTGAGCTCGGTCGGCTGGGCGAGGTGGGCGCCGGTCCAGGCCGCGGCCATCGGGGCCCACCTGGTCGGGTCCATCGGCATGGCCCGCGCTGACCGTGGCCGGGTGTCCGCCCAGCACGGCGCCGGCGCGAACACGCTGCTCAAGGCGGTGTTGACCGCCGCCGCCATGGGCACCACGCTGGCCAGTGGCGTGGCAGGTGCGAAGACGGCAAAGGCCTCCCCGGCCCCGGCCGCCGGCGCCACCGAGCCCGGTGCGGGCACCCCGGCCGACGTCGCCGAGGGGCAGGCCGCGCTCAAGCCGCTGCAGTGGGTCAACCCGGCTCTGACCAGCGTGCTGATCGTGCTCGCCGCGCAGCAGGGGGAGCAGCAGCGCACCGCGCCCGCCCTGCTCACCGGGGTGCTCGGTCAGGGCGTCACCAGCGTCCGGTCCGCCGTCCGCCGCGTCGCGAGCTGAGCGCCCCCGACATGACGGCCCTCGAGAGCGCCTCCGCCCCCGCCGCCCGGGCTCGGACGGCGGCCCGGCCCCCGACGCTCTACGCCCAGCTCGCCGAGGAGGTCCAGGCAGCCGGCCTGATGCGCCGCCGGGTTGGCTTCTACGCGGCGACGACCGCGGTCGTGCTCGGTGTGACCGCCGGCGCCTGGGTCGCGTTCGTCGCCATCGGGGACTCCTGGTGGACGCTGGCGGTGGCCGCGATCCTTGCCGTCACCAGCGCCCAGTTCGGCTTCCTCGGGCACGACGCGGCGCACCGCCAGGTGTTCGCCTCCTCGACCGCCAACGCCTGGGCGGCCAGGATCATCGCCGGGGCGTGCGCCGGGCTCTCGGTCGGCTGGTGGACCAGCAAGCACAACCGGCACCACAGCGGACCCAACCAGGTGGACCGTGACCCCGACATCCACACCGGCGTCCTGGTGTTCGACCCCGCGGACGCGCCGAGCCGGACGAACCCGGCCGCCCGCTGGTTCCTGGACCGCCAGGGTTGGGCGTTCTTCCCGCTCCTGCTGCTTGAAGGCGTCCATCTGCACCTCGCCGGCATCCGCGAGCTGCTCACCCGCCGCGGGATGCCCCACCGTCGGCTCGAGCTGGGCATGATCACGGTGCGCCTGGTGGGCTTCCTCGTCACGGTGCTGGTGGTGCTCCCGCCGGGAAAGGCGGCTGCGTTCCTCGCCGTCCAGCTGGGTCTGTTCGGTCTGCTCATGGGCGGGGCGTTCGCACCGAACCACAAGGGCATGCCGATCGTGCCCGCCGGGACCCGGATCGACTTCCTGTCCCGCCAGGTGCTGATGAGCCGCAACATCGACGGCGGTCGGGTCACCGATGTCGCCATGGGCGGGCTGAACTACCAGATCGAGCACCACCTCTTCCCGAGCATGCCGCGGCCGGCGCTGCGGCAGGCCCAGCCCATCGTGCGGCGGTTCTGCGAGGAGCACGGCGTCCGCTACACGCAGACCAGCCTGGTCGACTCCTACGGCATTGTCGTCCGCTACCTGAACCGGGTCGGGCTGGGCGAGCGCGATCCGTTCACCTGCCCACTGGTGCAGCAACGCCGGGCCTGACTGTCAGTCCTCGATGATGTCGAGGCCCTCCTCGCGCAGCCGGGTCAGCGCGCCCAGCATGCTGGTGAGCACCTCCGGCGGGTGCCCCTCCCAGTCCGCCAGCTCACTGACGACGCGCAGCGGGTGAGGGGTCCGGTAGGACTGGGTGGGGTTGCCCGGGAACTTCTTGTCGGTGACGTTCGGGTCGTCCTCGAACGGGCCGGTCGGCTCGACCACGTAGACCCGGCCGCGTCCCGGGGTGCCGGTCAGCGCCGTGGCCAGCTCCGCGCCCCAGACGGCGGTCTCCACGACGGCGGCGAAGTAGACGTTGCGCATGACCCGGTCGGCCTGGAAGTTCGACGTCCGACCGGGCACCAGTTCGTCGCCGGGCTCGAAGATGGTGCCCGTCCCGTGGAAGAACGGGCCGGTGATGTGGTCGCAGTGGTCCAGGGTCACCCGGACCCGGGGTTCGTCGTCCATGCACTCCTCCTCGGTGGCCGCCCCGTGCGCTCCGCCGGGCGGCGGGTGACCGCTCCCGTCAGGATGGCCCGATGAGCACCGAGCGCGCACACGACCTCGTCCTCTACGGCGCGAGCGGCTTCGTCGGCCGGCTCGTCGCCGAGCACCTGGCCGTCCACGCTCCCGCGGGCACACGGATCGCGTTGGCCGGGCGGTCCCGGGCCCGGGTCGAGGCCGTCCGGGCGGCGCTGCCGCAAGGGGGGCGCAGCTGGCCGGTGCTGGTCGCCGACGCCACCGACCCGGGCGCGCTCGCCGACCTGGCCGCCGGCACGACCGCCCTGGTCACCACCGTCGGTCCGTACGCCAGGCACGGCCTGCCGCTGGTCGAGGCATGTGCCCGTGCCGGGACGCACTACGCCGACCTCACCGGCGAGGTGCTCTTCGTCCGCGAGGCGGCTCGGGCCACCGACGCCCTGGCCCAGGGGAGCGGCGCGAGGATCGTGCACGCCTGCGGCTACGACTCGATCCCATCCGACCTCGCCGTCGCCGAGCTCGCCCGACACGCGCGGGCCGAGGGGGCCGGGACGCTCGCCGACGTGCAGACGGTGGCGACCGCCAAGGGCGGCTTCAGCGGCGGCACCGTCGACTCGCTGCGCACGCAACTGGCCGCGGTCAAGGCCGATCCGGCACTGGGGGAGGCGGCCGGCGACCCGTACGCGCTGAGCCCCGATCGCGCCGCCGAGCCCGACACCCGCCAGCCCCGGGACGCCGCAGCCCCCTCCCGGGATGAGGCTGGTCGCTGGACCGCGCCCTTCGTGATGGCGTCGTTCAACACCCGTGTCGTCCGGCGCAGCAACGCCCTGCAGGGCTGGGCGTACGGCCGGGACTTCTCCTACGGCGAGGTGATGGCCGCCGGGAGGGGTGTCACCGGCGCTGTCACCGCTGCGGCGATCACGGGTGGTCTGGGTGCGGTGGTCGCGGCGATGGGGTTCGGGCCCACCGCGAAGGTGCTGGACCGGGTGCTGCCGGCGCCGGGCACGGGTCCGGACGAAAAGACCCGGGAGAACGGGTTCTTCCGCATGGTGACCACCGGGACGACGACGTCGGGCCGCCGGTTCCGCTCGATCGCTGCCGGCTCCGGTGACCCCGGGTACGCCGCCACCGCGGTGATGCTCGGTCAGAGCGCGCTGGCCCTGGCCCTCGACGGGGACCGGCTGCCCGATCGGGCCGGGTCGCTGACGCCGTCCACCGCGCTGGGGACGGTGCTGGTGAACCGGCTGCGCGCGGCCGGGCACACCTACGAGGTCACCGAGCTCTGACCTGGTCGAGCACCTCCAGGGCGGGCCGTCCGGAATCCCGGCTCAGCGATGTGAGCAGGCCTTCCCCGGGTGACACACGAAACGGGTTCACCCCAGAGCGGGCTGGGCAGGAGGTGGAAGTCGCAACGGCGCGGTGACCGTCCAGCCCGCACTCGTCAGGAGTCGTCATGAGCCAGTCCCGCCCAGTCGTCGTCGTCGTCGGGGGAGGGTT
>JBBSVA010000161.1:0-6292 GCA_038233915.1 Mycobacteriales bacterium | reverse complement strand
GCGACGCCGCCGACGGTGGCCTTGATCTGGCGGTGCCAGAACACGTCGGAGTCATCCAGCATGGCGTTGCGACGGCCGCGGACGTAGCCGGTCGGGTCGGCCTCGCACTTGAGGAAGACGTTGACCAGGTTGTCGCCCAGGTCGGAGGTGCGGGGACGCTCGGGCAGTTCGAGACCGGCCTCGCGGATGGCGTCCCAGATGCCGTCGGTGTCCAACGCGTCCTTCATGACCGAGTGGCCGATCCGGTAGTTGCCGCCCTGCCCGCGGGCGTTGCCCACGACGACGATCTGAGCCTGGTCCAGCTCGACGCCCGAGGAGCAGGACGCGACGGCGGAGAACAGCGAGAAGTCCCGCATGACCTGCTTCTGCTCGGGCAGCTCGATCTCGCCCAGGGCCAGCGCGATGCCCAGCGCCGTGGTGCCGTTGGAGAGGTCCATCGAGCCGTGCGGCTCGTCGTAGTAGGTCTCCTGGCCGCGCGACTTGGCCTCGCGGATCGTCTCGATGGTCAGCAGCGGGGTCTTGGTCTGCACGTAGTGCACGTCGGCGGGGTCGGTGATGCCGGCCTCGGCCATCGCGCGGCGGACGCCCTCGGCGACCTTCTCCACCATGGTGATCCGGCCGATGTCCTCGGGCAGCAGCACCTCGCTCATCGCGAAGCCCACGGTCAGGCGGGGCTCGTCGGTCTTCTCGACGGCGTCCTCGGGGAGCGTGGCGAAGATGGTGGCGTGCGGGCTGATGACGCCGTCCGTGCCGCCGGACCAGACGATCGGTATCTGCTTGACCTCGGCCTCGCTGCGGGTGCCCTTGGCCATCAGGACCTCGCGGAAGGCCCGGTCGGCGATGATCCGGGTGTAGTCGTTGACGCCGCCGTTGCCCTCGGTCTTGCCGATGACGGCGACGACGCGGTCGGCCTCCATGACGCCGGAGTCGATGAGCTTCGCGAGCTCGGAGGCGTCACTGACGTTGTGCAGCGGGACCTTGCGGACCTCGATCGGTGCGGGCACGGCGGTTCTCCTTCTCGGGGGCGGGTCAGGGGGCGGTGACGGTGGTGCCGACGTCGTCACGGGCGACGGCGTCGGCGATGTGCTCGAGCGACGTGACCACGGATCGGGTCCCACCGACGTCGGCGAACCGCAGGGCGGCCTCGACCTTGGGGCCCATGCTGCCGCGGGCGAACTGGCCGGCTGCGGCGTGCGCGCGCAGCTCGGTGGTGGTGACCCGGCCCAGCGGGCGGGACTGCGGGGTGCCGAAGTCGACCATCACGTGGTCCACGTCGGTGGCGATGACCAGGGTGTCCGCGCCGAGCTCGGCGGCCATCAACGCGGCTGTCAGGTCCTTGTCGATGACGGCCTCGACGCCACGCAGGGCCGTCGTATCCCCGTCGTGGTCCCGGCCGTCGTCGACGACGGGGATCCCGCCACCGCCGGCGCAGACGACGACGAAACCGGCCCCGGCCAGTGCCCGGACGGCGGGGGAGTCCAGCACCGAGCGGGGTTCGGGTGAGGCGACCACGCGGCGCCAGCCCTTCTCGCCGCGGTCCTCCCAGGTCTGGCCGAGGTCGATGAAGCGCTGCGCCTGCTCCAGCGGCAGGAAGCGGCCGACCGGCTTGGTGGGCTCCCGGAAACCGGCGTCGTCGGCGTCCACGAGGGTGCGGGTGACGAGCGCTGCCGTCCGCTGGGTCAGCCCGCGGGCAGCGAGGGCGGCGTCCAGTTCGTCGACCATGGTGAAGCCGATCGTCGCCTGGGTCTGCGCGACGTTCCAGTCCAGCGGGACCGGGGGCACCTCGTGCGCGGCCAGCTCATTCTTGACCAGCAGGTTCCCGACCTGGGGACCGTTGCCGTGCGTGACCACGACCTCGACCCCGGTGGCGACGACGTCCGCGACGTGGCCGGCGGCGATGACGATGGCGGCGCGCTGGGCGGCGGGGGTGGCCGAGCCGTCCGGGCCGGTCATCGCGTTGCCGCCGAGGGCGATCACCACACGGCGCTGAGAGGTCATGGACGGACCCTAGCCCGAGATCTCTCAGTGCTGAAGTAAAAATCTCTCAGCGCTGAGGTATTTGTCTGGTGTCCTCGGAGCTCAGGCCCGCCAGAAGTCGAAGCGGTCCCGGCCCGGGCGGAACCCGGCCGCCTCCACCACGTCCACAGCCAGGTCGAACCGCTGGCCCACCGCCGCGGGGGTGTGCGCGTCGCTGCCGAAGCTGATCGCGCCCCCGCCCTCGTCCCGGAACCAGCGGACCAGCTCGACCGAGGCCAGCGGGCTGGTCGTGTTCACCTCCAGTGCCCGGTCGGTCTCGGCGAGGGCCCGGAACACCTCGCGGTACTCGGCCTGGAAGGGCTCCTCGGCGTACCGGTCCCGGCCGCCGGGCCAGTAGCGGCGGGGGAAGTCGACGTGCGCCAGCACCTGGAACACGTCGCTGGCCCGGACCATCGCAGCCATCTCGGCCAGGTAGCGGCGCATCGTGGCGTCAGCACCCGAGCGGGTCAGCATCCGGTTGACGCCGACCAGTCGGTCGCCGTCGGTCAACGAGTGCAGCGAGCCGAGCACGCGGTCGACCGGAGCGGCCGCCAGGTGTGCCTGCACGCTGGCCGCGAACAGGTGCGGCTCGCCGGCCTCGACCCCGGACACGACCCGGAGCTCCGGGAACCGGTCCCGGCACTCGGCGATCGAGGCGGCGTAGGCCTCGACGTCGATCGGTCGTTGGTTGGCCGGGTGCCGGTCCACCAGCCCGTCCCGGCCGGCCCGGTCCTCGGCGGCCCAGACGGTGAAGTCCAGGTGCTCGGTGAACGCCACGGCCGGCAGGCCCATCGCGACGGCCCGCTCGCAGGACTCGGCCATCGAGGCCCAGGGCCCGGTGTCCCACGAGAACTCGGAGTGCACGTGGTTGTCCGGCGGCAGCATCGGGTGCCATCCTCCCCCGTCGTCCACAGGTCGCGCACGCCGGGCCGGGCACTGTCGGAGGGGGTGCCTAGGGTCGGGTCCATGAGCACCGCTGTGGCACCCGGAGAACTCGCCGACGAGGCCCTCGGGGTGCTGCGCGAGCTCACCGGCCGGCCCGACGCGGTGTTCCGAGAGGGCCAGGACGCCGCCGTCGCCGCACTGGTCGAGCGGCGCCAGCGGGCGCTGGTCGTGCAGCGCACCGGCTGGGGGAAGTCCGCGGTCTACTTCGTCTCCACCGCCCTGCTCCGCCGTCGCGGCTCGGGCCCCACCCTGCTGGTCTCCCCCTTGCTCGCGCTGATGCGTGACCAGGTGGCCGCGGCCGCCCGGGCGGGCATCAAGGCCGTCGAGATCTCCAGCGCCAACGCCACCGAGTGGGACGACGTCGCCGCCCGGCTCGCCGCCGACGACGTGGACGTCCTGCTGGTCTCCCCGGAACGGCTGACCAACCCGCGATTCCGGGACGAGCAGCTGCCCGGCCTGGTCGAGCGCTGCGGGCTCCTGGTGGTCGACGAGGCGCACTGCGTCTCCGACTGGGGGCACGACTTCCGGCCCGACTACCGGCGGATCCGCGAGCTGCTGGGCCGACTCCCGGCGGGGACCCCGGTGCTGGCCACCACCGCGACGGCCAACGAGCGGGTGGTCGCCGACGTCGCCGAGCAGTTGGGCTCCGGCGGTGTCGACGTCACGACGGTGCGCGGTCCACTGGCCCGGGACTCACTGCGGCTGGGCGTGCTCCGGCTGGACACCGACCGGGCCCGGCTCGCCTGGCTAGCCGCCCACCTGGAGGACCTGCCGGGCAGCGGCATCGTCTACACGCTGACCGTCGCCGCGGCCGAGGAGACCGCCGCGCTGCTGCGCGACGCAGGCCACGAGGTGCGCTCCTACACCGGCCGCCTGGACGACGCCGACCGCAAGGACGCCGAGGAGGCGCTGCGGGAGAACCGGGTCAAGGCGCTGGTGGCCACCTCGGCGCTGGGCATGGGCTTCGACAAGCCCGACCTGGGGTTCGTCGTGCACCTGGGGGCGCCGTCGTCCCCGGTCAGCTACTACCAGCAGGTGGGTCGTGCCGGCCGTGCCGTCTCCCACGCCGACGTGCTGCTGCTCCCCGGCCCCGAGGACATCGCGATCTGGCAGTGGTTCGCCACGTCGTCCATGCCGCGGGAGGACCACGCCGCCTCGGTGCTGACCGCGATGGCCGACGGGAAGGCGTGGTCGGTCGCCCGGTTGGAGACCGTCGCCGACGTTCGGCGCTCCCGGCTGGAGCTGCTGCTCAAGGTGCTCTCGGTCGACGGCGCGGTGGAGCGCGTGCAGGGCGGCTGGCGCTCGACCGGGGTGCCCTGGGTCTACGACGCCGACCGGTACGCCCGGGTCACCCGCACCCGGGAGGCCGAACAGCGCTCGATGCTCGCCTACGCCAAGCCGGTGGGGGAGGCCGAGTGCCGGATGGCCTTCCTGCAGACGGCGCTGGACGACCCGACCGCCGCACCCTGTGGACGGTGCGACGTCTGCGCCGGCCCCTGGTACGCCACCGACATCCCGGCCGCGGCCTCCGCGGCGGCCACCGCGCGCCTGGACCGACCCGGCGTGGAGCTGCCACCCCGGGCCCAGTGGCCCACCGGCGCCGACCGGCTCGGTGTCGACGTGAAGGGCAAGATCGCGCCCGGCGACCAGGTGTTGGCTGGCCGCGCCGTCGCCCGGTTGACCGACCTGGGCTGGGGCCAGCGCCTGCGCACTTTGCTGGGGGACGACGGCGTGGGTGGCGTGGCCACCCTGGCCGACGACCTCGAGGCGCCTCCGCTCGAGGAGGACCCGGACGCCGCATACGACGTCTCGCACCGGGTGATCCGGCCCGGCGTCGCCAACGACGCGCCGCCCACCGACGAGCTGATGAGCGCGTGTGCCCGGGTGCTCGGCTCGTGGGACTGGGCCGACCGTCCGGTCGGCGTCGTCTCCGTCCCGTCCCGGCGTCGACCCGCCCTGGTCCGCGGCGTGGCCGAGGGACTGTCCCGCCTGGGCCGGTTGCCCCACCTGGGGGAGATGACCCTGCAGCACGGCGGACCCACCGGGGGACCGGGTGGCAACTCTGCGTTCCGGCTGGCCGGGGTGTGGCGGCGGATCACCGTCGGAGACGAGCTGCGCGCCCGGCTCGCCGAGCTCGACGGTCCGGTGCTGCTGGTCGACGATCTGGCTGACTCCCGGTGGACCGTCACCGTCGCCGGTCGGGAGCTCCGCCGGGCCGGCGCACCGGGCGTGCTGCCCTTCGTGCTGGCTCTGTCCGCCTGACCCGCCGTCCGTCCACAGGGTTTCGCACACCTGTTCGAAACCCGGTTAGCCTGTGGACATGTCTGTGGCTCACCAGCCCTCGATGTGGGACGTCGCCGAGTCCGCCGTCCTGACGCCGCTCGCCGGCCGGCTCGTGCGGCACGAGTTGGACCGGGGTGCCTGGATCGACCACCTGCCCGGCTGGGTCGAGGGGTCCGACGAGGTGCTGGAGGTCCTGCTCGGTGACATCGGCTGGCGGGCCGACCGGCGCCAGATGTACGACCGCGAGGTCGACGTCCCCCGGTTGCTCCGCTGGTACGGCGGTGACGAGGTGCTCCCGCACCCCCTGCTCACCCAGGCCCGGTCCGCCCTGGACGCGCACTACCAGTCCGAGCTCGGCGAGCCGTTCGTCTCGGCCGGCATGTGCCTCTACCGGGACGGGCGGGACTCCGTGGCCTGGCACGGAGACACGATCGGCCGAGGCCGCAACCAGGACACGATGGTCGCGATCGCCTCGTTCGGCTCACCCCGCGCTCTGGTGCTGCGCCCGGTCGGTGGTGGCGCCGCGCGGCGCTTCACGCTCGGCCACGGGGACCTCGTCGTCATGGGCGGTTCGTGTCAACGCACCTGGCAGCACGCCATCCCGAAGACGGCGAAGCCGGTCGGCCCCCGGGTGAGCGTCCAGTTCCGCCCTCGCGGCGTCGCGTGATCCCAGCGTCCGCCCTGCTCAGCCTCGGTGTAGGGCTCACCCCGAGGGGCCCTGGACCCCCCTCGGGGGACCCCGCTGCGAGGGTCTCCCGGGGGCGTGTATGGTTCCCCCTGCACCGCGAAACACCGGGGCGGACGACAGTCCGAACCGCGAGCGCCAGCCCTCGGGGTTGACCAACTCGGATCGTGGAGTAACGTGTAGCAGCCGCCAAGAACGCGATGGCCGAGAGGCCGGGAATCTTGCGCGTCCGCTCCTTGAGAACTCAACAGCGTGCCGAAAGTCAGTGCCATATGTTTTACCCCAGTCCTGGGGTGTCTTCTTCGGAGGGCTTGCTGGGATGGGTTCCTTTGGTTGATTGATATCGAGAGTGCCAACTCTTGG
>JBBSVA010000160.1:0-6310 GCA_038233915.1 Mycobacteriales bacterium | reverse complement strand
GTCGCCGGGCTCGCCGGTGACCAGCACGTTGGAGGGCTTCACGTCGCGGTGCACCAGACCCTCGGCGTGCGCGGCGTCCAGGGCGCGGGCGACCTGGCCGACGATCGACACGGCGCGGGCAGGCTCCAGGGCACCGCCGTCGTGCAGCAGATCGCCGAGGTCTGCGCCCTGGACCAGGCGCATGTCCAGGAAGAGCCGACCCTCGACCTCGCCGTAGCGGTGGATCGGCACGACGTGCGGCTCGGACAGCCGGGCCGCGGCGTGCGCCTCGCGGCGGAACCGCTCCCGGTAGGCGGCGTCCCCGGCCAGTCCGGCGGAGAGCACCTTCAGGGCCACGGTGCGGCGGTGTTCGGTGTCGTAGGCGCGGTACACCTCGCCCATGCCGCCGCGGCCGATCAGCTCCTCGATGCGGTAGGCACCGAACTGACCTGACTCCACGTGCCTCCCGTCCCGCAACCTGCCGGACGAGGTCCCCGGCGCCGCCCGATGCTAGTGGCGCGGCGGCCGGGGCCGGTCCGGGGCCGTTCCGTGTCGCCCGGGCGCAGGAACGTGGGCCCCGGAGGGCCGGAGGCGTTGACAGCGGAGGCCCCTGGGCTCGACAGTTCCCCGGACGCTGCCCGTCCACGCTCGACTCGAGGCCCCCGTGAGCCAGACACCGCTCGCCCCACCGCCCCGCGCACCCGGTGACCTCAGCGACGCCCTGATCGCTACCGACGTCTGGACCGACGCCATGCTCGCCGACCACGGCATCCCCGTCGTCGACGTGCCGTTCGTGACCGTCGGCGGGGGGATCGGGTCCTTCGTGACCGCGGACTACCTGCGGGTTTGCGGGGTGCCGACGTCCGCGATGCGAGTGCTGACGCCGCTGGAGACGCCGTGGCAGAGCTACGAGTACCTGACGAGGGTGTCCCAGGTCCCGCGGACCGAGCGGCTGCGGTCGGACTCGGCGTCCACGCCGGACAACATCTGGGGCTTCCCCAGCTACGCGCTGCGCGAGGCGTTCGCCGAGAAGAACCCGCGACAGCTGTGGAACGTGCTGGTGGAGCCGATCTGGTCGAACTACTACACGCCGAAGGCGGGGCATGCCTTCACCTCGATGGAGAAGGAGATGCACCGCATCCGGTACCCCGAGATGGTCGTACGCGGCCAGGTGCGGATGGTCCGCCGCCGTGTCGGGGGCGGGTACTTCACGATCCTGACGCCCCCGCAGGGCGCGGCGGCGACCCGACGGATCGCCTACCGCAGCCAATGGGTGCACGTCGCGGTCGGCTACCCGGGGCTGAAGTTCCTGGGCGACCTGCAGGAGTACCGGACGGCGACCAACGACTACGCCAGCGTGGTCAACGCCTACGAGCCGCACGAGCACGTCTACGAGAAGCTCAAGGCCAAGCCCGGTGTGGTACTTGTCCGCGGCGGCGGGATCGTGGCCTCCCGAGTGCTGCAGCGGCTCATCGACGACCGGGACCGGCTGCGGCTGGAGACCCAGATCGTGCACCTGTTCCGGACCTACACCGACAAGGCGCACGGCACCGGTCTGCGCAAGCGCCGCAAGGGGTCCGACGGCTGGGCCTACCAGGGCTTCAACTACCCGAAGTCCGTGTGGGGTGGCCAGCTCAAGCAGCAGGTGCGCAAGACCGAGGGCCCGGCGCGCGCGGCCCTCTACAAGGAGATGGGTGGCACGAACACCCCTATCCGGCGTGACTGGCAGGAGCAACTGAGCCGTGGGCGGGCCCAGGGCTGGTACCGGGTCGTGATCGGCACCATCGATCGGATGACCAAGACCGGCGAGCTGGTGGAGGTCGCCGTCTCCTCCGACCAGGGTCCACAGCTGGGGTCCTTCGACGCCGTCATCGACTGCACCGGTCTGGAGGCCGACATCCGGGAGCACCGGGTGCTCGCCGACCTGCTGGACCACTCCGGGGCCGGTCGCAACCCGGTGGGTCGCCTGGACGTCGGGCGCGACTTCGAGGTCCGCGGCACCCGCAACGGGGGCAAGGTGTACGCCTCCGGGAGCGCGACGCTGGGTGGGTACTTTCCGGGCGTCGACACCTTCCTGGGCCTGCAGATCGCTGCGCAGGAGATCGTCGACGACCTGGCCCGGCAGGGCTTCTGCGCGAAGCTGGGCCCCGGCCGATCGACCAGCCAGTGGTGGAAGTGGGCGCGCGGGAAACAGATCTGACCCACCGTCCCCGACCCCGCTCACACCCTGAGAGAGAGCCGTGACCTCCACCCTGAACGGTCGCATCCAGACACGGGTCGCCCTGCTCGTCGTCGTCGGCGGCATCTGGACCCTGCTGATCACCCCGCTGTTGCCGACCGGGGTGGGGATCGGGGCGTCCTACGGGGTGACCTTCTCGGTGCTGCTGGTGATCACGGTGCTGGGCGTGCTGTGGGAGCTGGCGTACCACGGCATCCAGCAGTTCCGGTGGGAGAAGGACTGGCCCACCCTGTTCGGGCTGGTCACCATGGTCCCCGAGGGGCTGCTGGTCTGGTTCCTCTTCGCCGGCGGCGCGATCCCCTGGATCGGGTCGTTGTCCGGCTGGGCCTTCGGGATCCACTTCGTCACCACCTGGATGTGGGTGTTCCTCATCGCCAACGGTCCGATGCGCGTGCCGTTCGTGCACTGGCGCTTCAACGGCGGGCGGCTCGTCTGATGCCCTCCGCCCCGCTGCCCCCCATCCCCGGCCGGTCCGCCGCCCCGGCCACCCCGCCGGTGCCGCGACCGCCGGTGCCCGCGCCGTCCGTGCCCGGTCCCTCGACGGTGCCGGCCTTCGACCAGGTGTCGGTCGCCGTCGTGCCGGGCTCGGACCTCGTCGTCCGGATGCCCGGTGTGCTGCTGGTCGTGGTGCCCGACGCCGTAGCCGTCCCCGCGCGGGCCAGTGCCGGCCTGGACGGCTGGGGCCGGTCGCCCGGCGCCCGGGCCGCCGCCCCCGACACCGGTGACCAACGCCTGGCCGAGCTGGTCGGGTTGTGCCGCCAGGTCTCGGCCGAGGGCAGTCGGGCGCCCGGACGACGGTTGCAGGCCGCGCTGGCCAGCTGGTTGGCCGATCGCTCGGCCGTGCCCTCCCTCGCGGTGGCCGCGGCCACCGAGGACGGGCTGGCCCTGACCCTGGTGGGCAGCGCGCTGGCCCAGGTGCCCGAGCTGGGCCTGCGGCTGTCCGCCGACGAGGGCGAGCCGCTAGCCGACGGCACTCCCCGGTTGGAGCGCACGGTCGACTGGCCGCCCGCGGCGATGCGGCTGTCGGCCGGCGAGGATCCCGGCGGTGACCCGCACCCGCTGGTCGACCTGGAGAGCGGGTCGGTGCCCGGTGGGGCCGCCGTGCTGTCCCCGGTGGCCGCCCCCAGCCACACCGGGGCCTTCGGGCCGACTGCGACGACCGCCGTGCGGCTGCCTCCGCCGGGTGCCGTCGGTCCGCCCTCGGACGCCCCGACACCCCCGGTCGTGTCGAACGCGCCGCCGCCCCGACCCCCGGCCGCCCCGTCCGAGCCTCCCGCACCGCTCCCGGCCCCGGCCCGGTCGGTGGCGCTCTTCGACCGGGCCGACCCGCTGCCGGTGGCCGCGCCGCTGCCCGTGGTCAGCTCGGCGCAGCCCGTCGTCCCGCTGGCGGCAGAGCCCGCCGACGACCGGCCCACGGTGCACGGCTTCCTGTGCTCTCGTGGGCACCTCAACGACCCGCGGGTGCACTTCTGCGCGCTGTGCGGCATCCGGATGGCCGAGCGGACCGGGGTCTTCCTCGAGGGCGTCCGGCCGCCGCTGGGCCTGCTGGTCTTCGACAACGGCGCCACGGTCAACCTGGACGCCGACTACCTGCTGGGGCGTGAGCCCGACAGCGAGGAGCGGGTGCTCGCCGGTGAGCTTCGCCCGCTGCTGGTCGTGGACACCACCGGCGGGGTCAGCCGGCACCACCTGGAGGTCCGGCTGCACCAGTGGGACGTCGTCGTGGTCGACGCCGGCTCGGCCAACGGCACGCTGGTCGCCGCGGCTGGTGCGCCGGGCTGGTCCTCGCTGATCCCCGGCCAGCCGGTCCGGCTGCTGCCGGGCACCGCGGTCCGCCTGGGCGGCCGGCAGTTCGCCTTCCAGTCCCCGCACGGGGGCTTCTGAGCCGGGTCAGACGACGGGCGGGGGACCGGGCTCCAGGTCGGCGACCGTCTCCTGCATGTCGCGGTCCTGGTCGGCGGTGCCGGCCAGCACGGTGAGCAGCACGCCGTCGGCGGGGGGTGCGGGTGCGTCCTCGACGGCCGGGCCCAGGTGCAGGCCCGACGACGGCGCCGTGGTCACCCGCTCCGCCGTCACCCCGGCCTTCTGCAGGCCCTCGAGCAGGCCCTCGACCTGCCGGCGGGCCCGCCAGCCGTCGCCGCCGACCACGGCCAGCGGGACCGACCGGGCGGTGGCGACCTGGGCGGCCAGCCGCACCGCGGCCCGGCCGGCCGCGCTCCCGGTCAGGTGCAGGGAGACCGGCGCGTCGGTCGGGAGCACCGCCAGGTCGCCGTGCACCCGGACGACCGTGGCGGTCAGGTCCTCGGACCCGGGTGCGGAGGCGTCGTCGGCATCCCAGCCCGCCCGCACCAGGACCACGTCGGCGGTCGAGGACGCGGCCTGGGCGCGAACCACCTGCCAGCGGTCGTTGCTGAACCGGGCGCTGACCGAGGCACTGAGTCCACGCTCGACCGCCAGCCGGGAGGCGCGGCGCAGCTGGTCGCCGGCCGAGGCGATGAGCGCCAGCTCCTGACCGAGGCCGCTGGCCACCTCCAGTCCTGGCCGGGCGCGCAGCACCTGGGTGAGTACCAGGTGCGCCGGACGCTCACGACCGGCCAGGTCGCAGGCCAGCGCGACCAGGGGCGCGTCCCGCTCGGGGTCCTCGACCACGACCAGCACGGTGAACGCGTCCTCCAGGCCCAGCGCGGCCCGCTCCGCGGCCTCGATGTCGCGCTGCACGATCCGCGGCGGGTAGGCCAGCCGCATCAGCGGGGCGGTCATCACCGTCGTCACGACGGCCATGACCACGAGCATGGTGAAGACCGTGGCGTCCAGGACGCCGAGGCTGACCCCGATGTTCAGGATGACCAGCTCGGTCAGCCCACGGGTGTTCATCAGCACGCCCAGGGAGATGGCCTGCCGCCGGGGCACGCCCTGGGAGCGGGCAGCGGCCGAGGCCCCGACGAACTTGCCGCCGACGGCGACCAGCAGCACCAGCAGCAGCTCGACCAGGCTGCGGGCGTCCAGGCCCCCGACGTCCACACCCAGGCCGGTGACCACGAAGAAGACCGGCAGCAGCAGGAGCACGCTGACCTGCTCGATCCGGTCCAGCACCTCGCGGTTGAGCGCGGCGGCCCCGGTGCGTGGCATCGCGACCCCGAAGAGGAAGGCGCCGAAGATGAAGTGGATCCCGATCTCCTCGGTGACCCAGGCGCTGGCCAGCACGCCGACGAGCACCACCGCGAGCATGTCGGGGGTGAGCCGGCCGTGGGCCTCGAAGCGGGTGACCAGCCGGCGCAGCAGCGGGCGCAGCACCAGGAAGACGACCAGCGCGAAGCCGACGGTGAGCAGCAGGATCTGGGCGACGCCGGTGATCGACCCGCCGACGGTCACCGCGACCACGATGGCCAGCAGCGCCCAGGCGAAGACGTCGTCGACCGCGGCGCAGGCCAGCGCCAGCACACCGGTGGGCGTCCGGTGCATGCCGCGCTCGCTGAGGATCCGGGCGAGCACCGGGAAGGCGGTGATCGACATGGCCACGCCGAGGAACAGCGCGAACGCCACGAAGCCGACCGGGTCGCCCCTGACGAGGTCGTGCCGCGGGTGCAGCAGGACGGCCAGGGCGATCCCCAGGGCGAAGGGCAGCAGGATCGAGGCCGCCGACACCGAGAAGGCGATCCGTTCCCGGCCGCGGATGAAGCTGAGGTCGACCTCCAGGCCGACGATGAACATGAACAGCACCAGGCCGAGCTGGGCCAGCACGTTGAGGTAGGGCCGGACGTCGGGCGGGAAGAGCAGCGTGTCCAGGTCGCCGGGCACCGCGCCCAGCAGGGTGGGACCGAGCAGGATGCCGGCGATGATCTCCCCGACGACGGCGGGCTGACCCAGCCGGACGGCGAGCCGGCCCACCAGCCGGGCGACCACCACGATCACGGCGAGGCCGACGAACACGTAGGCGACGACTTCGGCGGGGCTGTGCTCCACGACTGCTCCGCGATGACTCGGGATGGTCCGCGCCGTCACGCGGGTGGCGGGAGCCTAGCGAGTCCGGGGTGTTCGTGGGAGTCTGCTCGCCGCCGTCGGACGCACGTGGGTGCGGGCGCGCCGAGGGGG
>JBBSVA010000159.1:0-6318 GCA_038233915.1 Mycobacteriales bacterium | reverse complement strand
CTGGAGACCTACACCCGCGGCCGCACGTTCGTGCACGTCGACATCGAGCCCACCCAGATCGGCCGGGTCTTCGCCCCGGACTACGGGATCGTCTCCGACGCCGGGGCCGCGCTGCGGGTCTTCGTCGAGGTGGCCCGCGAGCTGGCCGCCGCCGGCGGGCTGCCCGACCGCTCGGCCTGGGCGGAGTCGTGCCGGCACCGCCGGGCGACGATGCAGCGCCGCACCGACTTCGACGACGTCCCGGTCAAGCCGCAGCGGGTCTACCAGGAGATGAACCGGACCTTCGGGCCGGACACCACCTACGTCTCCACGATCGGGCTCTCCCAGATCCAGGGCGCCCAGTTGCTGCACGTCTTCGGCCCGCGGCAGTGGATCAACGCCGGCCAGGCCGGCCCGCTGGGCTGGACCGTCCCGGCCGCCCTGGGCGTGGCCACCGCCCGGCCCGACGCCACGGTCGTCGCGCTGTCGGGGGACTACGACTTCCAGTTCATGATCGAGGAGCTCGCCGTCGGGGCGCAGTTCCAGATCCCCTACGTGCACGTCCTGGTCAACAACGCCTACCTGGGCCTGATCCGGCAGGCCCAGCGCGGGTTCGAGATGGACTTCTGCGTGCAGCTGTCCTTCGAGAACATCAACAGCCCCGAGATCGGCGGCTACGGCGTCGACCACGTCAAGGTCGTCGAGGGCCTGGGCTGCAAGGCGCTGCGGGTGACCGAGCCCGACGAGATCGGGCCGGCGCTGGAGCAGGCGCAGAAACTGGCCGTCGAGCACCGGGTCCCGGTCGTGGTCGAGGTCGTCCTCGAGCGGGTCACCAACGTCTCGATGGGGACCGAGATCGACGCCGTCGTGGAGTTCGAGGAGCTCGCGTCGCGGGGTGAGCACGCCCCGACCGCCGTGCTCCCGCTGGACGCCGCCCTGCTCCAGCCGCTGGACTGAGCGGTGCGAGTCCCCGCCCGGGTCGTCGTCGCCCCGGACAAGTTCAAGGGCAGCTTGACCGCGGCCGAGGTCGTCGCGGCGGTCGCGGCGGGCCTGCCCGCCGGCACCGAGGTCGTACAGCTCCCGGTGGCCGACGGCGGAGAGGGCACGACCGCGGCCGCCGTCGCCGCCGGGGCGGTGACCCGGATGGTGTCGGTGACCGGACCGACCGGGACGCCGACCACCGCGGTGCTCGCCGTCCTCGGCGACACCGCGGTGGTCGAGCTGGCCGCGGCCTCCGGGCTGGCCGTGCTACCCGGGGGCCGGCCCGCACCGCGGAGCGCCGGCAGTGCGGGCACCGGTGACCTGGTCCGGGCCGCACTGGACGCCGGGTGCGCCCGGGTCGTCCTCGGGGTCGGCGGCAGCGCCTGCACCGACGGCGGGGCCGGCCTGCTCACCGCGCTCGGCGCCCGGCTCACCGACGCGGCCGGCGCAGCGCTGGCCCCCGGGGGCGCGGCGCTGGCCGGCCTGGCCCGGGTGGACCTGACCGGGCTGGACCCGCGCCTGGCCGGCACCGAGGTGGTGCTGGCCACTGACGTCGACAACCCGCTGCTCGGCCCGACCGGGGCGGCACCGGTCTACGGACCGCAGAAGGGCGCCACCACCGACGACGTCGCGGCCCTGGAGGCCGGGCTGGCACGCTGGGTGCAGGTCCTCGCCGGGGTCCTGGGCCCGTCGGTGTACGACCTCGCCGCCGCCCCGGGCGCCGGTGCCGCGGGCGGCGTCGGGTTCGGCGCCCTGGCCGTCCTGGGCGCCACCCGACGACCGGGCATCGACGTCGTCCTGGATCTGGTCGGCTTCGACGCCGCGCTGGCCGGGGCCGACCTGGTGGTCACCGGCGAGGGCTCGCTGGACGCGCAGACCCTGCACGGCAAGGCCCCGGCCGGGGTTTCCGCCCGGGCCCGGGCGGCCGGCGTCCCGGTGGTCGCCGTCGCCGGGCGGTGCCTACTGGACCCCGACCAGGTGCGCGCTGCGGGCTTCGCAGCCGTGCACGCGCTGACCGACCTGGAACCAGACACCACCCGTTGCATGACCGACGCGGCACCGCTGCTGCGCCGGCTGGCCGCCCAGCTGCTCCCCGATCCGACCCGAGAGGTGCCCGCCATGGACCGACCGACCACCGTCCCGCTGTTCGTCAACGGGGAGGGCATGCGCGGGGGTTCGGTGCACCCGAGCATCGCCGGGCACGCCTTCCTGGGCACCGCCGACACCGCGCCCCGCTACCGGTTCTTCTCCGTCGGCGACCGGTTCCCGGCGCTGTGGCCGGTCGCCGAGGGCGGTGTCCCGGTGTCCGGTGAGCTGTACGACGTCCCGCTCACCGTCGTCCGGGACGCCTTCATCCCGGCCGAGCCTCCCGAGCTGGAGCTGAGCGTCATCGAGCTGGCCGACGGGTCGGCGGCGCTGGCCGTGGTGCTCCGCGGGGACGCCCTGGGCTCACCGGAGCTGGAGGACATCTCGGCGGCCGGCGGCTGGCGGGAGCACCGCGCCCGGGCGGCCCGGTGAGTGGGCGCTTCGACACCGTCGTCCGGGCCGCCCGGGCGGTGACGCCGGCGGGGGAGACCGGCGTCTGCGTCGGGATCCGGGACGGCCGGATCGCCGCGGTCGAACCGCTCGCCGCCGGGCTGGACGGCGACCTCGTGGTCGAGCTCGCCGCCGACGAGGTCCTGCTGCCCGGGCTGGTCGACACCCACGTGCACGTCAACGAGCCCGGCCGGACCGAGTGGGAGGGCTTCACCTCCGCCACCCGCGCGGCCGCTGCCGGTGGGGTCACCACCCTGCTGGACATGCCGTTGAACAGCCTCCCGCCCACCCTCGACGTAGCGGCGCTGGAGACCAAGCGGGCGGCTGCCAGAGGGCGGTGCGCGGTCGACGTCGGCTTCTGGGGTGGCGCGGTGCCCGGGAACGCGGCCGACGCGCGCCCGCTGCACGAGGCCGGCGTCTTCGGGTTCAAGTGCTTCCTGCTCGACTCCGGGGTGCCGGAGTTCCCGCCGCTGTCCGCGGCCGGGCTGGAGGGGCAGCTGCGCGCGGCGGCCGCGTTCGGCGGGCTGACGATCGTGCACGCCGAGGACGCCGACACGGTCGCCGGCGCGCCCGACCCGCACGGCCCCGACCACGCGGACTTCCTGCGCTCCCGGCCGGACGAGGCCGAGGCCAGGGCGGTGGCCGCGGTCGTGGACGCCGTCCGGCGCACCGGGGCGCGGGCGCACGTGCTGCACGTGTCCAGCGCCCAGGTGCTGCCGGTACTGCGCGCCGCCCGCGCCGAGGGGCTGCCGGTCACCGCCGAGACCTGCCCGCACTACCTCTTCTTCGACGCCGCCGAGGTGCCCGCGGGGGACACCGCGGTCAAGTGCTGCCCGCCGGTCCGCGGCGCGGCCAACCGGGAGCAGCTGTGGGCAGCGCTGACCGAGGGCCTGCTGGACTGCGTCGTCACCGACCACTCGCCCAGCACGCCGGAGCTCAAGCAGCCCCCGGACGGCGACTTCGGGGCCGCCTGGGGCGGGATCAGCTCGCTGCAGCTGGGCCTGGCCGCGGTGTGGACCCGGGCCCGCGAGCGCGGCCACTCGCTCGCCGACGTCGTCGGCTGGATGGCGGCCGGCCCGGCCCGGCTGGCAGGACTGACGCACAAGGGCGCGCTCGCGGCGGGCGCCGACGCCGACCTGTGCGTCTTCGCCCCGGAGCAGACCTGGACGGTGGACGCCGCCGTCCTCGAGCACCGCCACCCGGTCACCCCCTACGCCGGGCACCGGCTCACCGGCGCCGTACGCAGCACCTGGCTGCGCGGCGCCCCCATCGACCTGTCCGCGCCGCCGCGAGGGCGGCTGCTCACCCGAGGAGAACCATGACCGCCACCGTGCCCACCGACACCGACTTCCGGCGGCTGCCCGACCTCGCCTCCCGGGCGCTGGCCGGCAGCGTCGTCTGGGCCAACGACGAGCTGTTCGCCCAGCGGGAGAACCTGATCACCCCGGGCCGGGCCGCCTTCTCCGTCGAGGACTTCGGGCACAAGGGGAAGGTCTACGACGGCTGGGAGACCCGCCGTCGCCGAGAGCCCGGCTCCGACCACGCCGTCGTGCGGTTGGGGGTGGCCGGGGTGGTGCGCGGCGTCGTCATCGACACGTCCTGGTTCACCGGCAACTACCCGCCGGCCGCGTCCGTGGAGGCCGCGAGCCTGCCCGGGCACCCCTCACCGGCCGAACTGGTCGACGTCGAGTGGACGACCCTGGTGCCGCGGTCGGCGATCGCCGGGGACACCGATAACGTCTTCGCCGTCACCGACGAGCGGCGCTGGACGCACGTGCGGCTGTCCATCCACCCCGACGGCGGGGTGGCCCGCTTCCGGGTGCACGGCGAGCCCGTGCCCGACCCCCGGCTGCTCACCGGGACCATCGACCTCGCCGCGCTGGAGCACGGCGGCGACATCGTGGACTGCTCGAACACCTTCTACAGCTCGCCGCTGCAGCTGCTGGAGCCCGGCCGGGCCCGGCTGATGGGGGAGGGCTGGGAGAACGCCCGCCGCCGCGACGGCGGCAACGACCACGTGACCGTGCGGCTGTGCGCCCGCGGCACCGTTCGCCGCATCGAGGTCGACACCTCGTGGTTCGTCGGCAACGCCCCGGGTGAGGTGTCGCTGACCGGGTTCGACGCCCCAGGCACCGACCTGCCCGACGGCGCCCCGGTGCCGGTGGTCCCGCGGACCCGGGTGCAGCCGGACACCCGGCACCGGTTCCGGGTGTCCGGCGCGGCGCCGGCGACCCACGTGCGGCTGGACGTCTACCCCGACGGCGGCCTGGCCCGGCTGCGGGTCGAGGGCGAGCTGACCCCCCAGGCGCTGACCGCGGCGACCGTGCGCTGGCTGGATCTGCTGCCCACCGGCCACGCGCACGCCGTCCTCACCGATGACGCCGGGCTGAGCCCGGCCGAGGCCGACGCGCTGCTGGCCGTCCGGCCGTTCGCCTCCCCGGCCGCGGTGCCGGCGGAGGTAGTGGCCCGGCTGCTGGCCTGACCGGAGGCGCTGGCCGGGTCACCCCACCGGCAGGAACGTCACCGCGACGTCGAGGCCGCCGCCGTCGGGGGGCACGCAGCTCGAGGGCGGCGCCGTGCACGGCTCAGCCGTGCGCGGTCGACACTCCCGCCGGACCCCCGCTGCGGTCGCGGGCAGCGCGTCGTTCGCCGATGAGCTCGCGGAGGTCGTGCTGGCGCCGTGAACCCGGGCCCCGGTCGCTCCGCCGACGCGTCCGTCGTGGTCCGTGCGTCTGGGCCTCGTCCAGGAGCTGGCGGGCGGCGACCAGGGTCGCCGACGCTCGCGTCGGGACGGCCGGCGGCACGGAGGTCACCAGCCGGTCCTCGCTGCCGTCGGTGAGCGGCGCGGGGGACTCCGGCAGGCGCGTCTGCACGTCGAGTCCGGGCGGGGGTGGGGAGGTGTGCACGGGACCGGCCTGACCGCAGCGGTCCGGCACGACCACCGGCCGCGCCCGGGGAGACCGAGACAGCCCGAACCTACGCCTCTCGGCGAGCGCCGGAGTCGCAGCTCAGCGGGCCAGACCGGCCACGGGCCCTGCACCGCCAACGGCTGCACCGGCGGCCAACGGAGCGACGCCGATCGCCACCTCGACGACGACCACACCGCACGACCTCTCCGAGCCGGCTCGGAGAGCCGGGTGCGGCCGTCCTGCACCCCGGTCTGTCGGTGGGTGGCACTAGCCTGTGGCCGGCAGCACGGGGAGCTGGGGAGTGGGTGGGGACTGCGTGACGCGGGCGCACGGACGGTCCGAGGACACAGCTGTCCCGGCACCCTCGCGGGACGACCTCGGCGACCGGGTCTGGACCATCCCGAACGCGCTGTCGGTGCTACGGCTGCTCGGTGTCCCGCTGTTCCTCTGGCTGCTGCTGGGGCCGCAGGCCGACGGCTGGGCCGTGGTCGTGCTGATGGTCTCCGGCGCCACCGACTGGGCTGACGGCAAGCTCGCCCGGGTGCTGGGCCAGTCCAGCAAGCTGGGCGCGCTGCTGGACCCCGCGGCCGACCGGCTCTACATCGTCGCCACCCTGGTCGCCTTCGTGTTGCGCGACGTCGTCCCGCTGTGGATCGTGGCCACACTGGTCGCCCGGGAGGCCGTGCTCGGCGTCGTGCTGCTGGTGCTGCGCAGCCGGGGCTGGCCGCCGCTGCAGGTGCACTACCTCGGCAAGGCCGCCACCTTCATCCTGCTGTACGCCTTCCCGCTCCTGCTGCTGGCCGCCGGCACCGGTTGGTCGGCGCCGGTGGTGGCCCCGCTGGCCTACGCGCTCACCGTCTGGGGCTCCGCGCTGTACCTGCTGGCCGGGGTGCTCTACGTCGTCCAGGCCGTG
>JBBSVA010000158.1:0-6757 GCA_038233915.1 Mycobacteriales bacterium | reverse complement strand
TGTTGATGACCTCGACCATGTGCACCGGGATCCGGATGGTGCGGGCCTGGTCGGCCATTGCGCGGGTGATGGCCTGGCGGATCCACCACGTCGCGTAGGTGGAGAACTTGTAGCCCTTGGTGTAGTCGAACTTCTCCACCGCGCGGATGAGCCCGAGGTTGCCCTCCTGGATGAGGTCCAGGAAGGCCATGCCGCGGCCGGTGTAACGCTTGGCCAGCGAGACCACGAGGCGCAGGTTGGCCTCCAGCAGGTGGTTCTTGGCCCGCTCGCCGTCGCGCACGATCCAGTTGAGGTCGCGGCGCATCTGCGGGGTCAGCTTCTGGCCCTCGGCCTCGACCTGACGCAGCCGCTCCGAGCCGTAGAGCCCGGCCTCGATCCGCTTGGCGAGGTCGACCTCCTCCTCGGCATTGAGCAGCGCCACCTTGCCGATCTGCTTGAGGTAAGCGCGGACCGAGTCCGCGGACGCGGTGAGCTCGGCGTCCTTGCGCGCCTGGCGCAGTGCCGCGCTCTCCTCTTCGTCGTCCCACTCGAACTCGGTGGCACCGGCCTCCGCCTCGGGCTTGTCGTCGGCGACGGCGACGCCGTCCTTCCCGACGACGGCGGCCTCGTCGAGCTTCAGGCCGCCGCCGGCGGTGACGACGGCGGTGGTCGACCCGTTCGCGGCAGCGGCGTCCAGCGGGGAGGGGCTGATCACGGGCTTGGTGCGGGCCGCCCGCTTGGCCGGGGCCCGCTTCGTCGGTGCGGCGGCAGCAGTGGTGGTGGCGGACGGTGCGGCGGCCTCGGGGGCAGCAGACTTGGCGGCGGGCACTCAGGTTCCTCCCTGTGCTGCGGTGCGTCCCCGGGGGCGGTCTGACCCCGGGCAGCGGACCCTCCGGCCGGAGCACGGACAGCTCCCGCACGGCAGACCGGTGACGTGCGTCTCACCGGCTGCGGAACGAGAGGGTCTGTCCGGCGGCGCCGGTGACGGGAGGGACGTGACCATTGTAACGACGTGTCGCGGCACATCGGCAGTTGCGGTATGTCCTCGACCCGCTCCCGGCGCGTGCCTGCGCTGTGCGCCGACTGTGCCCCGGGCCGAGACCGCGACATCCCGCCGGCACGGCCCGTCCGGCTACTGCCCGATGCGCTGCTCGGCGGCGAGCGCGGCGCCCACGATGCCGGCGTCGTTGAGCAGCTCGGCCGGCACGACCCGGGTGCGGGTGGACAGCAGCGGCACCCACTTGTGTGCCTTCTTGCTCACCCCGCCGCCGACCACGATGAGGTCGGGCCACAGGCCCCGCTCGAGGGTGTCCAGGTACCGGTCGACCCGCTTGGCCCAGTCCGGGTAGCTCAGGTCCTCGCGGTCGCGGGCCGCAGCGGAAGCGGCTTTCTCGCCGTCCGCGCCGTCGACCTCGATGTGACCGAACTCGGTGTTGGGGACCAACCGGCCGTCGATGAACAGCGCGCTGCCGATGCCGGTGCCGAAGGTCAGCATCAGCACCAGGCCGCGCTGGCCCCTGCCGGCCCCGTAGGCCATCTCGGCCAGCCCGGCTGCGTCGGCGTCGTTGAGGCTCTGCACCTCACCCGGGATCCGGGTGGCGACGCCGGCAGCCATGTCGGTGCCGATCCAGGCGGAGTCCATGTTGGCGGCGGTGTAGGCCACGCCGCTCTTCATGACGCCGGGGTAGGTGACGCCGATGCGCCCCGCCCAGTCGAACTGGCCGACGATGTCGCCGATCACGTCGTAGACCGGGTCGGGGGTGGCCGGCTGCGGGGTCGGTATCCGGACCCGTTCCCCGATCAGCTCACCCCTGTCCAGGTCGACCAGGCACCCCTTGATGCCACTGCCACCGACGTCCACTCCGAAGCCCTGCACGCCGACAGGCTAGTGATCGATCTCGCTGCCGTGCAGGCCGCACTCCGGCAGGATCACCCCCCGTGACCACAGACGTGCCCACCGCCCTGTCCGCCGAGCTCCTGGAGCTGGCGCTGGCCACCGCCGCCGAGGCCGCCGCGCTGGTGTCCGCGGGCCGGGCCACCGCCGGCGACGACGTCGACACCAAGACCAGCGTGGTGGACGTGGTGACCGCCGTGGACAAGGCCAGCGAGGCCCTGGTGGTCGACCGGCTGCTGGGCGCCCGGCCCGACGACGGGGTGCTCGGCGAGGAGGGCGCCTCCCGGACCGGCACCAGCGGCGTGCGCTGGGTCATCGACCCGATCGATGGCACTGTCAACTTTCTCTACGGCCTGGGTTCCTACGCGGTGTGCATCGCCGCCGAGGTCGACGGGGTCACCGAGGTGGGCGTCGTCGTCGACGTGCCGACGGGAGAGACGTTCGCCGCGGTGCGCGGCGGAGGTGCGTGGTCGACCCGCGACGGCGGCCGGACGGCGCTTCGGTGCTCGTCCCCGCCGAGCCTGCAGCTGACCCTGCTGGCCACCGGGTTCGCCTACGACCGCGGGATCCGCACCCGACAGGGCGAGGTGCTGGCCCGGGTGCTGCCCGAGGTCCGGGACATCCGCCGCTGGGGCTCGGCGGCCGTGGAGATCTGCCTGGCCGCGGCCGGCCGGGTGGACGCGTTCTACCAGCTGGACCTCAAGCCCTGGGACCACGCCGCCGCGGACCTGATCGCCACCGAGGCCGGCCTGCAGGTCGCCGTGACGACCGGCCACGGGCTGGGCGACCCGCTGGTGACCGCCGTCCCGCCGTCGGTCGCCACGGAGGTGCTGGACCTGGTGGCCCGGGCGCACGCCTGACCCGTCGTTCGGCCCCCTCGTAGGGCCCCGCCGCGAGCCTGCGAGTGGTGGGGGGCGAGGGGGTCCTCTTTCAGCAGGCGGCTTCGGCGCTGGCCGCGGGGGTCAGGGCCGCGGCGACCTGCTCGGCGGGGGCGAGGTCGGCGAACTCGGGCCCGATGACGACGTCGACGACGGCCGTGGTCCGGGTGTCGGGGTAGTCGGTCACGCCGGGCACGAAGAGCGCCACGTAGTTGGCGGTCTGCGCACCGCGGGCACCGAACCGCAGCTCACCGACACCGACGACCTCGGCCCGCCGGCTGCTGGTGTCGTTGGCGATCTCGGTGACGACGAACCCGCGGGCCTGGAACGACGCGGCGACTGTCTGGGCCAGACCGGCGGTGTCGGTCGCGTTGAGCACCCGCAGCTCGACGGTGGTCGGGTCCAGCGACGGCGGGGCCTCGGCGGCCGTGGTGCACGCTGCGGCCTGGGCCTGGTCGGCTGCCTTTGCATCGCGGAACACGTTCCACCACACCCCGAGGGCGGCGAGGGCCAGGACCAGCAGGAACACCACGGGGATGATCGGCCGGCGGCCGCTGCGCGAGCGGACCGGGGGGCGGGACTCGCTCAACTGCGCTCCACTCGGGCGGCCCCCCGGGTCGGGGGCTGGGGCTTGGCGACGCCGCGGACTCTAGTGCGCCCGGGGCGCCTCAGATCGCACCGTCCTCCAGTGCGGCGCGTCCCAGCTGGACGCAGGGTTCGATCTTGTCCGCGTAGCCGGCGGTGTCCTTGCCGGCCATCGCGCCGGCGGCCGAGCGGGCCACGATGCCGGCCAGGATCGAGGCGAACTTGAAGTAGGCGAACCCGGCGTACCAGGACAGGTCGCCCAGGTCGGTGCCGCTGCGGGTCGCGTAGCGCTCGGCGACCTCGGCGCGGGTGGGGAAGCCGGGCAGCGTAGTGACTGCCGACAGGGCCACGCCGCGCTCCTCGCCGGCCTGCGGCCAGTAGACGAAGAGCATGCCCAGGTCGGTCAGCGGGTCGCCCAGGGTCGACATCTCCCAGTCCAGCACCGCGCGCACCCGGCCCGGCACCTCCGGGTCCAGCAGGCAGTTGTCCATCCGGTAGTCCCCGTGCACGATCCCCGAGCGCTGCGTTGTGGGCACCGTCTCGGCCAGCCGGGCGGCAAGGGCGTCCAGGTCGGGCCGGTCCCGGTCGCGGGTGGCCTCCCACTGGGTCGTCCAGCGGCGCACCTGGCGGGCCAGGAAGCCCTCGGGCCGGCCGAAGTCGCCCAGCCCCACGGCGGCCGGGTCGACGGCGTGCAGGTCGGCCAGCACGTCGATCAGGCCGTCGGCGACCCGGCGGCGCTGCGCGGGGGTGTCGGCGTACCCGGCGGGCAGCTCGTCGACGACGTGCACGCCGACCACCCGCTCCATCACATAGAACGGCGCGCCCAGCACCTCGGTGTCGGTGCACAGGTGCAGCGTGCGGGGGACCGGCACCGGGGTGCCGCCCAGCGCGCTGATCACCCGGTGCTCCCGGCCCATGTCGTGCGCGGTGGCCAGCACGGCCCCGGTGGGCGGGCGGCGCAGGATCACCGCGTCGGCGTCCGGACCGCCCTCGGGCGTGACCACGTACGTGAGGTTGGACATGCCGGCGGCGATCAGGTCGACGGTCACCCGGCGCCAGCGGTCCTCGTCGAACACGGTGGCCAGGTACGGGCCCACGACCCTCGGATCAGCACCCACGGAGGCGGTCATCGGCGCAGGGTAACCTCTGGCGCCCCTGCCCCCCAGTGGTGTCGGACGAGGCCCTTCCGAGGGCCCGCCGGACGGCCGCCGGGAGGTCGGTGTGTGACTGCGGCCCACCCGGGCACAAACGCGGCACGCGCCGCGTTGGGGGGCTGCCGGAGTCGACACGGGGACGGGGTCGGGACCTCCCGGGGGCCCACCGCCCGACGACGACGGCGATGCACGACACAGACCTCCGGGTCGCCCCACCAGGCGGCCGACGAGAGACACCGAGCGGGGCGCCACACCGTGCGCCCGCGACATCAGGGAAGAGGGGCACACCATGGCCACCGATTACGACGCCCCACGCCGCAATGAGTCCGACGAGATGGGGGAGGACTCCCTGGAGGAGCTCAAGGCCCGCCGCGCGGAGGCCCAGTCCTCCTCCGTCGACGTCGACGAGACCGACTTCAACGAGGCGCTGGAGCTGCCCGGCGCGGACCTGTCCAACGAGGAGCTCACCGTCCGGGTGCTCCCCAAGCAGGAGGACGAGTTCACCTGCTCCAGCTGTTTCCTGGTGCACCACCGCAGCCGGTTGGCGTCCACCAAGGGCGACCGGCTGGTCTGTCGCGACTGCGCCTGAGCAGCACCCGCACGCACCACAGCACGACCACCGAGGGGGAGCCGTGATCAGCGAGGGACCGCGCACCGGACCGGAGCGGGACGTGCCACGGCCCCGCCCGGTGGAGGGCGAGATCGTCGACGGCGAGGCCGGGGGTGGTCTCGGCCGGGCCGCCCGCGCCATCGCGGACGCGGTCACCGGCCTGCTCGGTGACCGCGAGGACGCGGCCGGGGCTGCGCCGTCGGGGGAGCAGGGGGCCGGCTCCCGGGCCGCCCGCACGCTCCGGGACGTCGTCGGCGCCGTGGCTTCCGCGGTCCGCGGCGGTGCGGACGACGAGGCACCTGCCCCGTCCACCTCGTCGTCGACCAGTACGGCGGACCGGGGACGCACCTGGAACCCCGGCACGGTGCTCACCGACCTGCTGTCGGCAGTTGCGCCGCGGCTGCCGATCCGGGACCAGGCACGGATCCGCGCCGGGTACCCGGACCGGAACGACACCGAGATCGCCGAGCACCTGGTCGCCCGGTCCGCCCGGCTCACCGCCGGCATCGGCGCGGCCACCGGCGGGCTGACGGCGGCGCAGTGGTTCGCGCCGCCCTCGATGATCGCGCTGCCGCTGGAGCTGGGTGCCGAGACCGTGCTGGTGGCCGCGGTGGAGGTCGTGCTCATCGGCGAGCTGCACGAGCTGTACGGCCGGCCCGCCGTCGGGGAGCCCGGCGCGCGCGCCGGCGCCTACCTGGCCAGCTGGACCTCCCAGCGGGCCGTGGACGCCGGTGCGGGCCAGGGCGGGCTGCTGTCCTCCCTGGGCAGTGCCGGGGTCAACGCGCTGCGCCGCCGGGTCACCCGACGGCTGGCCCGCAACGTCTCCTCGGCGGCCCCGCTGCTGCTGGGCGCGACGCTGGCGGCCCGCAGCAACCGCAAGGCCACCACCAAGCTGGCGGACGCCGTCCTGGTCGACCTGCGTGCGGCACTGCCCGGCCCGTCCTGACCGCTGCCCCGGCGGGAGCGGCGCGCACTAGCCTCGCCCCCGTGCCCGACGACCCCTGGACCGTGCCGGTCCCCATCACGCTCGCCGACGGGGCCGAGCTGCCGGCCTACGCGCTGCCCGGGGACGCCGGGGCCGACCTGGCGGTGACCGAGGACGTCGTCCTCGCCCCGCACCAGCGGGCGCTGGTCGGCACCGGGGTGTCGGTGGCGATCCCCGAGGGGTACGCCGGGTTCGTGCACCCGCGGTCGGGCCTGGCCCACCGGGTCGGGCTGAGCCTGGTCAACGCCCCCGGCACGGTCGACGCCGGCTACCGGGGCGAGATCAAGGTCAACCTGGTCAACACCGACCCGACCGAGACCCTCCGGCTGCGCCGCGGTGACCGGGTGGCCCAGCTGGTGGTCCAGCCGGTCGTGCAGGCGGTCTTCACCGCCGTGGGCCGGCTGCCCGACAGCGAGCGCGGCAGCGGCGGGCACGGCTCCACCGGGGGCTTCGCGGCCCCCGGCGACACCAGCACGATGACAGCACAGACGACAGAGGGGCGGGCCTGACATGCCGTTCGGCAGACGGCGCAACCGGATCGAGCGCAGCGTGCGGGAGCGGGGCGTGCCCCCGGAGCCGCAGGTGCGGGAACGCGACGTCGAGGAGACCGCGGGCCCCTTCGACGAGGCCGACGCCCCCGAGGACGGTGTCACCCGGGTCGACCTGGGCTCG
>JBBSVA010000157.1:0-6900 GCA_038233915.1 Mycobacteriales bacterium | reverse complement strand
GTCGTCCGCCTGCGCTGTCGCGACGGATGCCTGGGCGGTGTCCGAGCTCAGCCCCGACCGCCCGGTCGCCTCCTTCACCCTCGGTGCCGTCCCCGCCGCGGACCGGACCGGGCCGGCCGAGTGGCGGGGCCGCCTGGTCGTATCCCTGGGTGCCGGAGCCGATGCGATCGTGCAGGAGATCGCGGTGTTGCTGACCGGCGACGGGAGCGTCACCGTCGAGGACGCCCAGCAGCCGCTGCTGCCGTCGACCGCGCCCAGCGAGGGGTCGACCTCGGCATCCCCCTCCGTCTCCCCGGGTCGTACGACGACCGGGGCGCCGACGAGCGTCAACCCCTCGAGAGGGAACACCTCAACCGGAGGCAGCGGTCCGCGGACCACGGGTCCCGCGACGAGCACCGGCGGGTCGGCGGGAGGTAGGTCGACCGGTTCGGCCGTGCCGCCCCCGACGACGGCATCCTCGGGTGTCCCGAGCACATCGGACGTCCCCGAGCCCGAGCCGTCAGACGAACCGCCCCCGGCCGAACCGCCCCCGGCCGAACCGCCCCCGGTCGAGTCGCCCCCGGTCGAGTCGCCCCCGGTCGAGTCGCCCCCGGTCGAGTCGCCCCCGGTCGAGTCGCCCCCGGTCGAGTCGCCCCCGGTTGTCCTCCCCGTGGACCCGTCTCCCTCAGACCCGGTGGCCTGAGCAGTCGGGTCGGCGGCAGATCGCCGGTACGCCCTGGACCGTCCGGTCGGCTCAGGCCCGGAGCGCGTACCGGCTGAAGAGGACGCCGTCCTCCTCGAGCAGCTGGGTCAGCCGCGCAGTGGCCGGGTCGGCCAGGCCGTGGTCGCCGAGCACGCCGGGGGCGCCGCCGGCGAGCAGCGGCGCGATCGTCAGGCACAGCTCGTCGACCACACCGGCGGTGACAGCGGCGCGGAACAGCGACGGGCCGCCCTCGCAGAGCACGTGCTCCAGGCCGTCCGCGGCCAGCCGGGTCAGCGCCGCGGGCAGGTCGACGTCGTCGTCACCGCAGACCAGCACCCGCACACCGGCCGCGGCCAGTGCGTCTCGGCGTCCGGCGTCCGAGGACCTGCAGGTGACCAGGTAGGTCGGGGAGACCGGGCCGGTGACCAGCGGGTCGGCCAGCGCCAGGGACGCCCGCTTGCTGACCACCACGACCGACGCTGTCGCCGGCCGGCCCAGGCATGCCCGCAGCCGGCCGACCGGGGAGTCTGCGGTGAGCGGCCTGTACCCCTCGGCCGACGACGTGCCGTGGCCGACCAGCACCGCGTCGGACCAGGCGCGCAGCACCCGGAAGACCCGCTTGTCCCCGTCGGAGCCCAGCCCACCGGACACCCCGTCGACGCTGGTCGCGCCGTCCAGGGCGGCGACGAAGTTGGCCCTCAGGTGCCGCCCGGCCGGTGGACGGTAGGACTCGGCCAGGCCCCCCTCGTCCACCACGGCTGCGTCGTCGAGGTGCGAACTCGGCAACAGGCCACGCATCAGCGCGTGGCCAGCACGGCCGCCGACTCCGCGGGCAGGGTCACCGTCTCACCGTCCAGGACCGGCAGCTCACCGGTCGCGAGGAGCACCTCGGTGGCCTCGGTGTCCAGGTCGATCTCGCGGGGCTCGTCGGCCAGGTTGGCGACCACCCGCAGCGAGCCGCGGCGCACGACCAGCCAGCGGTCGGCGTCGTCCCAGCTGACCGCGACGTGGGCCAGATCGGGGTCGACCAGGTCCGGGTGCGCGGCGCGCAGCGCCAGCAGCGCGGTGTGCACCTTGAGCAGGTCGGCGTGCGGACGCTGGTCCAGCTCGGTCCAGTCCAGCTTGGAGCGCCGGAAGGTGTCGACCTCCTGCGGGTCGGGGACCAGGTCGGCGTCCCAGCCGTGCTCGGCGAACTCCCCGATCCGGCCCTCGGCTGTGGCCTTCCCCAGCTCCGGCTCGGGGTGGCTGGTGAAGAACTGCCACGGGGTGGTCGCGCCCCACTCCTCGCCCATGAAGAGCATCGGGGTGAAGGGGCTGGTCAGCGTGATGGTCGCACCGACGGCGAGCATCCCGGGGGACAAGGTCGCTGCGATCCGGTCGCCGACGGCGCGGTTGCCGATCTGGTCGTGGTCCTGCAGGTAGGCCAGGAACTTCCAGCCCGGCAGCGCCTGGGTGTCCACCGGGCGGCCATGGTGCCGGCGGCGGAAGGAGGACCAGGTGCCGTCGTGGAAGAACCCCCCGGTGAGCACCTTGGCCAGCCCCGCGAGGCCGGCGTCGGCGAAGTCCCGGTAGTAGCCCTGGCCCTCCCCGGTCAGCACGGCGTGCAGCGAGTGGTGGAAGTCGTCGGACCACTGCGCGGTGAGGCCGGTGCCGCCGGCGACCCGGGGGGTGACCAGCCGCGGGTCGTTGAGGTCGCTCTCCGCGATCAGGGTCAGCGGCCGCCCCTCGGCGACGCTGAGCGCGTCCACCTCCGCGGCCAGCTCCTCCAGCACGTGGGTGGCCCGCTCGTCGACCAGCGCGTGGACGGCGTCCAGCCGCAGCCCGTCGACGTGCATGTCGCGCAGCCACATCAGCGCGTTGTCGATGACGTACCGGCGGACGCCGTCGGAGTCCGGGCCGGACAGGTTCACCGACTCGCCCCAGGTGTTCGCGCCGCCCTCGCTGAAGACCGGGAAGAACTCGGGTAGGTAGTTCCCCGAGGGACCCAGGTGGTTGTAGACGACGTCCTGGATCACGGCGAGGCCGCGCTGGTGGCAGGAGTCGACGAACCGCTGGTAGCCCGCCGGGCCGCCGTAGGTCTCCTGGACGGCGTACCAGGCGACGCCGTCGTAGCCCCAGTTGTGGGTGCCGTTGAACCCGTTCACCGGCAGCAGCTCGACGAAGGTGACCCCGAGGGCGACCAGGTGGTCCAGTCTGGTCACGGCGGCGTCGAAGGTGCCCTCCTCGGTGAAGGTGCCCACGTGCAGCTCGTAGACGACGCCACCGGCCAGCGGCCGGCCCGTCCAGGTCCGGTCCACCCAGCGGTACGCGGTGGGGTCGAACCGGCGGGACAGGCCGTGCACGCCCTCGGGCTGTCGGCGGGCGCGCGGGTCCGGGCGTGCCGGGGTGGTGTCGTCGAGCAGGAAGCCGTAGTCGGCGTCGTCCGCGGCCGGGACGGTGGCCCGCCACCAGCCCTCGTCGTCCCGGGTCATGGGGTGGACCTGCGCGCTGTCGGCGGAGCCCAGCTGCAGGCGTACCCGCTCGGGGACGGGCGCCCAGACGGCGAACTCGGCGGGCTGGTCCGACATGCGGGGTGCCTCCAGTGGTGGTGCGGACGGTTCTGTCGGTGAGCGGGTCGATCATGCCCGCGTGGCTGACGACGAACCTCGCCGCATGTGGGAGGTGACCGGTCGCACGGTCGGGCGCCGTCGGGCCGGTCGACCCCCGGCTGCGTCCACCCGGGGGATGACCTCGACACCTCGTCGCGTCGGCTCCCGGGAGGATCACGCGGGGCCCGGTGACCGCTAACTTGCACCGCAGCTGCCCCCACCGACGAGATGAGCTGCCATGAGGGTCCTGCGCGCCGTGGTCTTCCCCGGTCTGCGTCTGCTGGTCTGGGTGGTGATCGCCGGCGCGCTGGTCGTGCTGGCCTTCCGCGGCTCCGGCTCCGACAGCACCGGCGGCGCGAGTGCGACCCCACCACCCGTCGACCTGGAGAGCCCGGTCGTCCCGGTCTTGCTGGGCACGGTGCAGAACACCGTCACGGTCACCGGCACGGTGGCGGCCGACGCGGCCGTACCGGTCAAGGCCACCGCAGTGGGCACCGTGCGCCGGCTGCTCGTGGCCCCCGGCGCGGCGGTCGCGGCCGGCGACGGGCTGCTGCAGATCACCGTCACCACCGAGCGCGACCCGGTGACCAGCACGGACGCCGAGGGCAACCAGGTGGTCACCGAGCGGCCCCCGCTGATCAGCACGGTCACGGTCCCGGCGCCGTTGGCGGGCACGGTGACGACGCTCGACGTGCTGGTCGACCAGGTCGTCGCGGTCGGCGACGCAGTCGGCTCGGTCAGTCCCGGCACGCTGTCGGTGACCGCACCGCTGACCCAGGACGACCAGTTCCGGCTGCTCACCGCACCGGCCACCGCCGACGTCACAGTCCAGGGCGGACCCGCACCGTTCGTCTGCTCCGGGCTCACCCTGGGCGCCCCGACGCCTGCAGCCACCGGTACCGACCCGGGCACCGACCCCACCGCGGGCGCCACCACGGGCACCACGGCCCGCTGCGCCGTCCCGGCCGGCACCCCGGTCTTCCCCGGGATGGCCGCCTCGGTCGCGGTCCAGGCCGGCACTGCCACCGACGTGCTGACCCTGCCGGTCACCGCCGTGCAGGGCTCGGTGCAGGCCGGCAATGTCTGGGTCGTCGCCTCGGACGGCGGGGAGCCGGTGCAGACCCCGGTGACCCTGGGGCTGACCGACGGGCTGCTCATCGAGGTCACCGGCGGGCTCACCGAGGGCCAGAGCGTGCTCGAGTTCGTGCCGGTCGCCGACGACACGCTCGTCGACGGCGGGCTGGGCTTCGGGTACGGCGGGTGAGCACCCCCCAGCTGCAGCTCACCGGGGTGGGCCGGCAGGTCCGGTTGCCCGACGGGAGACTGCTGCCGATCCTCACCGACGTCGACCTCACCGTGCAGGCCGGCGAGCACGTGTCGATCGTCGGCCGGTCCGGGTCGGGCAAGTCGACGCTGCTCAACGTGCTCGGTCTGCTGGACAACCCCACGGCGGGGGAGTACCTGCTGGAGGGGGAGCCCACCGGGCGGATCCGGGGCCGCCGCCGGGCCCGGCTTCGCGGCGAGTGCTTCGGGTTCGTCTTCCAGCAGTTCAACCTGCTGCCCCGGCGGACCGCAGCGGAGAACGTGGCCGCCCCGCTGCTGTACGCCCGCGGCCGGGACTTCCTGACCCGCGGCCGTACCGCGCGCGAGGTGCTGGACCGGGTCGGGCTGGCCGATCGGGCCGACCAGGTGCCCGAGCGGTTGTCCGGCGGTGAGCAGCAGCGTGTGGCGATCGCCCGGGCGCTGGTCCGCCGGCCCCGCGTGGTGCTGGCCGACGAGCCCACCGGCGCCCTGGACGTCGAGACCGGCCGGGCCGTGATGACCATGCTGGCCGAGGCGACCGCCGAGCGGGGCGCCGCGCTGGTCACCATCACCCACGACCTGTCGGTGGCCGCGCTGGCCGACCGGCAGCTGCGCCTGGACGGCGGTCGGCTCACTCCGATGACGGTCGCGGAGACCCGGGCGGCCACCTCGTGACCCGGGGTCCCGTCGTGACCGGGGTGCTCCGATGATCGGCGTGCTGGGGGTGCTCGCCGAAGCCTGGGGCGAGGTCCGGGTGCACAAGGCGCGGGTCGTGCTGTCCCTGGTCGGGGTCTTCCTGGCCGTCTTCGCGATGACCGCGGTGACCGGGCTGGGCCAGATCTTGGCCCAGGTGCAGCAGGAGCAGGCCGAGCGCTACGGCGGCCGGGCCGCGACAGTCTCGGTCAGCGGGTACGACCCGCAGACCGGACTGCCACCCGACGCCGCCGCGTGGACCGCCGCCACCGAGGAGCTGCTGGACCGGTACGGCGTCACCGAGTACGCGACCGTGCGCAGCAGCAGTGCGCTCCTCCGGATGCCGGGGGGCACCCAGGAGTTGCCGACGACGGAGGTCTCGCCGTCCTACGGGGAGCTGCACCGGATCGAGCCGATCGCCGGGCGGTGGCTCCGGCAGGGCGACCTGCAGTCACTCGCCCCGGCCCTGGTGGTCAACGAGTACGTGCTGGCCCAGCTCGGCGGCGGCACGTTCACCGGCCCGCGCAGCGTGGTGCTGGGCGGACCGCGTCCGGTGACGGCCACGATCGTCGGCGTCGTGCAGGACGACGGGCCCTACCCGCTGGTCTACCGCGCGGCCAGCTCCGGGCTGAGCCCCGGGAACGACCCCGCGGCCCCCAGCAGCAGCTACGGCGTCGGCCCCACCCAGCTGGAGCTCTGGGTGCCGGCCGGGCAGGTCAACGATGTCATCGCCGCCGTCACCTCCGACCTGGCGCTGGTGCTGCCCGGCCTGCAGGTCGACGCCTACCGGCTGGACTCACCCGGGCTGGCCGACTCGCTGGACAGCCTGCGCCTCGCGGTTCGCGGGGCGGGCGCGGTGGTGCTGCTGCTGGGCGGGCTCGGGGTCTTCAACGTCGGCATGATGGCCGTCCGGCAACGGGTCCGGGAGATCGGCATCCGGCGCAGCTTCGGCGCGACCTCGGGCCGGGTGTTCAGCGCGATCATGCTGGAGTCCGTCGTCGCCACCGTCCTGGCCGGGGTGGCCGCGGTGGCGCTGGCCGTCGTGGTGGTGGCCAACCTGCCGATCGAGCAGTGGTTCAACAACGGGGTGCCGATCGCCGACGAGCCGGGCTTCCCGGTGCAGGCCGCCGTCGAGGGCCTGGTCGCCGCGGCCGGGGTCGGCGCGCTCGCCGGCCTGCTGCCTGCGGTGCTCGCCGTCCGGGTGAAGGTGATTGACGCGATCCGGTTCTGAGCCTGAGCGCACGCATCCTCCCGGCGTTGATCAGCTCCGACGACCAGAGTCCGTCCTCCACCACCGGCGTCGGCGGCTGAGGACGGACTTTGGTCGTCTCAGCTGATCAACGCCGGAGGGGAAGGGGGTCAGTCGCGGACGAGCAGGGCGACCGGAAGGCCGGCCAGCAGCTCGCCGACCGGGGCGCCGTGCAGGTCCGACACCACCCGGATCCCGGTGAGCAGGTCCCGCCAGCCGCCGTGCGGCAGCTGCAGCGCGGTGTCGCCCCAGCCGGTCGCGGCCAGGCCGACCGGCAGCCGGGTCGCCACGGCGACGACGCCGCCGCGGTCGAAGGCCACCACGTGGTCGGCCGCGGTGCCGACGGCCTCGACCGGGGTGTACCCGGAGAAGGCCGCGGGGGTGTC
>JBBSVA010000156.1:0-7117 GCA_038233915.1 Mycobacteriales bacterium | reverse complement strand
CGCCGGCTCGACCCCGAGTGCGGTCATCGCCTGTCGATAGGGCGCCGGGTCGGGCTTCACCGCGGGCACCTCGTCCCCGCACACGGTCACCGTGAACGGGTCGCCCTCCAGGTCGGCCACCAGGTGGCTCAGCACGATCGTGACGAGGGGCCGGTGCGTCGTCGTCACCAGTGCTGCCCGGACGCCCGCCGCCAGCACCCCGGCCAGCAGCTCCCGGGCCCCGGGCCGCCAGACCACGCCCTCGGTGAGCATCTCCGCCACCCGGGCCTGCAGCCACGCGTCGTCTGCCCGGACGTCGTCCGCCGCGCGGTCGATGCCCAGGTCGCCGTACAGCAGGTCCAGGGCCACCGGGACCGAGACCCCGGTCATCGCCGGGCGGACCGCCGGGGACAACTCCCCGCCCAGCCGGACGGCGAGCTCCGCCAGCCCGACGTCCCAGTACTCCTCGGTCTCCACCAGTGTCCCGTCCATGTCGAACAGCACGGCGCCGAGCCCGATGGAACGGCCTCGAGGCCGGGGCATGCGGCTAGCGTGCGAGTCGTGGGGGGCGGCGTGGTCCTTCACTCGTCCTCCGTGCGGTAGCCGAGGTTCGGCGACAGCCACTTCTCGGCCTCGGCGATCGTCCAGCCCTTGCGCGCCGCGTAGTCCTGCACCTGGTCCCGGCCGATCCGGCCGAGCACGAAGTACCGGGAGTCCGGGTGCGAGAAGTACAGCCCGCTGACCGCAGCACCGGGCCACATGGCCATGCTCTCGGTCAGCTGGATGCCGGTGGCCGCCTCCACGTCGAGCAGGTCCCAGACCACCTGCTTCTCGGTGTGCTCGGGGCAGGCCGGGTAGCCCGGGGCCGGGCGGATGCCCTGGTACTCCTCGCGCAGCAGCCCGGCCGGCTCCATCCGCTCGGACGGCGTGTAGGCCCAGAACTCGGTGCGCACCCGCTCGTGCAGCCGCTCGGCGAACGCCTCGGCCAGCCGGTCGGCCAGGGACTCCAGCAGGATCGCCGAGTAGTCGTCCAGGTCGGCCTTGAACTGCGCCACCCTCTCCGCCGAGCCCAGCCCCGCGGTGACGGCGAAAGCGCCCACGTGGTCGTGCAGCCCGGTCGAGGCCGGGGCCACGAAGTCGGCCAGGGACTTGCGGGCCGAGCCCGCACGCCCCTCGCTCTGCTGCCGCAGGTGGTGCAGCGTCGTCCGGACCTCGCTGCGGGACTCGTCGGCGTAGACGGCGATGTCCTCGGTGCCGTCGACCCGGGCGGCCGGGAACAGCCCGAACACGCCGGCCGCGGTCAGCCACTTCTCCGCGATGACCCGGTCGAGCATGTCCTGGGCGTCGGCGTAGAGCCTGCGCGCGGCCTCACCGGTCGAGGGGTTGTTCAGGATGTCGGGGAATCGCCCGCGCATCTCCCACGCGTTGAAGAACGGCTGCCAGTCGATGTAGCGGCGCAGCTCCTCCAGCGGGTAGTCGCTGAAGGTGTGCACGAACTGGGTGGCGTGCCCGGCCGGGTGGTCGCAGCTCGGGCCGCGGCAGACATCGCGGGACTGCTGCAGCAGCATCCGCGGGCGCGGCGGCTCGTAGCCCTCCCAGTCGAGGTCCGGGGCCCGGTCGCGGGCCGCGGCCAGCGGCAGCAGGGTCCGGGTGTCCTCCCGGGCGGCGTGCCGCTCGCGCAGCGCGTCGTAGTCGGTCCCGGTGCTGCTCAGCAGGCCGGGCCGCTGCTCGTCGGACAGCAGCGCGGCGACCACGGGCACCGACCGCGACGCGTCCTTCACCCAGATCACCGGCCCGTGGTACTTCCGGTCGACCTTCACCGCGGTGTGCGCCCGGGAGGTCGTCGCCCCGCCGATCATCAGCGGGATCTCGAAGCCCTGCCGCTCCATCTCCGCGGCGAACCCGACCATCTCGTCCAGCGACGGGGTGATCAGCCCGGACAGCCCGATGACGTCGGCCCCGTGCTCCTTGGCGGCGTCCAGGATCTTCTGCGCCGGGACCATGACCCCGAGGTCGATCACGTCGTAGTTGTTGCACTGCAGCACGACGCCGACGATGTTCTTGCCGATGTCGTGCACGTCGCCCTTCACGGTCGCCATCACGACCGTGCCGTTGCTGCGCTCGACGTCCCCGGGCTGCTTCTCGGCCTCGATGTAGGGGATCAGGTGCGCGACGGCCTTCTTCATCACCCGCGCGCTCTTCACCACCTGCGGCAGGAACATCTTGCCGGCGCCGAACAGGTCGCCGACGACGTTCATGCCGGCCATCAGCGGGCCCTCGATGACCTCGATGGGTCGGCCGCCGCGGGCCGAGATCTCCTGCCGGAGCTCCTCGGTGTCGGACGCGGCGAACTCGTCGATGCCCTTGACCAGGGCGTGGGTGATCCGCTCCCCCACCGGCAGCGACCGCCACTCCTCGGTGGCGACCTCGCGGACTGTGCCGTCGCCGGCGAAGTCCGCCGCAATCTCCAGCAGCCGCTCGGTGCTGTCGGACCGACGGTTGAGCACGACGTCCTCGATCCGCTCGCGGAGCAGCTCGGGCACCTCGTCGTAGACCTCCAGGGCACCGGCATTGACGATGCCCATGTCCATACCGGCCCGGATCGCGTGGAACAGGAAGACGGCGTGGATCGCCTCGCGGACCGGGTTGTTGCCGCGGAAGGAGAACGACACGTTGGACACGCCACCGGACACCAGGGCGCCGGGCAGGTTCTGCTTGATCCAGCGGGTGGCCTCGATGAAGTCCAGGCCGTAGTTCGCGTGCTCCTCGATGCCGGTGGCCACGGCGAAGACGTTCGGGTCGAAGATGATGTCCTCGGCCGGGAAGCCGACCTGGTCGACCAGGACGTCGTAGGCCCGGCGGCAGATCTGCTGGCGCCGCTCGAGGCTGTCGGCCTGGCCGTCCTCGTCGAAGGCCATCACGACGACGGCGGCCCCGTACTTGCGGCACAGCCGTGCTTCACGGACGAACTTCTCCTCGCCCTCCTTGAGGGAGATGGAGTTGACGATGGCCTTGCCCTGCACGCACTTGAGGCCCGCCTCGATGACCTCCCACTTGGAGGAGTCGATCATCGTGGGCACCCGGCTGATGTCGGGCTCGGAAGCGATCAGCTTGACGAAGCGGTCCATCGCCGCGACGCCGTCGATCATGCCCTCGTCCATGTTGACATCGATGACCTGCGCGCCGGCCTCGACCTGCTGCCGGGCCACCGCAAGCGCAGCGGGGTAGTCACCGGCCTTGATCAGGTTCCGGAAGCGGGCGGACCCGGTGATGTTGGTGCGCTCGCCGACGTTCACGAACAACGACTCCGGGACCACGGTCAGCGGCTCCAGGCCGCTCAGCCGCAGCGCGGGCCGGACCTCGGACGGCGTCCGGGGCGCCTTCCCCCCGACGACGCCGGCGATCGCCGCGATGTGGGCGGGCGTCGTGCCGCAGCAGCCGCCGACGACGTTCACGAAGCCGGACTCGGCGAACTCGGCGAGCACGGCCGCGGTCTCGTCGGGGGCCTCGTCGTACTCACCGAACGCATTGGGCAGCCCGGCGTTCGGGTAGCAGGACACGAAGGTGTCCGAGATCCGGGACAACTCGGCGATGTAGGGCCGCAGCTCGGCGGCGCCCAACGCGCAGTTCAGCCCGATCAGCAGCGGCTTCACGTGCCGGACCGAGTTCCAGAACGCCTCGGTGACCTGCCCGGACAGAGTCCGGCCCGAGGCGTCGGTGATCGTTCCGGAGACGATCACCGGCCAGCGCCGGCCGCGCTCCTCGAACAGCGTCTCCAGGGCGAAGACCGCGGCCTTGGCGTTGAGCGTGTCGAAGATGGTCTCGATCAGCAGCACGTCCGCGCCGCCGTCGACCAGGCCGTTGGCCTGCTCCAGGTAGGCCGCGACCAGCTGGTCGTAGGTGACGTTGCGGGCGCCGGGGTCGTTGACGTCCGGGCTGATCGACGCCGTCCGGCTGGTCGGGCCGATGGCGCCGACGACGAAGCGCGGCTTGTCCGGGGTGCTGGCGGCGTCCGCGGCCTCGCGGGCCAGCCGGGCCGAGGCCACGTTGAGCTCGTAGGCCAGCTCGGACATGCCGTAGTCCGACAGCGAGATCGACGTCGCGTTGAACGTGTTGGTCTCGAGCAGGTCGGCACCGGCGGCCAGGTACTCGTCGTGGATCGCGCGGATGATCTCCGGGGCGGTGATCGAGAGCAGGTCGTTGTTGCCCTGGACGTCGGTGGGCCAGTCGGCGAACCGCTCCCCGCGGTAGCCGGCCTCGTCGGGCCGGTCGCGCTGGATCGCGGTGCCCATGGCGCCGTCCAGGACCAGGATCCGCTCTCCCATCAGGGCGGTGAGCTGGGCGGTGGCGTCCGGTCGGAGCTGCGCTGCCGGCAGTGCTGCGGTGGTCGACGAGTCGGGCACGCGGGAGTCCTCTGAAGTCGGTTCAGCTCGGTCTGCTGGGGTCGACCAGCGTCCGGCGGGCTCGCCTTCGCCCAGCCGTCACCGGCGGGGTGACCCCATCCTCCCATTCCGGTGCCACTCCCCCGGTCCTGCCCCCGACCTCCGCGTGCCGCCGGGGCCCGGTGGGAGACGGCCGTGCCGCCCGCGCGACGTAGGCTCGGACGGGTGATCGACCCGACGTCTCGCACCGATGACCTGCCGGAGCTCGTCGACCCCGTGGTCGTGGTGGCCTTCGAGGGCTGGAACGACGCCGGGGACGCCGCGACCGGCGCGCTGGAGCACCTCGAGCTGATCTGGGACGCCGAGCCGCTGGCCGCCCTGGACCCCGAGGACTACTACGACTTCCAGGTCAACCGGCCCGAGGTCTCCCTCGTCGACGGCGTCAGCCGCAAGGTCGAGTGGCCGACCACCCGGATCTCGGTGGCCCGCCCGCCGGGCGTCGCCCGGCACATCGTGCTGATCCGCGGCATCGAGCCCAACATGCGCTGGCGGAGCTTCTGCGCCGAGCTGATCCAGATCCTCACCGAGCTGGACGTCTCCACCGTCATCAGCCTCGGCGCCCTGCTGGCCGACACCCCGCACACCCGCCCCACCCCGGTCAGCGGCTCGGCCTACGACACCGAGACCGCGCAGAAGTGGGGCCTGGAGGCCTCCACCTACCAGGGCCCGACCGGCATCCTCGGCGTCTTCCAGGACGCCTGCGTGCAGGCCGGGCTGCCGGCCGTCAGCTTCTGGGCCGCCGTTCCGCACTACGTCTCCCAGCCGCCGTCGCCGCGGGCCACCGTGGCGTTGCTGCAGCGGGTGGAGGAGGTCCTCGAGCTGACCGTGCCGATGGGCACGCTACCCGAGCAGGCCGACGAGTGGGTCAAGACGGTCGATGAGATGGCCCAGGAGGACGAGGAGGTCGTCGAGTACGTCCGCAGCCTCGAGGAGCGGGCCACCGAGAGCGACCTGTCCCAGGCCAACGGCGACCAGATCGCCCGCGAGTTCGAGCGGTACCTCAAGCGCCGCGGCACGGCCGGCGGCAGCTGAGCAGAGCGGCTAGGGCGAGCCGGCCGGCGGCGCGCCCAGCAACGGCGTCATCCGGCTGGCGGCGTCGCCGTCGAAGAGCCGGTCGTGCATGGCCAGGGCGTACCGGTCGGTCATTCCCGACACGTGGTCCACGACCTGGGTGACCAGGTCGGCCTCGGTGTCCCGGTAGGTGGCCGGGATCTGGTCGGGGTGCGCCAGGTGGTGGTCCACCAGTTTCCGGATGACGTCGATGGCCACGTGCTTCTGGCCCGCGGCGGTCGCGGACTCGTAGACCCGCTCGAACATGAAGACGCGCAGCTCGTGCATGGCCTCCAGCGCGTCGGCGCTCATCACCACCGCGCCGGCGGCGTTCGAGGCGGACAGGCTGCCGTCGACGACGGCGTCGATCATCGCCCCCACCATCGCGCTGCCCGGGTCCCCGAACACGGCGCGGGCCCGGCGCGGCAGGTCCGACACCTGCAGCACCCCGGCGCGCACGGCGTCCAGCGCATCGTGGGAGAGGTACCCGATCCGGTCGGCGAACCGCACGCACTCGCCCTCGCGGGTGGCCGGCGGCGGGCTGATCTTCCAGCTGTGTGCCCGGACGCCGTCCCGGACCTCCCAGGTCAGGTTGAGGTCCTCGAGCACCTCGACGATCCGCACGCCCTGGGCCGCGTGGTGCCAGCCGCCGGGGACGTAGGGCTCCAGCGCGTCCTCGCCGATGTGCCCGAACGGGGAGTGCCCGACGTCGTGGGCCAGCGCGATGGCCTCGGCCAGCGTCTCGTTCAGGCTCAGCGCCGACGCCAGGGACCGGGCCACCTGGGTGACCTGCAGCGTGTGGGTCAGCCGGGTGACGAAGTGGTCGCCGTCGGGGTGCAGGAAGACCTGGGTCTTGTGCTTGAGCCGGCGGAAGGCCTTGGCGTGCAGGATCCGGTCCCGGTCCCGCTCGTACGCCGTCCGCAGCGGGTCCTCGGCCTCGGCCCTTGCTCGCCCGCGGGTCGTCGTCGACCGGGCGGCGGCTGGGGCCAGGTCGGCCTCGGCGCGCTCGCGCACCAGCCGGTCGGCGAGCCGGAACGGGGACGTCACGGGCTAGAGGGCGACGCCGAGCAGCGCGTCGACGGCGTCGCGGACGACGGCCGGCGCGTGCTCCTCGAGGTCGGCCGGGTCCCCGCCGGCCAGGGTCGCGGCGACCCAGTCGTCGACGGCGGCGATGGCGCCCGGTGAGTCCAGGTCGTCGGTCAGCCGCTCGCGCACGGTGGTGAGCAGCGGGACGGCCGGGGCGCCGGACTCCCGGTCGACGGCGTCACGCCAGCGGGCCAGCCGGTCCAGCGCCTCGGTGAGCAGGTCGCCGGTCCAGGCCCGGTCGGTGCGGTAGTGCCCGGACAGCAGAGCCAGCCGGATCGCCATCGGGTCGACGCCGTCGCCGCGCAGCCGGGAGACGAAGACCAGGTTGCCCCGGCTCTTGCTCATCTTTTCCCCGTCCAGGCCGATCATCGCGGCGTGCACGTAGGCCTGCGCGAAGGGTTTGGTGCCGGTGAGCGCCTCGGCGTGCACGGCGGAGAACTCGTGGTGCGGGAAGACCAGGTCGTTGCCGCCGGCCTGGACGTCGAAGCCCATCCCGAGGGTCCGCAGCGCGATCGAGGCGCACTCGACGTGCCAGCCCGGACGCCCGGCCACACCCTGTG
>JBBSVA010000155.1:0-7343 GCA_038233915.1 Mycobacteriales bacterium | reverse complement strand
GTCCCGGGCAACCGCCCCGCCTCGCAGATCTCATGCTGGACATCAACAGCGTCAAGCGAGCAGGGCGATGACGAGGCGGCACCTCGGGCGCATCGGCGGCTTCTCTGCAACCACCGACATGAAGAGGGTGCACCAGTGAGCGACCCGACCGACCGGCCGCGTCGATCTGGCCGGCACTCCGGCGACGGCGGTGAGCGCTCCGCCGCCGACTTCCTGGCCAGCTGGCGCAGCGGTGAGCTGCCCGCGGTGGCCGACGACGCCACCGGTCCGGTGACCGACAGCCCGCGGGGCGCCCGACAGCGTGCCGAGGAGACCGCCGAGGAGGAGACCGCCGAGAAGGAGGCCGCCGCCCGGGAGGCGCCTGCCCGCGAGGCTGCCGGGCGTCCGAGCACCCCGGTCCCGGCCCGGCCCACCAGCCGCAGCTGGGATCCTGCCGACGACGAGGCCACCCGGCGTACCCCGCGGGTCGCCCCGGCCACCACCGAGATGCCGGCCGCCGAGCCGCCCCGCCCCGTCGCGTCGTCACGATCGGCCGCCCCGTCCCGCCCGGCGGCGCCCACCCGGGCGGGGACGACGGGGGCGCCCGTCGCCGGTGCGAGCCCACGCAGCCACGCCGCGGCCGTGCTGCCGCCGGCTCCCGTGCTCCCCCCGGACGACGAGCCCACGGACTGGCACGCCCGGGTCGAGGACGACGCCCCCGGTAGCGGCCCCGTGCTGTACGACCAGGAGCTCGACGCCGCGTCCACCGGACCCGTGGCCGAGCGCGGCGAGGCGGACCCCCGTGACGCCCCGGCTGCCGGGCACGACCCCGTCGTGGCGGACCTCCACGGGGACGAGCGGTCCGACGACGCGGACCTGCACGACGGTCACCACGCCGGCGAGCACCCGCTCGACGGTCACCACGCCGACGAGCACCCGCTCGACGACCACCGTGCCGACGACCACCGTGCCGACGACCACCGTGCCGACGACCACCGTGCCGACGACGACCCTGCCGCCCCCGTGGCCCCGGTCTGGGACCAGACCGGGGGCCTCGAGGTCATCGGAGCCGAGGTCGAGGAGGAGCGCGGCGGTCGGGGCCGGCGCAGCAAGGGTGCCGGCCGGCCGCCGCGCAAGCGCCGGGCCCGCCGTCCGATCACCATCGTGGTGTCGCTGCTGGTCCTGGTCGGCCTGGTCGGCGGCATCGTCGTCGGCGGGCAGTGGCTGATCAGCAAGGTGAACCCGACCGCGGCGGACTACACCGGGCAGGGCTCCGGGGACGTGCAGGTCCGGGTGATGACCGGTGACTCGCTCACCGCCATCGGTCAAACCCTGGTCGAGGCCGACGTCATCGCCTCGACCGGCCCGTTCGTGGACGCGGCCTCCGCCGACCCCGCGGCGACCGGCATCCAGCCCGGCCTCTACGGCATGCGGCTCCAGATGAGCGGTCAGGCCGCGTTGGACCTGCTGTTGGACCCGGCGTCCCGGCTGCTGTCCCGGGTCACGATCCCCGAGGGCTTCACCGTCGCGCAGACCCTGCAGCGGCTCGCCGAGGCAACCCAGACCCCGCTGGCCGACCTCCAGGCCGCCGCTGCCGACACCACCCAGCTGGGCCTGCCGGCCTGGGCGGACGGCCAGTTGGAGGGCTTCCTCTACCCACTGACCTACGACTTCGAGCCGGGCACCACCCCGGTCCAGATGCTGCAGGCGATGGTCGCCCAGTTCACCACCGTGGCCACCCATATCCAGCTCGAGGCCCGCGCCGCTGCGGCCGGTCGGACGCCGTACGAGGTGCTGACCGTGGCCTCGATGGTGCAGTCGGAGACCCTGCAGGACGCCGAGCGGGTCGACGTGGCGCAGGTGATCTACAACCGGCTGGCCGCGGGCACCCCGCTGGGCATCGACGCCACGCTGGCGTACGGGCTCGACAAGAACGGGAACGACCTGACGGTCGCCGACCTGGGCTCGGACAACCCGTACAACACCCGGGTGCTGCCCGGCCTGCCGCCGACCGCGATCAGCTCCCCGGGCGAGCTCAGCCTGGAGGCCGCGCTGGCACCGAGCACCGGGGGCCTCCTCTACTACGTGCTGCAGGACACCGAGGGAAACCACTTCTTCACCTCGGACTACCAGGAGTTCCTCGCCGCCCGGGACCGGTGCGCGCAGGCCGGCCTGGGCTGCGGATCCGGGTGAACCGGGCCGCCGTCCTCGGCCGCCCGGTCGGCCACTCGCTGTCCCCGGTGCTGCACCGGGCCGCCTACGCTGACCTGGGTCTCACCGACTGGACCTACGAGGCGCTGGACATCGGGCCTGCGGACCTGCCGGTGCTGCTGGCCGGTCTGGACGCCGAGTGGCGCGGCTTCTCGGTGACCATGCCGTGCAAGCAGGCCGCGGTCGCGGTCGCCGACGACGTGGACACGCTGCCCCGGCTGCTCGGCGCGGCCAACACGCTGGTCCGCACCCCGTCGGGCTGGCGGGCCGAGAACACCGACGTCACCGGGGTCGGCATGGCCCTGCAGCTGGCCGGGGTCGAGGCCGTCGGGCACGCGGCGATCCTGGGCAACGGCGGGACGGCGAGTGCCGCGGCGGTCGCCCTGGCCAGCCTGGGCGCGCACACCGTGGACGTCGTCGTCCGCGACCCCGCGCGGGCGGCCGGAGTCGTCGCGGTGCTGGACGCCCTGGAGGTGACCGCCCACGTGTCGACCTTCGCCGAGACCCCGGAGATCGCCGCCCCGGTGGTGGTCAGCACGGTGCCCACCGGCGGCCAGACGACGGTCGCCGGCCTGTACTGGCAGCCCGGCCAGACGGTGCTCGACGTGCTCTACGACGGCTGGCCCACCCCGCTGGCGCAGGCAGTCCAGGCCGCCGGTGGGACGACCGTGCACGGCATCGAGGTGCTCTTCTGGCAGGCCACAGTCCAGGTCGAGCTGATCACCGGCCGTCCCGCGCCGATCGCCGCCATGCGGGCCGCGCTCGACGCCGTGCTGGCCCGCTAGCTGTCGGTGCTCGTCGTCGCGGCCGCCCTGCTCGGGGCGGCGCTGGGGCCCTGGCTGGCCCGGGCCACCGTCCGGCTCGCCCGCCGCGACCACCGGGTCGCCCCGGCCAGGGTGCGGGTCACGGTCACCACCGTGGTCACTGCCGCCCTGCTGGCCGGCACGGCCGCCCTCACCGACCAGCGCCCCGCGCTGGTCGGCCTGCTCTGGGTCGCCGCAGCGGGGGTGGTGCTCGCCGGGGTCGACCTCGCGGTGCACCGGCTGCCCGACGCCGCGACGTTCCCGGCGATCGGCGTCCTCGCGGCGTCCCTCGTCGTCGACGCAGCCGTCGAGGACTCCGCGAAGCGCGCGCTGGACGGCCTCCTCGCGGGAGCCGTCGCGTTCGGGATCACCGCGCTGGTGCGGCTGCTCCGTCCCGACGCCCTCGGGTTCGGCGACGTGAAGCTGCTCGGGCTGCTGGGTCTGGTCCTGGGCTGGCGCGGCGGGGGCAGCCTCGTGCTCACCGGGGTGTTCCTCGGGCTGCTGCTGGGCGCGGTCGGTGCCCTGGTCCTGGTGGCCCTCCGGCGGGCCGGCTGGCGGTCCGCGATCCCCTTCGGGCCCGCGCTGCTGAGCGGCGCGGCGGTGGCGTTCGCGCTGGCCGGGCCTCTCTGAGCAGGAGCGTCGGACCCGGCTGGCACACTCACCACCATGTTGCGCTGGCTGACCGCCGGTGAGTCGCACGGCCAGCAGCTCACCGCCATCCTCGAAGGACTCCCGGCCGGGGTCGCGATCCAGTCCTCGGACCTGGACCACCAGCTCGCCCGACGCCGGCTGGGCCACGGCCGCGGCGCCCGGATGAGCTTCGAGACCGACACCGTCACGCTGACCGGGGGCGTCCGGCACGGCCGCACCCAGGGCGGCCCCATCGCCGTCGGAGTCGGCAACGCGGAGTGGCCCAAGTGGCAGACGGTGATGGCCGCCGACCCCGTCGACGCCGAGGTGCTGGCCGGGCAGGCGCGCAACGCGCCGCTCACCCGCCCGCGTCCCGGGCACGCCGACCTCGCGGGCATGCAGAAGTACGGCTTCGACGACGCCCGCCCGGTGCTCGAGCGGGCCAGCGCCCGGGAGACCGCGGCCCGGGTCGCCCTGGGCACCGTGGCCCGCGCGTTCCTGGAGCAGGTGCTCGACGTCTCGGTGGTCAGCCACGTGGTGGCGATCGGACCGGTCCGGGTGCCCGACGGTGTGCTGCCCGGTGCCGGGGACAACGAGACGATCGACGCCGACCCCGTCCGCTGCGCCGACCCGGACACCTCCGAGCTGATGGTGGCCGAGGTCGACGACGCCCGGAAGACCGGCGACACCCTGGGCGGCGTCATCGAGGTCGTCGTACACGGCCTGCCGCCGGGCCTGGGTAGCCACGTGCACTGGGACCGGCGGCTGGACTCCCGGCTGGCCGGCGCCCTGATGGGCGTGCAGTCGGTCAAGGCAGTCGAGGTCGGGGACGGCCTGGAGACCGCCCGCCGTCGCGGCTCGGTCGCCCACGACGAGATCGAGGTGACCGGGGCCGGTGAGGTGCGCCGGCGCACCGACCGCGCCGGTGGCATCGAGGGCGGCATGACCAACGGCGAGGTGCTACGGGTCCGCGCCGCGATGAAGCCGATCAGCACCGTGCCGCGCGCCCTGGACACCGTCGACACCGCCACCGGCGAGGCCGCCGTCGCGATCAACCAGCGTAGCGACGCCTGCGCGGTGCCCCGCGGCTCGGTCGTGATGGAGGCGATGGTCGCCCTGGTGCTGGCCGACGCCGTGCTGGAGAAGTTCGGCGGTGACTCGGTGCCCGAGACCCGGCGCAACGTGGCCGGCTACCTCGACGGGCTGGCCTGGCGGTGACCGCCCCCGATCGGGACCCGGTCGGCTCAGCCGGGCTGGTGGTCCTCGTCGGGCCGCCCTCCGCGGGCAAGACCACGGTCGGCACCGCGGTGGCCGCGCACCTGCAGCAGCCCTTCCGGGACACCGACCACGACGTCGAGGCCGAGGCCGGCACGTCGGTCGCCGACCTGTTCGTCTCCCAGGGCGAGCCGCACTTCCGGGCCCTGGAGGAACGCGCGGTCGCCCGCGCGCTCGCCGAGCACACCGGTGTGCTGGCGCTGGGCGGGGGCGCGGTCACCAGCGCGCACACCCGGGCGCTGCTCGTCGAGCACGCCGCCGGCGGGGGGACCGTCGTCTGGCTGGACGTCGACCTGGCTTCGGCCGCGAAGCGCGTCGGGCTCTCCCGGGACCGGCCGATCCTCGGGGTCAACCCGCGGCAGATGCTGCGGCACATGCTGGAGACCCGGGCCCCGCTCTACGCCGAGGTCGCCACTGTGCACCTGCAGACCGGCCACCGCCCGGTCGCCGATGTCGTCGCCGACGTGCTGGCCGCGCTCCCCGCCGTGGGCAGTGCCCGGTGAGCGACCTCCAGCGGGTCACCGTCGCCGGCGCGGTGCCCTACGACGTCGTCATCGGGCCCGGCGCGCAGCGCGAACTCGCCCAGCTGCCCGGCACCGTGCTCACCGGCGCCACCCGGGCCGCCGTCGTGCACACCGCGTCCTTGGCCGGCATCGCCGGGACGGTCGTGGAGACACTGCGCTCCGCGGGCCTGGCCGCCGAGGCGCTGGTCGTCCCCGACGGCGAGCAGGCCAAGACCGCCGAGGTCGCCGCCGGGCTCTGGGCCGAGCTGGGCCGGCTGGGGCTGACCCGCACCGACGTCGTCGTCGGCGTGGGCGGGGGAGCGGTGACCGACCTGGCCGGGTTCGTCGCCGCCACCTGGCTGCGTGGCGTCCGCGTGGTCCAGGTGCCGACCAGCCTGCTGGGCATGGTCGACGCCGCCGTGGGCGGCAAGACCGGCATCAACACCGCCGCCGGCAAGAACCTGGTCGGCGCGTTCCACCCGCCGGTGGCCGTGCTGGTCGACACCGAGACCCTCGCCGGGCTGCCGGACGCAGAGTTCCGTTCCGGGCTGGCCGAGGTCGTCAAGTGCGGCTTCATCGCCGACGACGTCGTGCTCGACCTGCTCACCGCCGACCCCACCGGCCGGACGGCGACCACCGAGCTGATCACCCGCGCCGTGCAGGTCAAGGCCGACGCGGTGGGCGAGGACCTCTACGACACCGGCCGGCGGGAGTTCCTCAACTACGGGCACACCCTGGCCCACGCCATCGAGAAGACCGAGGCCTTCGGCTGGCGGCACGGCGAGGCCGTCGCCGTCGGCATGGTCTTCGCCGCCGAGCTGGGCGTGGCCGCCGGCCGGCTGTCCCGGGCCGAGGCCGACCGGCACCGCGAGCTGGTGTCCGCGATGGGCCTGCCGGTCAGCTACGCCGGTGACCTGGACCAGCTGCGCGGCGTGATGGCCATCGACAAGAAGTCCCGGGGGGCCTCGCTGCGCTTCGTCGTTCTCGACGGGCTCGGCCGCCCCGGCATCCTCACCGACCCCGACGAGGCCTGGCTGCGCACCGCGTGGTCGGCCGTGGAGGAACGAGCATGAGCAGTACCCCGGCCGACCGCGAGCGACTCGGGCGTCTCCTCGCGGGCGGCCCCCCGCGTGTCCTGGTCCTGAACGGCGCGAACCTGGGCCGGCTGGGCCTGCGCGAGCCGGAGAAATACGGCACGACCCCTTACGCCGACCTGGTCGCCCGGGTCCGGGAGGTCGGGGCCGAGCTCGGGATGGACGTCGACGTCCGGCAGACCGACAGCGAGGCCGAGCTGCTGGGCTGGGTGCACGAGGCCGCCGACGACGGCAGTGCCGTGGTGGTCAACGCGGCCGGTTGGACGCACACCTCGGTGGTGCTGCGCGACGCGCTGGCCCAGGTGGCCGGCCCGGTGGTCGAGGTGCACATCACCAACGTGTACGCCCGGGAGTCCTTCCGGCAGCACTCCTACGTGTCCGCCGTCGCCGACGGCGTGATCGCGGGCCTGGGCGTCTTCGGTTACGAGGCCGCGCTGCGGTACGTGGCCGGGCGGAGCCCCTGGTGACCCGGTCGCTGCCGCGGATGGACCACGCCGGACGGCGGGACCGGCTGCGGGCCGCTGCGGGCGAGGCCGGTCTGGACGCCGTGCTGGTCACCAACCTGCTCAACGTGCGCTACCTGACCGGGTTCACCGGGTCCAACGGCGGGCTGCTGGTCCGGATGGACGGGCGTGACCTTCTCGGCACCGACGGCCGGTACACCACCCAGGCCGGCACCCAGGTGCCCGATGTCGAGCTGCTCGTCGACCGGGCCACCGTCGGTGCGCGGGCGGCCGCTGCGGCCGGCAGTGCTCGGCTGGGTTACGAGTCCCACGACGTCACCGTCGACGGGCTCGGGTCGCTCGAGCGGGTGCTGGAGGGGAGCGGCACCGAGCTGGTCAGCGTCC
>JBBSVA010000154.1:0-7466 GCA_038233915.1 Mycobacteriales bacterium | reverse complement strand
CCCGGGGGGGGCGGGCGCCGCGGGGGCCGGGGGGCCCCCCCCCCCGCGGGCGCGGGGGGGCCCGCCCCCCCCCCCGCCCCCCCCCCCCGCCGCTCCATCCGCACCGCACCGCACCGCACCCGTCCAGCTACCGACGGCGCCGCCGCCGTCCCTCACCGAACGAGGTGCCGCGTGACCGAGCTGCGGGCCGTCACGGCCCCCGACCCCACCGAGCTGGCCGGGCTGCCGCGCACCGAGCGGGTCACCGCCCTGGACACCTGGCTGGGCGGCCTGCTGGACGCAGCCCTGGCCGGCACCCCCCGCCCGGCCCCGCGCCGCGGCCAGGCCCCGGCGCCCGCGGGCACCGGCGTGGCGCTGGTCGCCGTGGGCAGCCTGGGCCGTCGGGAGCCGGCGCCCTACGGCGACCTGGACCTCGTGCTGGTGCACGACGGCCGCCCCGAGATCGGTGCGCTGGCCGACGCGCTCTGGTACCCGGTCTGGGACACCGGGCACAAGCTGGACCACTCCGTGCGCACGGTCGCCCAGGCCGTCCAGGTCGCTGGCACCGACGTGAAGGCCGGCCTGGGCCTGCTCGACGTCCGGCACGTGGCCGGCGACGCCGAGCTCGCAGCCTCGCTGCGCACCGCCACGCTGGCCAGCTGGCGCCAGCACGCGGCGAAGCTGCTGCCTGAGCTGCGCGACATCCGCCGCGGCCGGATCCGCACGGTCGGTGAGCTGGGCTTTCTGCTGGAGCCCGACCTCAAGGAGGCCTACGGCGGCCTGCGCGAGGGGCAGGTGCTCCGCGCGCTGTCCACCGCCCAGCTCGCCGACGAGCCGCCCACCGACGCGGGGGTGGCCTACGCCTTCCTGGTCGACGTCCGCGACGAGCTCCGCCGGCGCACCCGGCGGTCCTCGGACGTGCTGGTCCGCCAGGAGCAGCGCGGCGTCGCCGAGGCCCTGGGTCTCGCCGACGACGACGCCCTCATCCGGCAGGTCAGCCTGGCCGGACGACGACTGTCGTTCGTGGCCGACGAGACCTGGCGCCGGGTGGACGCCGCCCTGGTCCGCCGTCCCCGCACCCGCTACCGCCGGGTGCGCCGCGAGCCACTGGCCGAGGGCCTGGTCCGCCACGGCGACGAGGTCGTGCTGGCCCGTGACGCCCGTCCTGCCCTCGACCCCGGCCTGGTGCTGCGCGGTGCCGCCGCGGCCGCCCGGGCCGACCTGCTGCTCTCGCCGTACACGCTCAAGGTGCTGGCGGTGCACGCGCCGCCGCTGCCCGAGCCGTGGCCCTCGGAGGTCCGCTGGTCCTTCCTGCGGTTGCTGGCCAGCGGGCGCAGCGCCGTGCCGGTGCTCGAGCAGCTGGACCAGGAGGGCCTGCTGTCCCGGATGCTGCCGGAGTGGGACCGGGTCCGGTCGCTGCCCCAGCGGCACCCCTGGCACCGGTTCACCGTCGATCGGCACCTGGTCGAGGCCGCGGCAGCCGCAGCCGAGCTGACCCGTGACGTCGACCGGCCCGACCTGCTGCTGGTCGGTGCGCTGCTGCACGACATCGGCAAGGGCTGGCCCGGCGACCACACCGACGTCGGCGTCGGCGTCGTCGAGGAGATGGCCGCCCGGATGGGGTTCGCCCCGTCGGACGTCGAGATGCTGGTGGCGATGGTGCGCTGGCACCTGCTGCTGCCCGACGTGGCCACGCACCGCGACATCGACGACCCGGCGACCATCGACCGGGTCGTGGAGGCCATCGGCGCGGACCCCGCGCTGCTGCAGCTGCTGCACGCGCTTGCCCAGGCCGACGGGGCGGCGACGTCGACCTCGGCCTGGTCGCCGTGGAAGGCGCACCTGGTCGCCGCGCTCGTCGGCCGGGTCGCGTCCCGGTTGGGCAGCACCGCCGTGCCCGAGCCGGTGCTGGAGCCCAGCGACCCACTGGTGACCCGGCCCGCGCCGTCCATCCCTGGCTCGAGCCGGCCGGTGACGGTGGGCATCGAGGACGTCGTGGACGGCCAGCAGGTCACCTTCGGCGCCCCCGACCGGCCCGGCTTCTTCAGCCTCTGCGCCGGGGTGCTGGCGCTCAACCAGCTCGACGTGCGCGCCGCCCGGGTGACCGTCGAGAGCGGGCACGCGACGTCGGTGTTCGCCGTCCGGCCGCGGTTCGGGCGGGCCCCGGTCCCGGAGATCCTGGCCGACGGCGTGCGGGCGGCGCTCGAGGGCAGCCTGCCGCTGGCCGACCGGCTGGCCCAGCGCGAGAAGGACTACAGGCAGGACGGCACGCGCGGCGCCCCGCCGCGGGTCGCCTGGTTCGACGCCGAGGCCACGGGTGCCGCCAACAGCCTGGTCGAGGTGCGCGCCGGCGACCGGGCCGGGCTGCTGTACCGGCTGACGGCGGCGCTGGCCGCCGAGGGTCTGGACGTCACCTCGGCCACGGTGGAGACCCTCGGCGCCGACGCCGTCGACGCCTTCTACCTGGCCGACCCCTCGGGCACCCCGGTGGACGCCGGGCAGCGGGCCCGGGCCGAGCAGGCGCTGCTCACCGCGGCCGCGGGGGTGTCGCCCGAGAGCTGACGGCACCGTTCTGTCATACCCCGGTGGCACTGTCCCTCCCGAGGTCGACGGACACCCCGCCGACCCCGACCCCGGGAGGTCACCGTGGAGCTGTACGACTGCGCCGTCTGTGCCGAGGAGACCCTCGTGGAGCAGCCGCCCTGCACCGAGGGGCACACCGCTGACGGGTTGGACTGCCCGGAGTGGGTCTGCACCGGCTGCGGCGCCGCGCTGCTGCTGGGCGACCCGGGCCTGTGGGAGCAGGCCGCCTGAGCCCCGCTCGATACCCTGGGGAGCGGTCCCGCCGGGCGGGGCCGTCCCTGATCCACCTGCGTGAGGACGTGCTGTGTTCGAGACCCTGTCCGATCGGCTCGACGCGGTCTTCACCGGACTGCGCGGCAAGGGCCGGTTGTCCGAGAGCGACATCGACGCCACCGCGCGCGAGATCCGGATTGCGCTGCTCGAAGCCGACGTCGCGCTGCCCGTGGTCCGGGCGTTCATCACCGCGGTCAAGGACCGGGCGCGCGGCGTCGAGGTCAGCCAGGCGCTGAACCCCGCGCAGCAGATCATCAAGATCGTCAACGAGGAGCTCGTCGGCGTCCTCGGCGGGGAGACCCGGCGTATCCGCTTCGCCAAGCAGTCGCCGACGGTGATCATGCTGGCCGGTCTGCAGGGCGCCGGCAAGACCACGCTGGCCGGCAAGCTCGGCCGCTGGCTCAAGGCGCAGGGCCACACCCCGCTGCTGGTCGCCTGCGACCTGCAGCGCCCCAACGCGGTGAACCAGCTGTCCATCGTCGCCGGCCAGGCCGGGGTCGACGTCTACGCCCCGCAGCCGGGCAACGGCGTCGGCGACCCGGTCCAGGTGGCCCGGGACTCCATCGAGTACGCCCGCCGCACCATGCACGACGTCGTGGTCGTCGACACCGCCGGCCGACTGGGCATCGACGCCGAGCTGATGGCCCAGGCCGCCGGCATCCGGGACGCCGTGCAGCCCGACGAGACGCTCTTCGTCGTCGACGCGATGATCGGCCAGGACGCCGTCACCACCGCGATCGCCTTCCAGGAGGGCGTCGGGTTCTCCGGCGTGGTGTTGACCAAGCTCGACGGCGACGCCCGCGGTGGCGCGGCGCTGAGCGTCCGCGGGGTCACCGGCGAGCCGATCATGTTCGCCTCGACGGGCGAGAAGCTCACCGACTTCGACGTCTTCCACCCCGAGCGGATGGCCTCGCGCATCCTCGGCATGGGCGACGTGCTGACCCTCATCGAGCAAGCCGAGCAGGCCTTCGACGCCGACCAGGCCGAGGCCATGGCCGGCAAGCTGGCCAGCCGGGAGGGCTTCACCCTCGAGGACTTCCTCGAGCAGATGCTGGCCATCCGCAAGATGGGCCCGATCGCCAACCTGCTCGGCATGCTGCCCGGCGCGGGGCAGATGAAGGAGCAGCTCAAGCAGGTCGACGACCGCGACCTGGACCGGACCGCTGCGATCATCCGGTCGATGACCCCGGCCGAGCGGGTCACCCCGAAGATCATCAACGCCTCGCGGCGGGTCCGGATCGCCAACGGGTCCGGCGTCACCGTCACCGAGGTCAACTCACTGCTGGAGCGCTTCGTTCAGGCCCAGAAGATGATGGGCCAGATGGCCGGCAGCATGGGCATGCAGGGCATGGGCCCGATGTCCAAGAAGGCCCGCGGCCGGCAGATCCAGGCGGCTCCGCGCAAGGGCAAGAAGCAGAAGGGCAAGAAGCCCCCGGCCCGGCGTGCGATCGGCGGCGGTGCACCGGGGGGTGGCGCGCCGGGCGGGGTGCCCGGTCTGCCGCCGGGCCAGGTCATGCCCGACCTCAGCAAGCTGGACTTCAGCCAGTTCAAGGACCAGGGGCGCTGACCCGGTGACGTCGCCCGCACTCCACCTGTCGGGGGTCGTCGTCCTCCCCGAGGGCGTGACCCGGGACCTGTGGGTGCGGGACGGGCGGATCAACCTCGACCCGGTGCCCGGTGCCGAGACCGTCGCACGGGCCGGCTTCGCGCTGCCCGGCCTGGTCGATGCGCACTGCCACGTGGGCATCGCGCGTGGCGGTGGGCACGTCGAGGACCTGGCCTCGGCCCGGGAGCAGGCGCTGGTCGAGCGGGCCGCCGGGGTGCTGGCCCTGCGCGACTGCGGTTCACCGGTCGACACCCGCGCCCTGGACGAGGACGAGGACCTGCCGCGGATCCTGCGGGCCGGCCGGCACGTGGCCCGCACCCGCCGCTACATCCCTGGTCTCGCCGTCGAGGTGGAGCCGGCCGACCTGGTGGCCGAGGTCCGCACCCAGGCCCGGGCCGGGGACGGCTGGGTCAAGCTGGTGGGGGACTGGATCGACCGCGGCGCGGGCGACCTGGGCCCGCTGTGGCCGGCCGAGGCGCTCACCGCGGCGATCGCCGCCGCCCACGCCGAGGGCGCCCGGGTCACCGCGCACACCTTCGGCACCGACGCGCTGCCCGACCTGATCGCCGCCGGCATCGACTGCATCGAGCACGGCACCGGGCTGACCGAGGACCTGGTCGCCGACATGGCGGCCCGGGGTACCGCCGTCGTGCCCACGCTGGTGAACGTGGAGAACTTCCCCGGCTTCGCCGCCGCGGGGGAGGGGAAGTTCCCCTCCTACGCCTCGACGATGCGACGGCTGTACGCCTCCTCGGGTGCCGTCGTCCGGGCCGCGTTCGAGGCCGGGGTGCCGGTGTACGCCGGCACCGACGCCGGGGGCGGGATCGAGCACGGGGTCATCGGCGACGAGATCCGGGCGCTGCACGCCGCCGGGCTGCCCGCCGAGGCGGCCCTGGCCGCGGGGTCCTGGGCGGCCCGCAGCTGGCTCGGGCTGCCCGGGATCGAGGAGGGGGCGCCGGCCGACCTGGTCGTCTACGACAGCGACCCCCGGCGCGACCTGGACGCCCTGGCGCGCCCGGTGCTCACCGTCCTCCGCGGCCGGGTGGTGCCGTCCGGCAGCTGACCGTCGTCCTCGTCAGCTGGGACACGCCGCACCACGACGTCCCCGGCTGCCCCCGCACGATGATCAACTGGTGACAACCCGCTGGCGGGCCCCCCGGGGTGGGCGACGACAATGCGGACGTGCTCCTCAGGATGTCCTCCCTCTTCGTCCGCACGCTCCGAGACGACCCGGCCGACGCGGAGGTGCCCAGCCACCGCCTGCTCGTCCGGGGCGGCTACATCCGGCGCTCCGCGCCCGGTGGGTTCACCTGGCTGCCGCTGGGCTGGCGGGTGTTCCGCAACGTGGAGCGCATCGTCCGCGAGGAGATGGACGCGATGGGCGCCCAGGAGGTCCACTTCCCGGCGCTGCTGCCCCGCGAGCCCTACGAGACCACCGGTCGGTGGACCGAGTACGGCGACAACCTCTTCCGCCTGACCGACCGCCGGGGTGGTGACTTTCTGCTCGGGCCCACGCACGAGGAGATGTTCACGCTCCTGGTGAAGGACCTCTACGGGTCCTACAAGGACCTGCCGGTGTCGCTCTACCAGATCCAGACGAAGTACCGGGACGAGGCGCGGCCCCGGGCCGGGCTGTTCCGCACCCGCGAGTTCGTGATGAAGGACAGCTACAGCTTTGACGTCTCCGACGCCGGACTGGAGCGCTCCTACGCCGCGCACCGGGAGGCCTACACACGGGTGTTCGACCGGCTGGGCCTGGAGTACGTGATCGTGTCCGCGACCTCCGGGGCGATGGGCGGCTCCCGCTCCGAGGAGTTCCTGCACCCCACCGCGGTCGGCGAGGACACCTTCGTCCGCTCGCCCGGGGGGTACGCGGCCAACATCGAGGCAGTCACCACGGTCGTGCCGGAGTCGATCCCGTTCGACGGGCTGCCCGACAGCCACGTCGAGGACACCCCGGACACCCCGACCATCGACAGCCTGGTCACGGTCGCCAACGAGATGTTCCCGAGCGTCGGGTACACCGCCACACACACGCTGAAGAACGTCGTCGTCACCCTGCGGCACCCCGACGGCACCGCCGAGGTGCTGGTCGTCGGCCTGCCCGGGGACCGCGAGGTCGACACCAAGCGGTTGGAAGCCCAGGTCGCCCCCGCCGAGGTCGAGCCGTTCACCGACTTCGCCGCGCACCCCGCGCTGGTGAAGGGCTACATCGGCCCGCAGGTGCTGGGCGCGGAGTCGGACTCGGGGATCCGCTACCTGGTCGACCCCCGGGTGGTGCCCGGTACCGCCTGGGTGACCGGTGCCAACGAGCCCGGCAAGCACGTCTTCGACCTCGTCGCCGGCCGGGACTTCAGCTGGGACGGTGTCGTCGAGGCCGCCGAGGTGCGCGCCGGGGATCCCGCACCCGACGGCTCCGGTCCGCTCGAGCTGGCCCGCGGTGTCGAGATGGGCCACGTGTTCCAGCTCGGCCGCAAGTACGCCGAGGCGTTGGACCTCACGGTGCTCGACGAGAACGGCAAGCTGGTCACGGTCACCATGGGCTCCTACGGCATCGGGGTCTCGCGCGCGGTCGCCGCGATCGCCGAGTCCCTGCACGACGAGCTCGGCCTGGTCTGGCCCCGCGAGATCGCCCCCGCCGACGTGCACGTCGTCGCCACCGGCAAGGACGCCGCGGTCTTCGAGGCCGCCGAGGCGCTCTGTGCCGAGCTGGTCGCCGCCGGGCTCACCGTGCTCCTCGACGACCGCCCGAAGGTCAGCCCCGGCGTGAAGTTCAAGGACGCCGAGCTGCTCGGCATGCCGACGATCGTCACGGTCGGCCGCGGCCTGGTCGACGGCGTCCTCGAGCTGCGCGACCGGGCCTCGGGTGAGCGCCAGGAGATCCCCGTCGACGGCGCCGCCGCCGCGGTGCTCACCGCCGTCCGCGGCTGACCCCCGGGCCCCCTCGGCGTTGATCAGGTGGGACGACGAACGTGGGGGCCGGGCCCCCGCCCCCGCGGGGGGGGGGTGGGACCGGGGGGGGGGG
>JBBSVA010000153.1:0-7645 GCA_038233915.1 Mycobacteriales bacterium | reverse complement strand
CCTCGCGCAGACCGCCGACGCCGTCCTGCTTGTAGGTGCTCGTCAGGTGCAGCGGGACGACGACGGCGCCGGTGGTGGCGTCCGGCTCCTGGCCGGCGTGGATGGCGCGGGTGGAGAAGCCCTGCGGGCGCTCGGTGCTCATGCCGTCACCGTAGGAGTCGGGGTGGGCATGCCGGCGGGGACACCGACGAGGTGGCCGAGCACGTCCTGCCGCGTCACGACGCCGGCGGGTTTGCCGTCGATGTGCACCAGCAGCGCGTCGGCGTTGCCGAGCGCGGCGACGGCGGCCGAGACCGGCTCGCCCGAGCCGATGATCGGCAGCGGCGCGCTCATGTGCTTCTCCAGCGTGTCGGCCAGCGTGGCCTTGCCGGAGAACAGCGCGTCCAGCAGGGCCTTCTCCTCGACCGAGCCGACCACCTCGCCGGCGGTGACCGGCGGCTCGGCCCGCACGACCGGCATCTGGCTGACGCCGTACTCGCGGAGGATGTCGATGGCCTCGCGGACTGTCTCGGTGGGGTGCGTGTGCACCAGCGAGGGTGTCTCGCCGGACTTGGTGCGCAGCAGCTCGCCGACGGTCTCGCCGTCGGAGGCCTCGAGGAAGCCGTAGTCCGACATCCACTCGTCGTCGAAGATCTTCTTCAGGTAGCCCCGGCCGCCGTCGGGCAGCAGCACGACCAGCACGTCGTCCGCGGTCAGCTTCTCGGCCACGCGCAGCGCCGCGACCACGGCCATCCCGCAGGACCCGCCGACCAGCAGGCCCTCCTCGCGGGCCAGCCGCCGGGTCATCGCGAAGGCGTCCCCGTCGGAGACGGCGACGATCTCGTCGGCGACGTCGCGGTCGTAGGTCTCGGGCCAGAAGTCCTCACCGACACCCTCGACCAGGTAGGGCCGTCCGGTGCCGCCGGAGTAGACCGAGCCCTCGGGGTCGGCGCCGATGACCTGCACCCGGCGGTCGGAGGCCTCCTTGAGGTAGCGCCCGACTCCGGAGATGGTGCCGCCGGTGCCCGCACCGGTCACGAAGTGGGTGACCCGGCCCTCGGTCTGCGCCCAGATCTCCGGGCCGGTGGTCTCGTAGTGGCTCTGCGGGTTGGCCGGGTTGGAGTACTGGTCGGGCTTCCAGCCGCCGGGGGTCTCCCGGGCCAGCCGGTCGGACACCGAGTAGTAGGACCGCGGGTCCGACGGGTCCACGGCGGTGGGGCAGACGACGACCTGCGCGCCGTAGGCCCGCAGCGTGTTGACCTTGTCCTCGCTGACCTTGTCCGGGCAGATGAAGATGCACCGGTAGCCGCGCTGCTGGGCCACGATGGCCAGGCCCACGCCGGTGTTGCCGCTGGTCGGCTCGATGATGGTGCCGCCGGGCTGCAGGGCGCCCGAGGCCTCGGCGGCGTCGATCATCCGGACGGCGATCCGGTCCTTGACCGAGCCACCCGGGTTGACGTACTCGACCTTGGCCAGCACCAGCGGTGCGTCAGGACCCAGGTGCTCGGTGACCCGGTTCAGGCGGACCAGCGGGGTGTTCCCGATCAGGTCGACGACGGACTCGGCGTACTGCACGGGAGGTCCTCCAGCGTGGGTGTGGCGGGCGGCCGGGGTCCCCGGTCCATGCCGACGATCCCACGTGTCGCCACCTGGCCCCCCGGGCAGGGCACCGGTCATGAGCGACGCCGCCCGACCCACCGCAGTGCAACCCACCACCACCCTGCCCGGGGGCGGCACCATGCCGCTGCTGGGCTTCGGCACCTGGCAGATCACCGGCGCGGACTGCACCGCCGCCGTCCGGGCCGCGCTGGACGCCGGCTACCGGCACCTGGACACCGCCACGACGTACCGCAACGAGGCCGAGGTCGGCCGGGCGCTGGCCGAGTCCGGCGTGCCCCGCGCGGACGTCTTCGTGACCAGCAAGCTGCCCCCGGACCGGGCGGACGCCGCGCCGGCCACGCTGGACGCCTCGCTGGCCGCGCTCGGCGTGGACCAGCTGGACCTGTGGCTGGTGCACTGGTCGACCGGGGGCCGCGACGTCGCCCTGTGGCGGGAGTTCCTCCGCGCCCGGGACGCCGGGAAGGCCCGCGACATCGGGGTGAGCAACTGGTCGCTGGCAATGCTCGACGAGCTCGCCGACGCCACCGGCGTGATGCCCGCCGTCAACCAGGTGCGCTGGGCGCCGGCGCTCTTCGACGCCGAGGTGCTCGAGGGGCACCGCCAACGGGGGGTCGTGCTGGAGGGCTACAGCCCCTTCGCGTCCACGGACCTCGGCGACCCGGTGCTGGCCGACGTCGCCGCCGCACACGACGTCACCCCGGCCCAGGTCGTGCTGCGCTGGCACCTGGACCACGGCGTCGTCGTCATCCCCAAGTCGGCCACCCCGGAGCGGATCGCCGCCAACGCCGACGTGCTGGGGTTCACGCTGACCGACGCCGAGCGGGACGCCGTGGACGGGCTGAGCCGTGGCTGACCCGGGCGCCGGGGTGCACGATCGGGTCATGACCGCACCGATCGCACGACGCCGGCTCGGCGAGCTCGACGTGTCCGCCCAGGGTCTGGGCTGCATGGGGATGAGCCAGTCCTACGGGACGGCCGACCGCGACGAGTCGCTGGCCACCCTGGACCTCGCGCTGGACCTGGGCATCAGCTTCTGGGACACCTCCGACGTCTACGGCGACGGGCACAACGAGGAGCTGCTCGCGGAGCGGCTGCGCACCCGCCGGGACGACGTCCAGCTGGCCACCAAGTTCTCGCTGTCCCGCGACGACAGCGGTGCGATGGCGATCGACGGCAGCCCGGCGAACGTGCAGGCCCGCTGCGAGGCCAGTCTGACCCGGCTGGGCGTGGACACCATCGACCTCTACTACCAGCACCGGGTGGACTCCCGGGTCCCGATCGAGGACACCGTCGGCGCGATGGCCGAGCTCGTACAGCAGGGCAAGGTCCGGTACCTGGGGCTGTCGGAGGCCAGCGCCGACTCGCTCCGCCGGGCCGCGGCGGTGCACCCGATCACCGCGCTGCAGAGCGAGTGGTCGCTGTGGACCCGCGACCTGGAGTCCGAGGTGGTGGGCGTGGCCCGCGAGCTCGGCATCGGCCTGGTGCCGTTCTCCCCGCTGGGCCGCGGGTTCCTCACCGGGGCGATCACCAGCCCGGCCGACTTCGGGGACGACGACTTCCGCCAGGACATGCCCCGCTTCCAGGGTGCGGCGTTCCAGGCCAACCTGCGCCTGGTCGACGCCGTCCGCGAGCTCGCCACGGAGAAGGGCGTCGAGGCCGGGCAGCTCGCGCTGGCCTGGGTGCTCGCGCAGGGCCCCGACGTGGTGCCGATCCCGGGCACCAAGCGGCGGTCCTACCTGACCGAGAACGCCGGCGCGGACGCCGTCACGCTCACCGACGACGACGTGGCCCGGCTGGAGGCCATCGCCCCGCCGGGGGCGGCTGAGGGCGGCCGGTACGCCCAGTCCGGGTACGCCTACGGCGACAGCCCGGCCCGATGAGCGCAGCGCCCGCCGGCGGCGCCCCTGCCGGCAGCGATCCGAACTGCGGTGTCGCGCACGGGCACACCGCCGGCGACCCCGCGACCGACCGGGTGCTGGTTGCGGTCTTCGCCTCCCCGGTCGCCGCCGTGCTGCTGCGGCTGGCCGCGGACTGCGGCTACCGGCCGGTGCTGGTCGAGCCCGACCCCGGCCGGCAGGTCGACGGGCTGCCCGAGGGCACCCTGCGGGTGGACGCCGTCCCCGCGGTGCCCGACGAGCTGGCCTCGGCCGGCGCCGACGTCGTGGTCTGCGACCACCACCGCGAGGAGCTCGGCGTCGTGCTGCGGGACGCGCTGGGTCGGCCGGTGCGTTGGATCGGGGTCATGGGCAACCCGCACCACGAGGGCCCGCACATCGCGGCGCTCGCCGCGCTGGCCGTACCCGAGCACGAGGTCGCCCGGGTGCACCGGCCGATCGGGTTGAACATCGGCAGCCGGGCGCCTGCGGAGATCGCCGTGTCCACGCTGGCCGGGCTGCTCGCCGACCGCAACGGCCGCCCCGGTGGCTTCGCGTTCTGACCGACTGCCGCTGACGTGGACCTGCTGCTCGGGGTCGACCTCGGCACCAGCGGGCTGAAGGCGGTGGCCCTCGGCGAGGACGGTGCCGTCCTCGCCGAGGCCGAGGCCGGCTACCTGGTCGACGCCCCGCAGCCGGGCTGGGCCCAGTCCGACGTCGCCGTCTGGCGGAGCGCGCTGGACGTCGCGCTGGCCGAGCTGGTGCCGCAGCTGGTCGGGCACGTCGTCCGGGGGATGGGCCTGGCCGGGCAGATGCACGGCGCCGTGCTCGTCGACGACGTCGGCGCCGCGCAGGGCCCGGCGCTGCTGTGGCCCGACCAGCGGGCCGTCGACCAGCTGCACCGGTGGCGGGTGCTCCCCGAGCCGGAGCGGGCAGCGCTGGCCAACCCCGTGGTGCCGGGGATGACCGGTCCGCTGCTGGCCTGGCTGGTGGCGCACCAACCGGCTCTCGTGGCCCGGGCGGCGTCCGTGGTGCTGCCCAAGGACGCACTGCGCGCCACGCTCGTGCCGGGGCCGGTGGTCACCGACCGCAGCGATGCCTCGGCCACCCTGTTGTGGGACGTGCCGGGGGAGCGGTGGTCGGCCGCGGCGGTCGCCGCGGCCGGGGTCGGTCTCGACCTGTGCCCGAGGGTCAGCCCCGCGCACGAGGTGGTGGGCACCGCCGAGCTCCCCGGATTGGACGCCGTCCCGGTCGTGGTGGGTGGCGCGGACACCCCGCTGGCTCTGCTGGCGACCTCGCCCGGGCCGGCGCTGCAGGTCAACCTGGGCACCGGTGTCCAGCTGCTCACCCCGGTGTCCACGCCCTGGCCGGTCGCCGACCCCGTCGTCCACACCTACGCCGACGCTGCAGACGGTTGGTACGCGATGGCCGCGCTGCAGAACGGCGGGCTGGCCTGGGACTGGGTCCGCCGGGTGCTCGGGATGGACTGGGCCGAGCTGGTCGGCACGCTGGATGTCGCCCCGCCCGGCGCCGGCGGGGTCGCGTTCGCCCCCTTCCTCACCGGGGAGCGTGGCGGAGTGGCCGGGCCGGACGACCGCGGCGCCTGGACCGGGCTGCACCCGGGCACCACCCGGGCCGACCTGGGCCGGGCCGCGCTGGAGGGCGTGGCGGCCGCGGTCGCAGCGGCCGCCGGGCTCCTGGACCTGCCCGTCGACGACGGCCCGGTCGTGCTCACCGGCGGCGGGGCGCGCTCACCGGGGGTGCAGCAACTGCTCGCTGACGCCCTGCGGCGGCCCGTGCGCCACGCACCTGTGCGCAGTGCCTCGGCCATCGGGGCGGCGCTGTTGGCCGGCCGCGGGGTGGGGCTGGACGTCGTCCCCCAGCGGGCCGCTGGACCGATCGTGGACCCCCGCTAGCGCTGACCGGAACGGATCGCCGCGTGCCACCGTTGCAGTGCTCGACAGGACCACCGAGGTCCCAGCACAAGGGAGGGATGCACGGCATGGCGCTGATGGACAAGATCATGAAGTTCGCCAAGAGCCCCCAGGGGCGGAAGGCGATCCGGCAGGCGACCGACAAGGCGCAGCAGTTCGCCAAGGACCCGAAGAACCGGGCCAAGATCGACGACGTGCGTCGCCGGTTCCAGAACGGCAAGTAGAAGGACCCCCTCGCCCCCCACGCCTCACAGGCTCGCCGCGGGCCCCTGCGAGGGGGCCGTTCCAGCCTGTTACGTGCGGGGGGTGAGCGCCGTCAGCACGTCGGGGTGCAGTCGGCCGTTGGTGGCCACCGCGGAGCCACCGGCCGGCCCGGGGGCGCCGTCCAGGTCGGTGAACGTGCCGCCGGCCTCCCGGACGATGACGTCGAGGGCGGCCAGGTCCCACACCGACACCTCGGGCTCGCAGGCGATGTCGACGGCGCCCTCGGCGAGCATCGTGTAACTCCAGAAGTCCCCGTAGGCACGGGTCCGCCAGACCGACCGGGTCAGGTCGAGGAACCCGTCGAGCCGGTCGCGCTCCTCCCAGCCGGACAGGCTGGAGTAGGACAGCGAGGCGTCGGCGAGGGTGTCCACTCCGGAGACGTGGCAGCGGGTCGCGGACTCCAGCCGACGGCCGGTGTAGGCGCCGACGCCCGACGCGGCCCACCAGCGGCGGCCCAGCGCCGGGGCGCTGACCATGCCGACCACCGGGGTCTCGCCGTCCAGCAGGGCGATGAGCGTGGCCCAGACGGGGACGCCGCGGACGAAGTTCTTGGTGCCGTCGATCGGGTCGACCACCCAGCGGCGGGAACCGTGCCCGGTGGTGCCGAACTCCTCGCCCTGCACGGCGTCCCGGGTGCGGGTGCGGGCCAGCGAGCTGCGCAGCTGCTGCTCGACCGCGCGGTCGGCGTCGGTGACCGGGGTCAGGTCGGGCTTGGTGTCCACCTGCAGGTCCTGGGCCTTGAACCGGTCCAGGGAGATGGAGTCGGCCTGGTCGGCCAGCACGTGCGCCAGTTGCATGTCGTCGGTGTAGCCCCGCGCGCCGGTCATGGGCCGACGGTAGCGGGACGGTCCGCGTCGCCGCCCGGTCTCGGCCCAGCGGCTACCGTCCGGGGCGTGGGTGAGGGTCCGGACGCCGCGAAGCTGGTCGGCCTGCTGGCCGACGACACCCGTCTCGCGGTCGTCGCCGCGCTGGCGCTGGGCGCACCCGACATCGCCGCCGTCGCCACCGCGACCGGCCTGTCCCAGACCGAGGTCGCGCTGGCCGCCCGCCGCCTGGGACGCGCCGGGCTGGTCCGCCGGGACGGGGCAGAGCTGACCCTGCGCCGCGAGCTGTTCGGCGCGGCAGCGCGGGCCGCCGGGGAGTCCGCGCCGGCGCCGGTGCCGCTGTCCGACGACCCGGCGCAGGACGCCGTCCTGCAGGCGTTCGTGCACGAGGGCCGGTTGACGACGATCCCGGCGCACCGGGCCAAGCGGCTGGTCGTCCTGGACCACCTCGTCCGGGTGTTCGAGCCCGGTCTGCGCTACCCCGAGCGCGAGGTGAACGCGCTGCTGGCCGTGTGGCACCCGGACACCGCGGCGCTGCGGCGGTACCTGGTGGACGAGGGGCTGCTCAGCCGGGACGCCGGCGTCTACTGGCGCAGCGGGGGCACCGTCGAGGTCTGAGCCACCGGAACACTTCCGTGCGATCCCTGCCCCCGGGGTGAGGCCCAGCGTCCGGGCGCACCGGGGCCGGTCACTGGGTGCGCTCGCCCGTCACCAGCTCGGGGTCTGGGTGACCGCGTCGACCAGGCGGCGGAAGCTGCCCAGCCGCTCGGCCCGGGCCGGTGGGCCGTCGGCGGCCCAGTCGTCCAGCGCGCACTCCGGGTCGTCCGCGCCGTGCCCGCACATCGGCGGGCAGTCCCGGGCGACCTCGGCCAGGTCGTCGAAGGAGGCCAGCACATCGGCCGGGTCGGGGTCGGCCAGCCCGAAGCTGCGGATGCCGGGGGTGTCGATGACCATCCCGCCGTGGGGCAGGTCCAGCAGCACCGCCGAGGACGAGGTGTGCCGGCCCTTGCCCACCTTGCTCACCCCGCCCGTCGCCCGGTAGGCGTCGGGCACCAGCCGGTTGACCAACGTGGACTTGCCCACCCCGGACTGGCCCACGAACACCGAGATCACCCCGTCCAGGCGGGGCTCCAGCTCGTGCAGGTCGGTG
>JBBSVA010000152.1:0-7651 GCA_038233915.1 Mycobacteriales bacterium | reverse complement strand
AGCTCCAGGGCGCCGACCGGGCCCAGCAGCAGTGGGGCGGGCAGCCGTCGTCCGAAGAGCTCGACGGAGGTGTCCCGGGCGCTGACGTCGCGCAGCACCCGGGGCACCACCTGCCAGCTGTCGAACGCGGCCCGGTCGGCCCGCACCGTGGCCTCGCTGCCGGCGCCCCCGGCCACGTAGCCCAGCGCCCGCGCGGTGAGCTTCCGACGGGCCGCGGCGGCGAGCGCGGTGTGCACGGTCGGCACCCGCGGACGACGTCCGTAGACCCCTGCCGAGTAGACCTCGTTCTGCCGTCGCCGTCCGGTGCCTGCGCCTGCGGTCATGACCCGACGCTAGTGACCGGGGCCACGTGGCTCCTCAGCCCCACCCGCCCCCTGCGTCTCGACACTCTGCCGACACGCCCTGCGGAACGGCTTCGGCTCGACAAACCCGCAGCTCACGTGCCCCAATGGGATGCCGGGGGGCTCGCCCTGGTCGGAGGTCGGGGGTGCAGGGTGCGGGGCGCAGTATCCGCGGGTGCCTCCTCGCGTCCGGTGACGCCCCTCGTCGGCATCCTGATCGGCCTGCTGGTCGCCACTGTCCTCGCCACTGTCGTTGCCGCCGGTCCCGCTGCTGCTGCTGCTGCTGCCGGTGATCCCACCCGCCCCAGCGGGCAGGTCGTCTATGGGCCCAACTGCACCGACGGCTTCATCCGGGTGGCGATCATCAACGGCAACGAGCCGCACACCCTCACCATGACCTACGACGGTGTTCCCGCCGGGCCCGCGACCGAGGTCGCGGCCGAGGAGCGGACCACGCTGGAGGGACGGGAGGTCGACTGGGGGTCGACAGTCGCCCTCACCGTCGCGGTCGTCGGCCCCACCGGCGTCGAGGCGTCGCTGGACTTCCTGGACTACACCCGCCCCACCGAAGAGGACTGCGCTCTGGTGGCCCCGCCGACGGGCCCGGACCCGACCTCGGCCCCACCGACGACCTCCCCACCGACGACCTCCCCACCGACGAGCACCCCACCGACGACGGCCCCGACGACGATCATTCCGCCGACGACGACCCGCCCGGTGCCGTCGACCACGGTGCCGTCCCCGACGCCGACGACCCGCCCGGTCCCCACGCCGACGACGCCGCGGCCGAGCGCGCCCTCGTCCACGACGCCGGCGAGCCCGCCGGACACCACGCAGCCCCCGGGGACGCCGGGTGGGACGACCGGCGCCCCGGCGCCGAGCGGCCCGCTGAACGGCACGGTGTCCTCCGATCAGGTCTTCCCGGGCAGCGTGGTCACCGTGCGCGGCACCGGGTTCACCCCGGGCGAGCAGGTCGTCGTCTCCCTCGGCGGGGTCGCCGTGCCGCTGGCCACCGTGACCGCCGATGAGCAGGGTCGCGTCGAGGCCGTCGTGCAGATCCCGCGGGACGTGGTGCTCGGCCCGTCGACCGTGCAGCTGCTGGGCCAGGACTCTGCGGCCAGCACCGCGGTCGACCTGCGGGTCGCCGCGGTCGAGACGGCGGACGACGGCCGCGGGACCCCCTGGCCGCTGATGGTCGCCGGCCTCGCGCTGCTGGTCGTCGCGGCGGCGCTGGCCGCGGCTGCCGCCCGCCGCCCGCGCCGGGACGACTGGGCCCAGCCCGGCGCCACCGACTGAGCCCGCGGGCCGGCTGGCCGAGGGTGGCTGGGTCTGCCAGGAGCGCGGGGTGGGCGACCGGCGGACCACCCGCCCGGCTCAGCGAGACCGGCGCGGACCGGCTGACCGTCGCGCAGACGACGCACGACGCGCTGGTGAGCGGGCTGGGTGAGGACGCCGGTCGGGTGACCGACGCCCTCACCCGGGTGGCCGCGGTCGCCCGGCCACCGCACCGACCTACTGCAGGTAGCTCTCCACCTGCGGCTCGGGACGCTCGCCGGCGGTCTCGGGGTCCTCGCCGTACTGCCGCTTGGCCCGCCGCTGACGCAGCAGGTCCCAGGCCTGGTCCAGGTGCCGCTCCAGCTCGGCGACCCGGGCGCGCTGGTCGTCGCCGTGCTCGGCCGCGGTCTCCCGGAGCTGGTGCTCCTCCTCGACCAGCTCGTGGATCCGGCCGAGGATGTCCTTCTCGTCCATGGTGTTCTCCTGTCGGTCGTCGTTCTCCTGCCTGCCAGTCTGTCCCGCCCGGTGCCGGTCGGCGCGGGCTCAGCCGGCCTCGGGCACCCAGCCCTCGACGAACGCCGCCAGCCGACGGGACACCGCGCCACCGGTCCGGCCCAGCGCGAGCAGTGCGGCCCGGTCCAGTGGCACCCGCACGGTCCGCCGCTGGGTGGACCGTGCGGTCACCGCGTGCCCGGCGGCCACCAGCTCCGGCCAGGGCCGGTCCAGCTGCGCCCGGACGGCGTCCAGCGCGGTCGCCGTCGGGCCGGCGTTGCCCTCGACCATCGCGGTCACGAAGCCCGGGTCGCTGCCGATCACCCGGGTGCCGCTGGCGAAGCTGCCCGCTGCCAGGCCCAGCGTGAGGGGTCCGGCGTCGGCGGCGGCCGCGGCGAGTGCGGCGGCCAGCAGGTGCGGCACGTGGCTGATCGCGGCAACGGCGTCGTCGTGCTCGCGGGCGGTCACCGGCACCACCTCGGCGCCGACGGCCAGCGCCAGCTCGGCCACCCGCAGCCAGCGCGGCAGCTCGGTGTCGGCCTCCAGGCAGACCGCCCACCGGGCGCCACGGAACAGCCCCGGGTCGGTGGCTTCGTGCCCGCTGCGCTCGGTGCCGCACATCGGGTGGCCGCCGACGAACCGGGTGCCGAACCGGGCGCCCAGCCCGGCCAGCACCGGGACCTTGACCGACCCCAGGTCGGTGACGGTGGCATCGTCGTCGACCTGCAACTCGTCCAGGGCGCCGGCCAACGCCGGGATCGGGGTGGCCAGCACGACGACGCCGGACAGCTGTCGGCCGATCGTCACACCGCGGGCGGCCGCGGCGGCGCGGGCCTCGGGGTCGGTGTCCCAGCCGGTGACCGGGCGACCGGCGGCGACCAGGGCCGCGGCCAGCGAACCACCGAGTTGCCCCAGCCCGACGACGGCGACCGGCGGGGCCGGCATCGTGGGCACCGGGAACCGGCTCACCGCAGCTCGTCGGGCGCCGGGGTGGGACCGGCCGGACGGGTGTCCGGCCCGGCCACGGGCGGCGGGGGCGGGGGAGCGGTCTCGAGGACGACGACGGGGTCCAGCAGCTGGGTCGGGGCCACCGGAGGCGGGGTGCCGTCGTCGGCGGGCAGCTCCCACGGGGTGCCCAGCCGGAAGACCCGGGCCAGCGCGGTGGCCACCATCCGGCCGTCCGCGGCGCGGGCCTCGATGCGGTAGACCGCCGTCCGGCTGCTGCGGTGCACCTCGGTGCCCTCGGCGGTGAGCACGTCGCCGGGGTGGCCGGCGGCGAGGAACTCGGTGTGCACGTCCTGGGCGACGGCGAGCGTGCCGTGGCTGTTGCTCACCGCGGCGTGCACGACGTCCAGCAGGGCCATCGTGGCGCCGCCGTGCGCCATCCCGACGGCGTTGAGGTGCGCCGGGCCCACGGTCATCGAGGCCCGGGCGTAGCCGGGGGTGACCTGCTCGAGCCGGATGCCCAGGTGGGCGGCGAGCGGGTCGGCGGCGAGGGCGGTGAGGAGTGCCGGGGCGACGTCGGGCTCGGGGCGGTCGGACACGTCGGTCATGATCGCAGCATGACGCCGCAGTCGTTCCTCCTGAGCGCCGAGCTGGCCGACTACGTCCGGGCCAGCGCCGACCCGCCGGACGAGGTCGTCGCGGACCTGATCGCCGAGACCACCGCGATGACCGCCGCCGGCGACGGCCGGCCCACCTACCAGATCGCCCCCGAGCAGGCCGGGTTCCTGCAGCTGCTCACCCGGCTGGTCGGGGCGCGCTGGGCGATCGAGATCGGCACCTTCACCGGGCTGTCCGCCCTCGCCATCGCCCGTGGCCTGCCCGCGGACGGCGGACTGCTCTGCCTGGACCGCGACGCGCACTGGACCGACGTCGCCCGCCGGTACTGGGCCCGTGCCGGGGTGGACGAGCGGGTCGAGCTGCGGATCGGCGAGGCAGCCGCGCTGCTGGACGCGCTGCCCCGGCAGCCCACCTTCGACCTGGCCTTCGTCGACGCCGACAAGACCGGGTACGCCGGCTACGTCGAGGCGCTGCACCCGCGGCTGCACCCCGGCGGGCTGGTCCTGTTGGACAACACGTTGCGGTCGGGCCGGGTGTTGGACCCGCAGACCGACGACGACCACGCCATCGTGGCGCTCAACGCCGCGCTGGCCACCGACGACCGCTGGGAGACCGTGTTGCTGCCGATCGCCGACGGCCTGACCCTGCTGCGTAAGCGATGAGCGAGCTGAGCGGGCCGATGACCGAGGTGCTGCCCTCCTGGGCGGTGCGAGTGGAGAAGAAGGCCGACCGCTGGCAGGTCGAGCTGCTGGCCGCCGACGCCGGGGACGAGCTGCCCGCCCTGGAGCGCGCGCTCGGGGCGCCGGGTGCGTCCTGGCCGGGGCCGTACGTGCTCGTCGTGGACACCCGGCTGTACTTCGTGGCGCTGACCCACGGGCCCGGCGGGATGGTCCGGGCGCTGATCAGCGACGTCACGCTGCAGGAGTGGCTGCTGGCCAGCGAGGTGGTCGAGCGCTACGGTATCGACCCCGGTGACCTGGACAGCGACGACGACGAGGACGGCTGGCCGGCGGGCGACCTGGACCTGTTCGCCGACGCCGGTCTGCCCGCCGCCGAGCTGCAGCCGATCCTCACCGCCGACCTGTGGGCCGACGAGATGGTCGCCGCGGTCGCCGCCCGGCTGGGCTTCGCCGACGAGCTGGCCGCGGCGGTGGCGCCGTGAGCCCCCGGGTGACCGCAGTCGTCTTCGACCTCGGGGGAGTGCTGACCAGCAGCCCGCTGGCTGCGTTCGGCGACTACGAGCGGGAGGCCGGGCTGCCCGGGGGGCTCATCGCGACGCTGAACAGCACGAACGCCGACGCGAACGCGTGGGCCCGCTTCGAGCGCAGCGAGCTGGACCAGGCCGAATTCGTCGAGGTCTTTGAGGCCGAGGCGCTCGCCGCCGGGCACGACGTCGACGCCTCCAGGGTGCTGGCCGCGCTGCACGGGCAGGTCCGGCCTGCCGTCGTCACCGCCGTCCGTCGGCTCTCCGACGCCGGGCTGCCGCTCGCACTGCTGAGCAACAACGCCGCACCCATGGACCCCGACAGCGAGCACGGCGCGCTGATGGAGCTCTTCGACGTCGTCGTGGAGAGCTCGGTCGAGGGCATCCGCAAGCCCGAACCGGCGATCTACCCGCTGACCCTGGAGCGGCTGTCCCGCGCTGCCGCCCGGGAGATCTCCCCGAGCGAGGTGGGCTACCTGGACGACCTGGGCCCCAACCTCAAGCCGGCCCGGGCGTTGGGCTGGCACACGGTCAAGGTGGTCGACCCGGCCGACGCGCTCGCGGAGCTGGCCGAGCTCACCGGGGTCGACCTGGCATGAAGGTCTCGGCATGACGCCCGAGCAGGCCATGGACCGGGCGCTCGAGCTGGCTGCCGAGGCCCCGAGCTGGGGCGATGCCCCGATCGGCGCCGTCGTGCTGTCCGCCTCCGGCGAGGTGCTGGCCGAGGCCGCGAACGAGCGGGAGCGGGTCGGGGACCCCACCGCGCACGCCGAGGTGCTGGCGCTGCGGGCCGCGGCCGTCGTGCACGGGGACGGCTGGCGGCTGACCGGCGCGACGCTGGTGGTGACGCTGGAGCCGTGCACGATGTGCGCCGGTGCGGCCGTGCTGTCCCGGGTGGCCCGGGTCGTCTACGGCGCCGACGACCCGAAGGCCGGCGCCGCCGGCTCGCTCTGGGACGTCGTCCGGGACCGGCGGCTCAACCACCGCCCGGAGGTCCTCGGCGGCGTCCGGGCGCAGGAGTCCGGCGCGCTGCTACGTGCCTTCTTCACCGCCCAGCGGGGCCTGTAGTCTGCTCCACGGTGGCGTGTCCGAGCGGCCGAAGGAGCACGCCTCGAAAGCGTGTGAGGTTCATAGCCTCCGTGGGTTCAAATCCCACCGCCACCGCCAGCACGAGAGGGCGGCACCCACGCGGGTGCCGCCCTTCGTCGTCCCCGCCCCCCGCGGCGAAAGTCGCGAAGAACGCCGCGGGATGGGCGGCGAAAGTCGCGAAGAACGCCCTCAGACGGCGGAAGTCGCGAAGAACGCCGCGGGATGGGCGGCGGAAGTCGCGAAGAACGCCGCGGGATGGGCGGCGGAAGTCGCGAAGAACGCCCTCAGACGGCGACGTCGCGGTCCATCAGCAGCGTGCCGGCGGCGCCCTCGACCAGGGTGAATTGGTGCTGCTCGACCTGCTGCTCGCCGTCCTCGACGAAGGTGACCTGCGCGGACGCCTCCAGCGAGCCGTCGGTGGCGCTCACCGGGCCGAGCACGACCTGGTCGAACCGGTTCCAGAACGAGGTGTAGTTGCCGCGGCTGGCGACGCCCTGCAGGGTCGGGCCGGTCAGCCCGTAGGCGGCCTGCGGATCCCCGGGCAGCAGGGCGTAGTAGCTGGTCACGGCTTCGGACACCTCGGCCGCGGTGAGGACGTCGGGCTCCGTGGTGGTCGCGGACGCCTCGGTGGTGGTGGCCTCGGTGGTCGTGGCCTCGGTGGTGGTGTCCGCCGTGGCAGCGTCCTCGGTGGGGGCGACCGGCTGGGCGGCCGAGGTGCTGGTGGCGGCCGACGTCGCGTTCTGGGCCGTCGTCCCCGCGTCGGGCCGGGTGGCCAGCCACACCCCGCCGGCCACGAGCAGCAGCACCAGCACGACCCCGGCGGCCACGACCGGACCCCGGGACCTGCGGGGTGCCGCCGCCGGACCCGCCGACGTCCGCCGCGCGGCGGGCGCGGCGGGCGCGGCGGCCCTGGGCGCGGTCGGCGGGACGACGGGCAGGTCGGTGCGGGTGGGGTCCCGGGGCGGTGGGGGCACCGGGACCAGTGCCGTCCGCGCGGACAGCACGGCGGTGACGTCGCCGTCGGAACCGGCTGCGATGCCGGCCAGCTCGTCGCGGACCTGCGCCATCGAGGGTCGCTGGGTGGGGTCGGCGGTCAGCATCCGCTGCAGCGGCCCGGTCAGCGCCCCCGAGCGGACCGGTGCGTCGTGTTCGCCGCCGGCCACCCGGTGCAGCAGTTGCAGGGAGTTGCCGCTGCTGCCGAAGGGCGGGTCGCCCTCCAGCGCGGTGAACAGCGTCGCGCCGAGGGACCACACGTCGCTGGCCGGGCCGGGCTCCTGGCCGCGGGCCACCTCGGGGGACAGGAACGCCGGGGTGCCGGTGACCATCCCGGTCTGGGTCAGCCGGACGTCGCCCTGGGCGTGCGAGATGCCGAAGTCGGTGATCTTGACCAGACCCTCGATCCGGGCGCCCTGCCCGACCAGCACGTTGCCCGGCTTCACGTCGCGGTGCACGATCCCGGCCGCGTGCGTGGCGACCAGAGCGTCGGCGAGCTGCGCCCCGATCTGGGCCACCTGCTGCACCGGCAGCACGCCGTCGGCGGACAGCACGTCGGCCAGGCTGCGCGAGGGCAGGTGCTCCATGACCAGCCACGGCGAGCCGCCGTCGTCGGCCACGTCGTAGACGGCGATGGCGTGCGGGTGGCTGATCCGGGCGGCGATCCGGCCCTCGCGCATGATCCGGGCGCGCT
>JBBSVA010000151.1:0-7657 GCA_038233915.1 Mycobacteriales bacterium | reverse complement strand
TCCGCACCCCAGTTCGACGCGGCCGGTGAGGCCGTCTACTTCCTGGCCGACGACGACGGTCGGCATGCGCTCTACCGGGTCGTCGAGGGCGCGGCACCGGTCCGGCTGACCCGGGACGGCGCCTACAGCGACCTGCAGGTCGCCCGGGACGGCTCGGCGTTGTACGCGCTGCGGTCGGCCTTCGACCACCCGGCCGCACCGGTCCGGCTGGACCCGACCGCCACCGACCAGCAACCCGAGCCATTGCCCAACCCGGGTACGGTCGCCGCACTGCCGGGCACGCTGCGAGAGCTCGACGCCACCGCGGCCGACGGCAGCCGGGTGCAGTCCTGGCTGGTGCTGCCCGAGGGCGCCGATGCCGAACACCCGGCCCCCCTGCTGCTCTGGATCCACGGTGGGCCGCTGATGAGCTGGATGAGCTGGTCCTGGCGCTGGACGCCGTGGGTGCTGGCCGCCCGCGGCTACGCCGTGCTGCTGCCCAACCCGGGTCTGTCCCAGGGGTTCGGGCAGGACCACGTGCGGCGCGGCTGGGGCGCCTGGGGAGCCGAGCCGTACACGGACCTGATGAGCGCCGTGGACGCCGCGGTCGAGCTTCCTGAGATCGACGGGACGCACACGGCGGCCATGGGCGGCTCGTTCGGTGGCTACATGGCCAACTGGGTCGCCACCCACACCGACCGGTTCGACGCGATCGTCACCCACGCCAGCCTCTGGCACCTCGACGGGTTCACCGGCTCGACCGACGCCTCCTACTACTGGGAGAAGGAGTTCGGTGACCCGCTGACCGAGCCCGAGCGGTACGAGGCCAACTCCCCGCACCGCTACGCCGACGCCATCACCAGCCCGGTGCTGGTGATCCACGGCGACAAGGACTACCGGGTACCGATCGGTGAGGGCCTGCGGCTCTGGTACGACCTGCAGAAGCGCGGAGTGCCCTCGAAGTTCCTCTACTTCCCGGACGAGAACCACTGGGTGCTCACCCCCGGGAACGCGACGGTCTGGTACGAGACGGTCATCGCGTTCCTCGCCGACCACGTGCTCGGTGCGGGCTGGGAGCGTCCGGCGCTGCTCTGAACGACGGCGACGAGGTCAGCGGGGCGCCCGAGGCCGCCTCGCTGCCCAGCCGCCGCAACCCGGCCGGCGGCAACGCGGCCTCCAAGGCCGACCGGAGCAGCTGGGCGAGCGGGTGGTCGGGCCGACTGGTCAATGCCCGGTCCAGGGCGGTACCCGCGGTCACGCCGTCGCCCCGGGACCAGGCGGTGACGGCGAGCAGGGTGGCCGGGGTGGCATCCAGCGGGGGCGGCAGCCGGCGGACCAGCTCGGTCCACAACGCCTCGGCGGCGGCCGCGTCCGGACCCAGTGCCGTCGACAGCGCCCGGTCCCGCAGGGCTCCGTCCACCAGGGCGAACCCGACCCGGGCCACGTCGTGGTCGCCCAACGGGGTTGCCGCGCCCGGCACGCAGCGGGCCAGGGCGTCCTGCACGTGCGCCCAGGAGGTCTCCACGGCGTGCTCCCAGCCGTGCGCCTCCAGCAGCGCGGCGTGCTCGGCACCCACCCAGGCGCACGCCTCAGCCATGGACCGGGCCCGGCTGCCGCTGACCGGTCGGAGCCGGTCGACGAGCTCCTCCCGGGACGCAGCCAACACCTGGCCGGAGAAGGCCGACGCCGCGGCCAGCGGGCTGGTGCCGCCGGGCAGCGGGCGACCGGCCCCCGGGGCGCAGCACGGCTGGTCACAGTCGTAGGACCAGCACCGGCCCGACCGGACGAGCAACGCCTCCAGGACAACGATCCCGGCCTCGGCCAACCGGGCGACCACCTCGGCGAGCAGCCCCCGGCCCGGCAGCCCGGGCACCGGGGCGGTCATGGCCTCGGACAGGTCGTCCCCGACACCCCACGGCCGGACGGCGGGCCCGAGGTCGTCCGGCGCCTCGGTGACGAGCAGCACGACCGTCGCGGACGGGCCGGTCGCGGCCAGACTCCGGACCGCCTCCGCGGCGAGCACGTCCTCCAGGCCCGGTGGCGGCAGGTCGACCCGCAGGGTCACCCCGACGCGCCGGGTCCGCTCGCCGGTGAGCGATACCAGCACGAGCGACTCCCGGGGTGCGAACCCCAGCAGGTGCGGGACGGCGGCGGCCAGATCGGGGCCGGGGTCCAGCCGGACGGTGGAGAGCAGCGGGTCGGCGGCGTTGGATGGCATGGCGTCACCTTCGGACGCCCGGGTCCCCTCCCGACGTCCCCCAGGAGTTCTGGGGATGCGGCCCCGGTTGTGGACGACGGGGAGCGCATGCCCCGCCACCCTGCTAGGGAATCGGGCCCGCGCGCCCGGTGCCTGTCAGCTCAGTCCAGGGTGTCGGAGGCGTGCTGTGCGGCTGCGGCGAGGAGCTCGTCGAACGCGGCGGCGTCGGGCGCGGTCGCCACGGCCCCGGAGACCAGGGTGAGCAGCCGGTCGCCGTCCTGCACGACCCCGAGCAGCGCCGAGCCGCCCAGCTGCGCGCCGCCGGGCTGAGTCACGGTGGCCGTCACCGGCACGACGGCCGCGGCGTCCCCGAGGTCCGGGCTGGTGACGGTCCCGAAGGTCACGACCGCGTCGCCCATCGGGGTGCTGATCGTGGCCGTCGGGCACGCCGCGACGGCGTCGGTCAGCGTGCCGACGAGGACGTCCGTCGGGCCGCCGAGGGTGAGCAGCTCGGCGCTGCCGGCGAACCCGGCGCGAGCCACCTGGCCGGCGGCGTCCTGCACGGCGGCCGGGTCCCCGAGGGCAGCCCGGGCGGCGTCCAGCGCGGCGACGCAGCTCTCCGGCGTCACGGTGACGGCGCTGAGGTCGTGGCCGGTCGCGCCCGCGAGGGCCGCGCTCAGCTGGTCGGCGGTCACCGGGGTGACCTCGGCGCCGGGGGCGAACTCGTCGGCGGGCAGCAGCCCGTCGGCCAGTGCTGCCGCGTCCTCGGTCGCGGCCGCCGGGGCCACCGAGACCGGTGCCGCCGCGGAGTCCGCGCTCGAGCCGCAGCCGGCGAGCAGCAGGACGGCGGAGGCAGCGGCCGTGGCGAGCAGGAGCGGGGTGCGACGCATCACCCCACGGTAGGCGCTCCCGGCGGCCCACGGCGGCTGTCGGACCCGCTCGCTACAGTCCGCGGCATGGGCCGGTCGTTGCGCATCGCACTACTGTCCTACCGGTCCAAGCCGCACAGCGGCGGGCAGGGCGTCTACCTCCGGGCGCTGTCCCGGGAGCTGCGCGAGCTCGGGCACCGGGTCGAGGTGCTGTCCGGTCAGCCCTACCCCGAGCTCGACGACGGCGTCCCGCTGACCGAGCTGCCCAGCCTGGACCTCTACCGCGAGCCCGACCCGTTCCGCACCCCGCACTGGCGGGAGTTCCGCGACTGGGTGGACGTCGCGGAGTTCGCCACGATGTGCACCGCGGGCTTCCCGGAGCCGCTGACCTTCTCACTGCGCGCGGCCCGGCTGCTGCGGTCCCGGCGGCACGAGTTCGACCTGGTGCACGACAACCAGAGCCTGGGCTGGGGCCTGCTCGCGCTACGACAGGCCGGCCTGCCGACAGTGGCCACCATCCACCACCCGGTCGCCATCGACCGCAGCCTGGAGCTCGCCGCAGCGCCGTCGCTGCGCCGCCGGCTGACGCTGCACCGCTGGTACGCCTTCACCGGCATGCAGGCCCGGGTGGCCCGCCGACTGGACGGCGTCACCACCGTCTCGAGCAGTTCGCGACGCGACATCCAGACCCACCTGGGCGTTCCCGTGGACGACGTCACGGTGGTCCCGGTCGGCATCGACCCGGTGGTCTTCTCCCCCGGTGACCGCCCGAGGGACGACGGCCACGTCGTCGTCACCACGAGTGCCGACGTGCCGCTCAAAGGCCTGGTCCCGCTGCTGGAGGCGGTGGCGAAGCTGCGCACCGAGCGCGACGTCCGGCTGACCGTCGTCGGCAGCGCGAAGCCCGGTGGGCTCGCCGCGGTCGCCGTCGACAGGTTGGCGCTCGGGGATGCCGTCCGGTTCACCGGCCCGCTCCCCCAGTCCGACCTCGTGGACCTGCTGCGGACGGCGACCGTCGCCGCCGTTCCCTCGTTGTACGAGGGCTTCTCGCTGCCCGCGATCGAGGCGATGGCCTGCGGCACCCCGCTGGTGGCCACCGACGCCGGGGCGCTGCCCGAGGTCGTCGGGGACGCCGCGGTGCAGGTCCCCGCGGGGGACGTCGATGCGCTGGCCGCGGCGCTGGGCCGGGTGCTGGACGACCCCCGCCTGCAGCGTCGGCTGGCCCGCGCCGGACGTGACCGGGTGCTGGCGAACTACACGTGGCGGTCGACGGCGGAGCGGACCGTCGCCTGGTACGAGGAGGTGCTCGCGCGGTGCTGACCGTGGACTACGACCGGCTCGACGTCCGGGCCGGGCACACTGTGCTCGACCTGGGCTGCGGGGAGGGTCGGCACGCGTTCGAGGCCTACCGACGCGGGGCGACCGTGCTGGCGGTGGACTGGGGCACGTCGGAGGTGACGACGACGCAGACCTGGCTCGACGCGATCGACGCGGCCGGCGAGGCGCCTGCCGGTGCCGTGGCCAAGGCGGTGCGCGGGGATCTGCTGCACCTGCCGGTGCCCGATGCGAGCGTGGACCGGGTGATCGCCTCGGAGGTGCTGGAGCACATCCCGGACGACGCGACGGCGCTCGCCGAGATGGCCCGGGTGCTCAAACCCGGCGGCCGGATGGCCGTGACGGTGCCGCGGTACGGGCCCGAGCGGGTCTGCTGGGCGCTGAGCGACTCCTACCACGCGATGAAGGGCGGACACATCCGGATCTACCGGGCCGACCAGGTCCGGACCCGGCTGCGCGCCGCGGGGTTGGCACCGGGTGGGAGCCACCACGCGCACGCACTGCACGCGCCCTTCTGGTGGCTGAAGTGCGCGGTCGGCGTGCAGCGGGACACCGCGGTCGTGCGCGGGTACCACCGGCTGCTGGTGTGGGACCTGACCCGGCGTCCGTGGGTGACCCGGACGGCGGAGCGGCTGCTGGACCCGGTGATGGGCAAGAGCCTGGTGGTCTACGCGACGAAGCCGGCGTGACGGACCTCCCCGAGGTCCCCGGCGTCCTGACCGTCGACCAGATCGCGGCCACGGTGGCCTCGATCGCGGCGGAGCAGTCGGCTGACGGGATGCTGCCGTGGTGGCGGGGCGGGCAGCTCGACGCCTGGGACTCGGTCGAGGCGGCGATGGCGCTGACCGTCGGCGGGCAGCCGGAGCGGGGCGCGGCGGCGCTGGACTGGCTGTGCGGGGCACAGCGCGCCGACGGGTCCTGGCCGGCGGAGTCCCGCGACGGCGTGGTGACGGCGCCGGGGGCCGAGAGCAACCACGCGGGGTACCTCGCCGTCGGGGTGCGGCACCACGGGCTGGTCACCGGGGACGACGGCGCCCAGGAACGCTGGTGGCCGCACGTGCGGCGGGCGCTGGACCTGGTGGCGGCGATGCAGCTGCCCACCGGTGGGATCGGCTGGGCGCTGCGCCCCGACGGCACCGCCGACGACTCCGCGCTGCTGACCGGGAACGCCAGCCTGCTGCAGGCGTTGCGCTGCGGGATCGCGATCGCCGGTGACCGCGACGAACCCCAACCGCACTGGGACCTGGCCGCGGCAGACCTGCAGATGGCGCTGACGGACCGCCCGGACGCCTTCGCCGACCGCTCCCGGTTCTCGATGGACTGGTACTACCCGGTGCTCGGCGGTGCGCTGACCGGTCCCGCGGCCCGCGACCGGCTGGCTGCGAGCTGGGACGCTTTCGTCGTGCCAGGCCTGGGGGTGCGGTGCGTCGCGGACCGGCCCTGGGTGACCGGGGCGGAGACCTGCGAGCTGGCCATCGCGCTGGCCGCGGCCGGGCAGCGCGACGCCGGCATCGAGCAGCTGGCCGCCATGCAGCACCTGCGACACGACGACGGCGGCTACTGGACCGGCTACGTGTTCGCCGACGACGCTGTCTGGCCGGTGGAGCGGACGACGTGGACGGCGGCCGCAGTGGTGCTGGCCACGGACGCGCTGTGCGGGGCGACCCCGGGCGCCCGGCTGTTCAGCGACCCGGCGAACCCCGGGCTGGTCGTCGGTGAGCACCGGTGAGCCGGGTCCGGCGCGCTCTCGACTGGTTACTCGCCGACCGCACCGACCCGGACCGCCGCTGGGTCGTCGGGCAGTTCCCCAACGTGGCGATCTCGCTGTTCGTCGTGCTGACCCTGATCGGGTTCCTCGTCGACGATGACGGGGGCTGGGGCACGGCGCTGTACGTCGCCACCCGCATCGCGATCCTCTGGTGGGCCGGCGACGAGCTGCTGCGCGGGGTGAACCCGTTCCGCCGGATCACCGGCGCGGCGGTGCTGGTGTTCGTCCTCATCGGGGTCGTGCAGCGGCTGTAGGGCCGGTCAGGTACCGGGCGGAGGGCCGAGCACGGCCGCCGGCCGGAAGCGCAGGGGGCGGGACCGCCAGACGACAGCCCTGCCAGGGTCGCCTGTTCGCTCGCCGGACCTCGACCGCACAGATCGTCACTCGGGCCGGTCCGGGGCACCAGGTCGAGGTCGGTACCGGACGCAGTAGGGCGCTCGCGCTCACCAGGCGTGGTCGACGCACGGTGCCCTCGCTCAGAACGGCGGAGGGTCGTCGTCGGAGACCGCAGACACCTCGGGTCCGGTCACCCCTGATCGACCTGCGCCCAAGCCGCCGCCGCGTCCAACGGCGAGTGGTCAGATGATCACCGTCTGGCCTGTGGGGGTGGTCCACTCGAGCCCCGCCCGGTCGGTGCTCCGCCGCAGCCCCCAGCCGGGTGCCTGGTGGGAGAGCCGGTGGTGGTGTCGGCACAGGCAGGCCAGGTTGTCGTGAGCGGTGGCTCCACCGGTGAGCCAGGGTCGTTGGTGGTCGAGGTCGCAGACGGCTGGTCTCGCTCGGCAGCCGGGGAACTGGCAGCGGCGGTCGCGGAGTCGGACGAACGCCTCGAGTGCTGCGGTCGGTTGGTAGCCGGGGGTCTCGGGTGGTGGGCCGAGTCCCGTGCCCTCGCGGACAGCCCGACGCAGACCGGTGGCGTCGGTGATCGCGGCGAGTTCGCCGGTGTCCTCATCGACCAGGGCGATGGTCGGGCGGGACGCCAGACCGGTGCCGGTGGTGGTGCGGGTGGCGAGCAGGTCGGCCAGAGCTGCGCTGCGCTGATCCTGCTCGACGTCCTGGCTGTGGTGGGCCGTCCCGGCCGCGGCCTCGTGCGCCTCGGCTGGGACGGTCGGGTGATCGTCGTCCTCCTCAGGCTCGGCGGCGCTGCGCTGTGCTGGTGACTGGATCGGCGGGGTCTGCTCGGCGGGCAGCAGACCGAGGGATGCGGCCAGTTCGCGGACCATCGCTGCCGAGACCACGTCGCCCCCGACCTCACCGGGCTCGTCGCCCCCGTCGTCGCCCCTGCCGTCGCCCCTGCCGTCGCCCCTGCTGCCGCCGAGCAGGGTGCGGACTGAGGCGACCACTGTCAGCTGCGCCTGTACCGGGGACAGTCCGTGGCCACCGGGGTCCAGCAGCAGGTCGACGAGGCAGTCGGCCATCCGCTCGCCCTGCGTCCGCTCGTCCCCGGGCACCCGCACCGCTGACGCGTGGCGACGCAGCACGTCCTCCACGGCACGGGCCACCGGCGACGGC
>JBBSVA010000150.1:0-7691 GCA_038233915.1 Mycobacteriales bacterium | reverse complement strand
GGGGCTGGACCGGTCAGCTGCGGTCGGCGGCCAGCGCCTCCCGCAGCTTGGTCTTGCCGCCGGTCCGCAGCAGCGCGCCGGAGTACACCCGGCCACCGATCCGGACGACGACGGCGATCGCGACCAGCATGGCCGCCGCCGCGACGACGACCTCCCAGGCGGCGGCCTCCCCCGCGGCCATCCGCACCGGCATCACCAGCGGGGACAGACCCGGCACGAACGAGGTCACCGTCGCCAGCGTGCTGCCCGGGTCCTGGGCGGCCTGCAGGCTCACGATGAACCCGACGACCAGCAGCAGCGTGGTCGGGGTGAGCACGCTGCCCAGGTCCTCCTGCCGGCTGACCAGCGACGCGGCGACGGCGAACACCGCGGCGTAGAACGTGTAGCCCAGCACGAACCAGGCGACGACGGACACCACGGTCGGGACGACGGCCGAAGGCACCGAGACCACGCCCAACGCGAGCGACCCGGCCACCCCGATGACCGCGATCGTCACCAGCTGGGCGAGCCCGAGCAGGCCCAGCCCGAGGATCTTGCCGGCCAGCAGCTGCCAGGGCCGCATGGTCGACAGCAGGATCTCGACCACCCGGGAGGACTTCTCCTCCACCACGCCCTGGGCCACGAACTGGCCGAAGAGGATCAGCAGCCCGTAGAGCACGACGACGCCGAGCAGCGCGACCAGCACGGCGGTGGTGTTGCCGTCGTCGTCCGGGTCGAGCACCGAGTAGGTGATCGCCGGCGCGGCCACCAGGTCCACGCCCTGCTCCCCCAGCTGGCGGGAGACCGACAGGGCGCCGACCGCCGTCTCGGCGATCGCGGCCGCGGCCTCGTCCGCGCTGGACTCCACGACGACCTGCGGTGTGTCACCGGCCCCGTCGAGCAGTACCGCCTCGACGTCACCGTCCGCGACAGCCTGCCGGGCAGCGGCCTCGTCGGGCAGCTCGGTGACGGTGACCTCGGTCCCCACCTGCTCCCCGGCGCGGACCAGCGCCTGCTCCACCTGAGCACCGCCCGCGACGGTCCCCACGGTGGTGGTCGAGGTGGACGAGCCGGAGACGAGCTGGAAGACCATCAGCCCGAGGACCAGCAGCACGATGACGACCGAGCTGACGATGAAGCCCTTGTCCTTGACCCGGGTGGACATCTCGCGGCCGGCCACCAGCCGGACCTGACCCCACGCGCTCACGCCGCCACCTCCGCCGGCGCCGACACGGCCTCGCGGAACAGCTCGACCAGCGTCGGTTCCCGCCAGGCGAAGTGCCGTACCGGACCGGCCCGCAGCGCGGCGGCCAGTACGGCCTGGTCGTCGGTGCCCGGGGCGAGCTCCAGCACGGTGTCCCCGCGGGACTCGCTCACCACCCGGACCCCGGGCACCGCGCCGGCCCAGCCGGTGGGTGCGTCGGGGACGACGACCCGCAGCTGGCGGCCGGCCTCGGCGGCGCGGAGCTCGTCGACGGTGCCGCTGGCCACGATCCGGCCGCGGGCCAGGATGCCGACGGCGTCGCAGAGCCGCTCGACGAGGTCGAGCTGGTGGCTGGAGAACACGACCGGGACGCCGCGCCTGCACTGCTCCAGCAGCGCGTCGGCGAGTGAATCGACGCCGACCGGGTCCAGCCCGGAGAACGGCTCGTCCAGGATCAGCACGTCGGGCCGGCTGACCAGCGCGGCGGCGAGCTGGACGCGCTGCTGGTTGCCCAGCGACAGCTTCTCCACGCGCTCGTCACGGCGCTCGGCCAAGCCCAGGCGGTCGGTCCACTGTTGGGCCGCAGTGGCGGCCTCCCCGGCGCTGAGCCCGTGCAGCCGGGCGAAGTAGACGAGCTGCTCGACGACCTTCATCTTCGGGTAGAGGCCGCGCTCCTCGGGCATGTAGCCGACCCGCCGGCGGGTGGCCGCGTCCAGCGGGGTGCCCTGCCAGCGGACCTGCCCGGCGTCCGCACGGGCCAGGCCCATCGCGATCCGCATCGTGGTGGTCTTGCCGGCGCCGTTGGACCCGCAGAACCCGAACATCTGGCCGGGGGCGACGGTGAAGCCCACCCCGTCCAGCACCCGGTTGTCGCCGTAGGCCTTGACCAGTCCGTCGAACTCGAGCACGGGTTCCCTCTCCTCGTCGGCCTTTCGTGACGCGACCGTATCGGTGCCCGGACTGCGGCGCGGCCACCCGTGGGGTGTCATCGGTCCATGAGCGATGCCGCACCCGTGCCCCCGGACGCCGGCCTGCCCCAGCTGCGCGAGGCCGCGGCCGGCTGCCAGGCCTGTGAGCTGTGGGAACCGGCCACCCAAACGGTCTTCGGCGAGGGCCCCGAGACCGCCCGGATCGTCTTCGTGGGCGAGCAGCCCGGCGACCAGGAGGACCGCGCCGGCGAGCCGTTCGTCGGGCCGAGCGGGAGGCTGCTGGACCGCGCGCTGGAGGCCGCCCGGATCGACCGTCGGGACGCCTACGTCACCAACGCGGTCAAGCACTTCCGGTTCACCCCCACCGGCAAGCGGCGGATCCACCAGTCCCCCGGCGCCGAGCACCTGAACGCGTGCCGGCCATGGCTGGCCGCCGAGTTCGCCGTCCTGCAGCCCGAGGTGGTCGTCTGCCTGGGCGCGGTGGCGGCCAGGGCGCTGATCGCGCCGTCCTTCCGGATCACCGCGGAGCGCGGGCAGCTGCTGCCCTGGACCCCGCCCGGCACCACCTGGGCCGAGGACGACGAGGACGGCGCCCCGGCCCAGACCTGGGTGCTGGCCACCACGCACCCCTCGGCGGTCCTGCGCACCCCGGAGGCCGAGCGCGGCGCGGCCTTCGACGCGATGGTCGACGACCTGAGGGTGGTCGCCACGGCCCTCGCCTGAGCCCCGCCGGCGTTTTTCGCGACTATCGCCGCCCGTGCACGGCGTTCTTCGCGACTATCGCCGCCCGTGCACGGCGTTCTTCGCGACTATCGCCGCCCGTGCACGGCGTTCTTCGCGACTATCGCGGTCAGTTCTCGGTGTCGGGGTGCCGGGCGCCGGCGGCGACCTCGGTGCCGGCACCCAGCTGGGCCTGCCGACCGACCAGGGCGATGTCGCCGTCCCCCATGCCTCAGCCCGCGCGGCGGCCCAGCGCGCGGTAGGACCAGCCCGCGGCCTCCCACACGTCGCGGTCCAGCGCCTGTCGGCCGTCCAGCACCGCCTTGCGCGCCACGACCTTCCCGAACGCGACCGGGTCCAGCTCCCGGAACTGCTTCCACTCCGTCAGCAGCAGGACCGCGTCGGCCCGCTCGGCGGCCTCCTCCGCGGAATCGACCACGTCCAGCTGCGGCCAGGACCGGCGGATGTTGTCCCCCGCAGCCGGGTCGGTCACCCGCACCGTGGCGCCCTGTAACTGCAGCTGCGCGGCCACGTTCAGGGCGGGTGAATCCCGGATGTCATCGGAGTCGGGCTTGAACGCCGCCCCCAGCACCGCCACCCGCTTCCCCAACAGCGACCCGTCACACACCTCCCGGGCCAGCTCCACCATCCGGATCCGCCGCCGCATGTTGATGTTGTCCACCTCCCGCAGGAACGTCAGCGCCTGATCAGCACCCAACTCCCCCGCCCGGGCCATGAACGCCCTGATGTCCTTGGGCAGACAACCCCCGCCGAACCCCAGGCCCGCGTTGAGGAACTTCCGGCCGATCCGGTCGTCGTGCCCGATCGCGTCCGCCAACTGCTTCACATCCGCACCCGTGGCCTCGCACAACTCGGCCATCGCGTTGATGAAGGAGATCTTGGTGGCCAGGAAGCTGTTCGCCGCGGTCTTCACCATCTCCGCCGTCGCGTAGTCCGTCACCACCTGCGGGGTCTGCGCCGCCACGATCTGCGCGTACACCTCATCCAGCAGCTCCCGCGCGGTCCGCGCCTGCGCCGGGTCCACCGGCAGCCCGTACACCAGCCGGTCCGGGTGCAACGTGTCCGCCACCGCGAACCCCTCCCGCAGGAACTCCGGGTTCCACGCCAACATCGCCCCGGGCACCTTCCCGGCCACCACCTCGGCCAGCCGGGCCGCCGTCCCCACCGGCACCGTGGACTTGCCCACCACCAGGTCACCCGGGGCCAGCACCCCCAGCAACGACTCCGTCGCCGCCTCCACGTACCGCAGGTCCGCCGCGTACTCCCCGCGCTTCTGCGGTGTCCCCACACACACGAAGTGCACCCGCGACCCCGCCGCATCGGCCATGTCGCTGCTAAACCGCAACCGGCCCGAGGCCAGCGACTCCCCCAGCAACGCCTCGAACCCCGGCTCGTGGAACGGCGCCCGCCCGGCCGCCAGCAGCTCCGCCTTGGCCACGTCGACCTCGATGCCCACCACGTCGTGCCCCAACTGCGCCATCGACGCCGCGTGCACCGCACCGAGGTAGCCGCAACCGATCACCGAGATCCTCATGCCGGGCATCCTCTCAGCCGCCCCGTCGTCCGCACCGGTGACGCCGGACTCAGCGAGTCCGGCCCTCCTCGGCCGTCGACTCGGCCCGCGAGGCCCGGAACAGCCAGAATGAGGGGACGGCCACCGCGACGACCACCATCGCCACCACGACCACCACACCGCCGGACACCATCGCCGCGGTGACGCCGAACCCGCTGGCCAGGGCCCCGGCGCGCAGGTCGCCCAGCCGGGGACCACCGGCGACGACGACGATGAACACGCCCTGCATCCGGCCGCGCATCTCGTCCGGGGCGGCCAGCTGCAGCATCGACGAGCGCAGCACGGCGCTGACCATGTCACCGGCGCCGGCGACGGCCAGGCAGAGGACGGCGACCCACAGCGAGCCGGCGAAGCCGAACCCCACGATCGCCACGCCCCAGACGGCGATCGCGCCCAGCACGACCGCGCCCTGCCGGTCGACCCGGCTGACCCACCCCGACGTCAGGCCCATCACCAGCGACCCGATCGAGATGCCGGCGAACAGCCAGCCGAGGGAGTTGGCGTTGCCGCTGAACGTCGTCTGGGACAGCTGCGGGAAGACCGCCTGCGGCCAGGCGAAGAGCATCGCTATGACGTCGACGACGAAGGTCATCAGCAGCACCGGCTGGGTGCGCAGGAAGGCGAAGCCCTCCCCCACCCCGCGCACCGCGGCGGACAGCCGCAGCGTGCCCAGCACGCCCTGCGGCGGCAGCGGCGGCAGCCCGCGGACCAGCAGCACCGCGACCGCGAACCCGACCGCGTCCACGACGTAGGCCAGGAACAGGTCGCCCAGGCCGATCAGCAGCCCGGCCAGCAGCGGCCCGGCGATCACGCCGATCTGGCGCACCGTCATGGCCAGCGCGTTGGCCGCCGGCACCGCGCCGGCACCGACGATCGCCGGGATCGCGGCGCTGCGGGTGGGCTGGTTGACCGCACTGAACGCCGACACGAACGCGGTCAGCGTCCACAGCACGGCTAGGTGCCCGTCGCCGGGCAGCGCCGCCTGGACGGCGAGCAGCGCGCTGGTCACCGCCGCACCGATCGAGGTGATCAGCATCAGCTTCCGGCGGTCCATGGCATCGGCGATCGCCCCGCCGAGCAGGCCGAAGACCACCAGCGGGACCAGCGCCACGGCCGACGTCACGCCGACCATGAGCGAGCTGCCGGTGAGCTCGTAGACCTGGAACGGCACGGCGACCAGCGTCATCTGCTGGCCGAGCATGGTGACCGTGATCCCGCCGAACAGCCGGCGGTAAGCCGGGTTGCGCAGCGGGGTGGTGTCGATCGCCCAGCCGCGCCCGGCCTTCCGCGGCGGGGTCTCCTCCGGCGCCGGCCCGTCGACCGGCGAGCTCACGGGGCCAGCCGCCGGACCACCCAGCTGCCGCCCTCCGCGTCGTCCCGCTCGAAGCGCAGCCGGTCGTGCAGCCGGTCGTGCCCGCCCTGCCAGAACTCGACGGTCTGCGGCCGGACCCGCCAGCCGCCCCAGCTGGCCGGCCGGGGCAGCGCGCCCTCGGTCCGGGAGTCCAGCTCCTGGAAGGCGCGGACCAGTTCGGCACGGGAGTCCACCGTCGAGGACTGCACGCTGGCCGCGGCCGCGAGCTGAGCACCCCGGGGCCGGGGCTCCCAGAGGGCGTCGGAGCCGGCGTCGTCCAGGCGTTGCGCGGTGCCGGTCACCCGGACCTGGCGCTGCAGGGCGTGCCACGGGAAGACCAGTGCGACCCGGTCGTCGAGGGCCAGCTGGGCGCCCTTGGCCGAGGCCGCGTTGGTGACGAAGACGAAGCCGTCGTCCGACAGGCCCTTGAGCAGCACCACCCGGGCGTCCGGGGCGCCGTCGGGGTCGGCGGTGGCCAGCACCATCGCGTTGGGCTCGGGCAGCTCGGCGGCGACGGCGTCGTCGAACCAGAGCCGGAACTGCTCCAGCCAGGTGGCGGCGAGGGACTGCTCGGAGAAGCTGCCCTCGTCGTAGTCGCGGCGCATCGTGGTCAGGTCGGGCACGGCCGTCATGCTCCCACCCCGCAACCACCCCACCGCCGACTGTGACCGTCGTCGCACCTACTGCTGGACGGGGCGGTCCGGTGGCGCCGCTGATCAGGCCACGGCCTAGGTTGTCCGCAGTCGTGCGCTCGGAGACAGCGCACGGGTCCCGCGCGCAGAGGAGCATGCAGGATGGCGGACGACTTCGTACCCGGCCTCGAGGGCGTCATCGCCTTCGAGACCACCATCGCCGAGCCGGACAAGGACGGCGGGTCACTCCGCTACCGCGGCGTCGACATCGAGGACCTCGTCGGCAAGGTGACCTTCGGCAACGTCTGGGGCCTGCTGGTCGACGGCCGGTTCGGCGAGGGCCTGCCCCCGGCCGAGCCCTTCCCGATCCCGGTGCACACCGGTGACGTCCGGGTCGACGTGCAGGCCGCGCTGGCGATGCTGACCCCGATCTGGGGCTACCGCCCGCTGCTGGACATCACCGACGCCGAGGCCCGCGACGAGCTGGCCCGGGCCGCCGTCATGGCGCTGTCCTACGTCGCACAGTCCGCCCGCGGCATCGGCATCCCCGCCGTCCCGCAGAAGCGCATCGACGAGGCCTCGACGATCGTCGAGCGCTTCATGGTCCGCTGGCGCGGGGAGCCCGACCCCCGGCACGTCGCCGCCGTCGACGCCTACTGGACGTCGGCCGCCGAGCACGGCATGAACGCCTCCACCTTCACCGCCCGGGTCATCGCCTCCACCGGCGCCGACGTCGCGGCGTCGCTGTCCGGTGCCATCGGCGCGATGAGCGGCCCGCTGCACGGCGGCGCGCCCTCCCGCGTGCTGCACATGCTCGACGGCGTCGAGGAGTCCGGCAACGCTGAGGCCTTCGTGAAGAAGCTGCTCGACGACGGCGAGCGCCTGATGGGCTTCGGCCACCGGGTCTACCGCGCCGAGGACCCCCGTGCCCGGGTGCTGCGTCGGGCCGCCGAGGAGCTGTCGGCCCCGCGCTTCGAGGCCGCGCTGGCCCTGGAGCAGGCCGCGCTCACGGAGCTCCGCGAGCGTCGTCCCGACCGCCCGATCGAGACCAACGTCGAGTTCTGGGCCGCGATCGTGCTGGACTTCGCCGAGGTCCCCAGCCACATGTTCACCTCGATGTTCACCTGTGCCCGCACGGCCGGCTGGTGTGCGCACATCCTCGAGCAGAAGACCACCGGGCGGCTCGTGCGTCCCTCGGCCCGCTACATCGGCCCGGACCCGCGCAAGCCCGAGGAGGTCGAGGGCTGGGACCTCGTGCGGACCAAGCAGCTCACCGAGCCCG
>JBBSVA010000149.1:0-7714 GCA_038233915.1 Mycobacteriales bacterium | reverse complement strand
CCACCGACTGGGCTGACGGCAAGCTCGCCCGGGTGCTGGGCCAGTCCAGCAAGCTGGGCGCGCTGCTGGACCCCGCGGCCGACCGGCTCTACATCGTCGCCACCCTGGTCGCCTTCGTGCTGCGCGACGTCGTCCCGCTGTGGATCGTGGCCACACTGGTCGCCCGGGAGGCCGTGCTCGGCGTCGTGCTGCTGGTGCTGCGCAGCCGGGGCTGGCCGCCGCTCCAGGTGCACTACCTCGGCAAGGCCGCCACCTTCATCCTGCTGTACGCCTTCCCGCTGCTGCTGCTGGCCGCCGGCACCGGGTGGTCGGCGCCGGTGGTGGCCCCGCTGGCCTACGCGCTCACCGTCTGGGGCTCCGCGCTGTACCTGCTGGCCGGGGTGCTCTACGTCGTCCAGGCCGTGGGTCTGCTGCGGTCGGGGCCGGCGTGAGCGCCCCCGCCCCACCGCGCCCGCCGGGCCGGTCCCTGGGCTCCTCGCTGCTGGACCAGGTGCTCGCCGAGACCGTCGACCCTGCCTACGCGCAGGCCGCCGAGGCCAAGCGCGCCCGGGCGAAGGCGGCCGAGGCGGCGCACGCCAGCCGGGTCCGCCGGGCCCGGGCGGCGGGGGAGCCCGAGCCGGCCGCCCCGCGGGTGCGTGGCCATCGACGCGGGGAGGCCCTCGTCGCCGTCACGATGGTGCTGGCCGGTCTGCTGGCCGCATTGACCTACTCCGAGGCGTCCGCGGGCGCCGCGGGCCGCGAGGCGGTCCGCGAGGCCCTGATCGACGACATCGAGACCGAGTCCGCCGCCACCGACGACCTGGTCACCACCCTGACCGACCTGCAGACCGAGGTCACCGCGGCCCGGGACCAGGCGCTGGCTGCCAGCTCGGTGGGCCAGCAGGCGCTGGCCCGGCTGGCCACCGCGGAGACCGGCGCGGCCGCCGTCCCGGTCACCGGCCCCGGCCTCGTCGTCACGCTGGGCAACCCGCTGCCCTCGGCCGCCCAGGACCCGGTCGGCGGCTCCGGCACCGACGACCCGACGGCGCTCGTACTGGACCGGGACCTGCAGCTCCTGGTCAATGCGCTGTGGGCTGCCGGGGCCGAGGCGATCAGCGTCGACGGCCAGCGGCTGGGCCCGACGACGGCCATCCGGCAGGCCGGGGGCGCCATCCTGGTCGACTTCCGCCCGGTCAGCAGCCCCTACGAGGTGCAGGCGATCGGCGACCCGGACCTGCTCAACAACGGCTTCCTCCGCTCCCCGGAGGCCACCTACCTGGCCGGCCTGGAGATCACCTACGGCATCGTCTTCACCTTCGGCCGGGCCGACGACCTGACCTTGCCCGGGGCCAGCAGCACCGAGCTGCGCGAGGCCGAGCCCGTCCCGGTCACCGAGGGCAGCAGCGACCCGAGCGCCGACCCCGCGTCGGACCCCACCACCAGCGACGACGGAGACTGACCCCGTGATCCCCATCCTCGGCCTCGCGGTCGGCGTGGTGCTCGGCCTGCTGCTGGACCCCAGCGTCCCGGTCTGGCTGCAGCCCTACCTGCCGATCGCCGTCGTGGCTGCCCTCGACGCGGTCTTCGGCGGCATCCGCGCCCGGTTCGACGGGATCTTCGACGCCAAGGTGTTCGTGGTGTCCTTCGTGTCCAACGTCGTGGTCGCCGCCCTGATCGTCTTCCTGGGCGACCAGCTCGGGGTCGGCGCCCAGCTGTCCACCGCCGTCGTCGTCGTCCTCGGCATCCGGATCTTCGGCAACGCCGCGGCCATCCGCCGGCACCTGTTCCGGGCGTGAGGGGACGACGGTGAGCGACCGCCACGACCGCCACGACCGCCCCGACCGCCACGACCGCCCCGACGGCCCCGAGGACCGGCCGGACGACGACCCCGTGGTCGAGGCCACCGACGACGACCCGACCACCGACCAGCCCGAGGACGACGCCGCACCCGCCCGCGAGCCCTCCGGCTGGCAGCGGCTGCGGTCGGGGCGCCGGGACCGGCTGGCCGCGGCCCTCATCGGCGTCCTGACGCTGCTGCTGGGATTCGCCTTCGCCGTCCAGGTCCGCAGCACCGACTCCGACGGCACGTACGCCGGCGCCCGAGAGCAGGACCTGGTCAGGATCCTGGACGAGGTCAACGCCCGGGAGGACCGACTCCGGGACCAGATCACCGAGCAGCGGGCCGCGCTGGAGCAGCTCACCAACTCCGACAGCCAGGCCGCCACGGCGCTGTCGGAGGCTCAGCTGCGGGCCACCGCCCTGGGCATCCTCAACGGCACCATCGCCGCCCAGGGCCCGGGGATCACCATGACGATCACCGACCCCGCGGGGCAGGTCTCGGCCGCCGTCCTGCTCAACGCCGTCCAGGAGCTGCGTGGGGCGGGTGCGGAGACCATGCAGGTGGACGGCGTCCGGGTCGGCGTCTCCAGCGCGGTGACCGGCAGCGCCGGGGATCTGGAGGTCGACGGGGTGTCCGTGCAGGCGCCCTACGAGGTGATCGCCATCGGGTCCGCGCAGGACCTGTCCGTGGCCATGGAGATCCCCGGCGGCGTCAGTGCCACGGTGCGGAGCAAGGGCGGCACCGTCCGGATCCAGGAGTCCGACCTCGTCGTCGTCGACGCGTTGCGGGTGCTCGACGACCCTCAATACGCTGAGCCCGACGACGGCGGCTGAGCCCAGCCTCGCCCTGCCCGATGACCACCCCACCGATGGAGTTGCCGCATGTCCACACCTGACGACCGCCGTTACACCGACCAGCACGAGTGGGCCCAGATCCAGGGGTCCTCCGGGGCGGCCACCGTCGTGCGGATCGGGATCACCGACCACGCCCAGGACGCCCTCGGCGACATCGTCTTCGTGCAGCTACCGGAGGTGGGGGAGGCCCTCACGCCGGGCAACCCGATCGGCGAGGTCGAGTCCACCAAGAGCGTCTCGGACGTCTACGCCCCGCTGGCGGGCACGGTCAGCGCCGTGAACGGTGCCCTCGCCGAGACCCCGGAGACCGTCAACTCCGACCCCTACGGGGAGGGCTGGCTCATCGAGATCGAGGTGACCGGCGACGACGGCGACCCCACCGAGGCGCTGCTGGACGCCGCCGCCTACCAGGCGCTCGTCGAGCAGGGCTGACGGCCCGCCGTCCCCTCCCCGGGGGTGGCGATCACTATGCTCGGACCCGCCGGTCAGCTGAGCTCCACGACCGGCGCGCACCACCGGGTGGGGGCACGACCCTCACCCTCCAGGTCCGGTTGACCCTCGGGTCGGCCGACTGGTTCCATGACCCCGGCCCGCCCGCTCCTGCGGCGGCCGACCCACGGCGGGCCACCCGGCCCACCGTCCGCCGGCCGGCCGCGACCCGCGAGGGACGCGGCGGCGCCGCCTGCTCACCGGAGGAGAACCCGTGCACTGCACTCGCTGTGGACACCAGAACCCCGAGGGCAGTCGCTTCTGCGCGCAGTGCGGCTCGGCCCTCTCCCCGGAGCGTGCGGGCGAGTCGACCAGCGTCATCCCCAAGGTCGGCGGCGAGGACTCCGGCGAGCAGGCCGAGGCCGTCGAGTCCCCGGCCGACGCACACGCCGGTGCTGTCGAGTCGCTGCCCGCGGGCAGCGCCCTGCTGGTGGTCAAGCGCGGCCCGAACGCCGGCAGCCGGTTCCTCCTGGACCAGGAGGTCACCACCGCCGGTCGGCACCCCGACAGCGACATCTTCCTGGACGACGTCACGGTCAGCCGCAGGCACGTGGAATTCCACCGCGAGGGCGGCGGCTTCACCGTGCACGACGTCGGCAGCCTCAACGGCACCTACGTCAACCGCGAGCCGGTCGACGTCGCGTCCCTGGCCGGCGGTGACGAGGTCCAGATCGGCAAGTTCCGGCTCGTCTACCTGACCGGGCCGCGCACCGGCGAGCCCGCCTCGTCGTGACCGCGGCGCCCCGGCCCGAGCAGGGGGCGTCCGACGCCGACAGCCAGCCCCGCTTCACGATCGGCGAGGTCCTGGCGACCGTGACCGCGGAGTTCCCCGACGTCACGATCTCCAAGATCCGCTACCTCGAGGGCGAGGACCTGGTCCACCCGCAGCGGACGCCGTCGGGGTACCGGAAGTTCTCCACCGCCGACGTCGCCCGGCTGCGGTACGTGCTGGCCGCCCAGCGGGACCACTACTTGCCGCTGCGGGTCATCAAGGAGCACCTGGACGCCCTGGACCGGGGTGCGGCGCTGCCCGACGGCACCACCCTGGTCGCCGGCCTACCGCCGGTGCCGGGCCCCGCGACCGACGTCGTGGAGGTGACCGAGGTGGAGCCCGACGTCGCGGCCCCGGTCGACGACGTCGCGGCCGGCGAGCCGATGTCCGCCGAGGACTTCGGTGCCGCCGCCGGCCTGGACCCGGCCCAGCTCGCCGACTGCGTGCAGTACGGCCTGCTGACCCCCGATGCCGACGGCCGGTACCCGGTGTCGGACCTGTCGATCGCCGCCGCGGCCGGCGGACTGGCCCGGCACGGCATCGAGGCCCGGCACCTGCGGGTCTACCGCAGCGGTGCCGAGCGCGAGGCGCAGCTCCTGGAGCAGGTCGTGGCCCCCGGGCTGCGGGCCCGCTCGACCGAGGCGCACACCCGGGCCGCCGAGCAGCTGCGGGAGCTCGCCGCGCTGTCGGCCCAGCTGCACACCGCGCTGCTGGAGTCCCGGCTGCGCGCCGTGCTCGGGGAGCCCCTGACGGACTGAGGCGGGCGTACCGTGACGCCGGAGGACGGCGGCACACAGCTGCCGTCCACCGGCGTCCGGCAGGCACCCTCTGGGTGTCCAGGGCACCGAGTCCGAGACCGACCAGACGACACCCGCCGACGAGGGCCGCGCACCGCGGCCACCGGCGGCACCACGCGGGAGGAGCCACACCGTGCAGGAGCTGCGAGTCGTCGGCGTCCGGGTCGAACTGCCCGGGAACCAGCCCATCCTCCTGCTCAAGGAGACCCAGGGGGAGCGCTACCTCCCGATCTGGATCGGCGCCGTCGAGGCGGCCGCGATCGCCTTCGAGCAGCAGGGCGTCCGGCCGGCTCGGCCGATGACCCACGACCTGCTCCGCGAGGTCGTCACCGCCTTGGGCGCCAGCCTGCAGGCCGTGCACATCACCGAGATGCGGGACGGGATCTACATCGCCGAGCTGGTCTTCGGTGACGAGCGGACCGTCAGCGCCCGACCCTCGGACGCCGTCGCCCTCGCCGTGCGGACCGGCGCCCCGATCTACGGTGCCGAGAAGCTGCTCGACGAGGTGGGCATCGAGATCCCGGACGAGCAGGAGGACGAGGTGGAGAAGTTCCGCGAGTTCCTCGACCAGATCAGCCCCGAGGACTTCGAGGCGGGGTCGGGTCCGGGCACCCAGTCCTGACTGCGGGTCACCACCCGAGTACGCCTCGCTGACCCGCAGGTCACGGTCCGGTCACCCTCCTGGGTGACCTCCTCGACACGCCGTCGCCCTCGGTTGACCGCCCCTGGGGACCGGCCTAGGTTCAGCGAACAACCCCGGTGTGACTCACACGGATGTGACTCACGGGTTGCGCGACGCCGGCTCCGACCACGGGGCGGCCGCACGACGAGGAGGACGCTGACGTGAGCGATCAGAGCAGCGGGCAGGGCCAGCTGTTCACCGACGCAGCAGTCGGCGCACCCTCCTACGACGAGGCCGACAGCGAGGCCTTCGGGTACCGCGGTCCCACGGCGTGTGCCGCCGCTGGAATCACCTATCGGCAGTTGGACTACTGGGCGAGAACAGGTCTGCTGGCCCCGTCCGTGCGCACGGCCACCGGGTCGGGCACCCAGCGGCTGTACAGCTTCCGCGACATCCTGGTGCTCAAGGTCGTCAAGCGACTGCTGGACACCGGGGTCTCGCTGCAGAACATCCGCAAGGCCGTCGACCACCTGCGCACCCGGGGGGTCAAGGACCTGGCCAACATCACGCTGCTGTCCGACGGCGCCACGGTCTACGAGTGCACCTCGGCCGAGGAGGTCGTGGACCTGCTGGCCGGGGGACAGGGCGTCTTCGGGATCGCCGTCTCGGGTGCGTTGCGCGAGCTGTCCGGTGAGCTGGCCGAGCTGCCCGCCGAGCGCATCGACGGCGGCGCGGCCGAGGCCGACGACGAGCTGTCCGCCCGTCGTCGCCGGCGCGCCACCGCCTGACCCAGGACCCTGCTGCTCATCGGAGCCCCTGCCGGGAACGGCGGGGGCTCTGGCGCGTCCGGGGACCCCTCGGTCCGCCACCGGCTGGACACGCCCCGCTGGTAGCGTGCGACCAGTGGCTGACCGCACCCCGAACGCCTGCGTACCGCTGACCGGGGCACTGCCCCCGCTGACCGACCTGCAGCCGCGGGGGGCCTTCGCCACCCGGCACATCGGGCCCCGCCCGGCCGAGACCGCGGCGATGCTGGCTGCCGTCGGGCACCCCTCGTTGGCCTCGCTGGTCGACGCGTGCGTGCCCGAGGTCGTCCGCGACCGGGCCGCTCTGGACCTGCCGGCCGCGCAGGGCGAGGCCGAGGTGCTCGCCGCGCTGCGCGAGCGGGCCGCCGCGAACGAGGTCTTCACCTCGATGATCGGCCTGGGCTACTCCGGGACGACGACGCCCTCGGTCATCCAGCGCACCATTCTGGAGAACCCGGCCTGGTACACCGCCTACACCCCGTACCAGCCCGAGATCAGCCAGGGCCGCCTCGAGGCGCTGATCAACTTCCAGACGACGGTGGCCGACCTGACCGGGCTGCCGATCGCCGGCGCCTCGATGCTGGACGAGGCCACCGCCGCAGCCGAGGCGATGACCCTGGTCCGCCGGGCCGGCCGCGCCACGTCCGAGGCGGTCTTCGTCGTCGACGCGGACACCCTGCCGCAGACCCTGGCCGTGCTGCAGACCCGCGCCGAGCCCCTCGGCATCGGCCTGCACATCGCCGACCTGGCCGGCGGCTGGCCCACCGATCTGCCCGAGGCGGGCGCGTTCGGCGTACTGCTCGCCTACCCGGGGGCCTCCGGCGAGCTCCGGGACCACCGGGCGCTGGCCGCCGCGGCGCACGAGGCCGGCGCCGCCGTCGTCGTGGCCGCGGACCTGCTGGCCCTCACCCTGGTCGAGGCACCGGGGGAGTGGGGCGCCGACGTCGCCTGCGGCACGACCCAGCGCTTCGGCGTCCCGATGGGCTACGGCGGCCCGCACGCCGGCTACCTGTCCGTCCGCGAGGGTCTGGCCCGGCAGCTGCCCGGCCGGCTGGTCGGCGTCTCGGTGGACGCCGACGGCGACGTCGCCTACCGGCTGGCGCTGCAGACCCGCGAGCAGCACATCCGTCGGGAGAAGGCCACCAGCAACATCTGCACCGCGCAGGTGCTGCTGGCCGTCATCGCCGGCGCCTACGCGGTCTACCACGGTCCCGAGGGCCTGGCCGCGATCGCGGCCCGCACCCACCGCAGCGCCACGACCCTGGCCGGCTGGCTGCGCGCCGGCGGGGTGCACGTGGTCCACGAGCACTTCTTCGACACCGTGCTGGCATCGGTGCCCGGCCGGGCCACCGAGGTCGTGGCGGCTGCCGCCGCGCAGCGGGTCAACCTGCGCCGGGTGGACGACGACACCGTGGCCGTCGCCTGCGACGAGACGACCACCGTGGCCACCCTGCGGCTGGTCGCCGGCGCCTTCGGCGTCGAGGCGGGCGGGCTGGACGACGCCACCGAGGCGCTGCCCGCGGTGCTGCGTCGGACCACCGCCTACCTGACCCAT
>JBBSVA010000148.1:0-7738 GCA_038233915.1 Mycobacteriales bacterium | reverse complement strand
GCGTTCGCCGCGTTGATGCCGATGGTGAAGATCGACGTCGCCGCGATCGAGGCCGCGGTCGCCGCGGCCTGAGCTCAGTAGTGCACCGACCCCCGCGACCCGCCCCCGACGGCGATCGCGTCGCCGGTGACGGCGACGCTGCGCGGGGAGCACAGGAACGCGACGACATCGGCGACCTCGGCCGCGGTGACCAGCCGGCCGATCCGCACGTCGGCGGCCATCGCCGCCTCGGCCTCCGCCTCGCTGGTGCCGGCCGCCTGCGCCCGGGCGACGATGACGCCCGGGGTGCGTTCGGTGACCGTGGTCCCCGGGTGGACGACGGTGACGTTCACCCCCGACGGGCCCAACTCCTCGGCCAGGTTCGCCGTCATCGCGGCCACCGCCACGTTGCGCACGGTGCCGACCAGCGAGCCGGTCCGGCGGGCGTTGAGCCCGCTGACGTTGACGATCCGGCCCCAGCCCTGCGCCGTCATGTGCGGGGCTACGGCGCGGGCGCAACGCAGGTATCCCAGCACCTTGGTCTCCACCTCGACCCGCAGCACGTCGTCGGTCAGCTCGGCCAGGGTGGGCACCGGGCCTGAGCTGGCCGGCCGGGCCGCGGCGTTGACCAGCACGTCGACCCCGCCCAGCTGCTCGACCACCGACACGACCGCCGCCCGGACGCCGACGTCGTCGGTGGTGTCCGCGGCGACGACCACGACCCGGGTGCCGAACCGGGCCAGGTCGGTGGCGACCGGCCCCAGCGTGGACGGGTCCCGGGCCAGCAGTGCGACGTCGGCGCCCTCCTCGGCCAGCCGCTCGGCGACCGCTCGACCGATGCCCCGGCTGGCCCCGGTGACCAGGGCCCGCCTGCCGCGCAGCTGCAGGTCCATCAGGCACCCACCGTCGGTGAGTCCGGGACGGCGGGCACGCGCTCCAGGGAGGTGGGCATGGCTCACGCTAGGGCCGCCCGGGACCCGCGGACCACCCGGACGCCACCGCACCCGTGCCGCCCACGCCGAGGAGCGGATCGGGCGGCTCGCCGGGGGCCGGGTCCCCGCGGGCGACCTGCGGCCGTTGCTGGCCCAGGGCCGCACCGATGCCGCGGAGCTGCGGCGCACCTTGCTGGGCTGAGCCCCTTCGGCTGGTGTGCGGGCACCGGGCGGGGGCACAGTGGGGGACGTGTTCGAGATCGACGAGATGGCCGTGCTGGCCCGCGAGGTGCTCCGCGAGCGCGGCGCCGCGCTGATCGCTGAGGCGTGCGCCTGGGCCGTGGGCACCAGCGACCGCCCGCACCACCTGCGCCACCGCGGCCGGCTGGTCGCCAGCGGCACCACGGTCGGCGTCCGGGCGGAGAACGGGCAGCTGCTCGCCGACGAGGAGGACGGTCGCCTGGACCTCGGCGACGCCCGCCCGGGCAGCTTCCGGGACGCGCTGAACATGGTCGACGGCGACGGCGCGCTCTACGCCGATCGGTTCGACGCCCTGGTGCTGGAGCCGTTCGTGTTGGAGACCTGCGTGCAGGCCGCCGACCGGCTGCGCCGGGCCCGCCCCGTCGGGTGGTCGGAGCTGGCCGACGAGGTGGGCGAGGACCCGTCGGACGCCGCGGCCGTCGTCCGGGCGGGGGAGTGGGAGGCACCGCTGCGGATCGAGGCCGAGCACCTGGTGCTGGCCGCGATCGGGGACACCTCGCTGGCCCTGGTCGAGGCCGAGGGCGTGTCGTTGTCGCTGGTCCGGGCCGCCGAGGCGCTCACCCGGGAGGCGGCACCTCAGCCCCCGCCCGCGCCGCCACGCACCGAGGAGCTGGCCGGGGCGGTGTTCCTGGCCACCGCGGCGCTGGCCGGACTGCCGAACCCGGTCCCGCCCTCGCATGTCAATCAGGTGCTGGACGCCCTGGTCGAGGAGGGCCTGCTGCGCGAGGAGGTGCTGGGCGTCCTCCCGCACCTGGCGTTGGAGCCGGCCACCGAGGCCGACCTGCGCCGGCTTGCCGAGCGGCTGCCGGAGTAGCCGGCCTCGTCGCCGCTGGACCCGCTCTACTCAGCCGCCGAGCCGACGCACGAGCCTGTCAGTCCGCCTGGCGGGTCCGCAGCTCCTGGGTGCAGCACTTCACGCTGCCCCCGGCGGCCAGCAGCTGCGACAGGTCGACCCCGATCGGCAGCCAGCCCCGCTCGGCCAGCTGTGCGGCGAGCCCGACGGCGGCCGCGGGCAGCACCACGTGCCGGCCGTCGGAGACCAGGTTGATCCCGAGCACCAGGGCGTCGGCCTCGGTGGCCTCCACGGCGTCCGGGAACAGCGCCCGGACGACGTCCTGGCTGGCGGCCGAGAACGCCGGCGGGAACCAGACGACGGTGTCGTCGTCGAGCGCGGCCAGCGCGGTGTCCAGGTGGTAGAAGCGCGGGTCGACCAGCTGCAGGGTCACCACCGGACGGCCCAGGACGAGCTCGGCCTCGCGGTGCGCGGCGACCGTCGTCCGGAAGCCGGTGCCGGCCAGCACCACGTCGCCGACGACGCAGAAGTCGCCCTCACCCTCGTTGACGTGCGCCGGCACGTGCACCGGGACGCCGGCCGCCTCCAGCGCCGTCCGGTGGTGGCCCGCCTCGGCCCGGCGCTCGGGGTGCGCGAACGCGGCGCCGTAGGCCCGGCCGTCGACCACGGTGGCGCCGTTGGCGGCGAAGACCATGTCCGGCAGGTCGGCGTCCGGGGTCAGCAGGTCGACCCGGTGGCCCAGCGAGCGGTACACGTCGACCAGGTCCTGCCACTGTGCGACCGCGAGCGCCCGGTCGACCGGTGTGCCCGGGTGCATCCACGGGTTGATCGCGTACCGGACGTCGAAGTGGGTGGGTGGGCACATCAGGTAGTGCCGGGTGCGAGCGGTGCGCTCCGGCGTGGCCGTGCCGTGGGGGGAGGGCTGTAGAACGGCGGTCACGGGTGCTCCAGGGGTCGTGCGGGTCGGTGTCCCCTGACGCTAGATCCCATCGCTCGCGCAGTCGATGCACGATACCTGCGTTCTGATGGCGATTTCTTGCGTATTCCGCGGTCACCATGCAATAGTCCGCCGGTGGACGCCTTCGACGACATCGACCGGGGCATCGTGGCCTGCCTGCGCCGGGACGGCCGCGCGACGTTCGCCGAGGTGGGGGCCGCCGTCGGGCTGTCCGCCCCGGCGGCCAAGCGCCGGGTGGACCGGCTGCTCGCCGCCGGTGCGATCAGCGGGTTCACCGCGATCGTCGACCCGCAGGCACTCGGCTGGGACACCGAGGCCTACATCGAGGTGTCCTACGCCGGGGTGGTGTCGCCGGCCCGGCTGCGGGCGGACTACACGGCCATCACCGAGGTGGTCAGCGCCTGGACGGTCAGCGGGGTGGCCGACGCGGTGGTGCACGTGCTGGCCCGCGACGTCCGGCACCTGGAGGCCACCATCCAGCGGATCCGGGCGCTGCCCGACGTCACCGGCACGCAGACCGAGATCGTGCTGTCCAGGCTGTTCCAGCGCAGCCCCGACTGAGCGGCCTCAGCCTTCCCAGCCCCGCACCGGTCGGCCGCGCGGCAGCAGGGCACCGGCGACCAGCCCCCGGGCGAGCACCAGCTCGACGCCCCCGGCGTTCCCGCGCACCAGCAACACGCTCGACCACTACGGCGTCAGTCCGCGGTGACCTCGCGGACCTCGAAGACGGTGCTGGGCGCGACGAACTCCTCCTGGGCGGCGACCAGCAGGATCTCTCGGCTGCCGGCCTCGGCCGTCGTCCGGAGCAGGCCGAAGACCGAGGCCGCGGCCCGGCCGAGGGCGTCGGCGGCCGAGCCGGTGGACAGCCAGTGCGCCAGGAACAGCGCGGCGATCGCGTCGCCGGCGCCGTTGACCGACACCCCGAGCTTGGGCGTGCGGAGCCGCCAGTGCCGGCCGCCCTCGCTGGCCAGCAGGTCCACGGCGTCCCCGGGGGTGTCCTCGACGTCCAACGAGGTTGTCAGCACGACCCGCGGGCCGGTGGCCTGGAGGGCGGCGACGGCGTCCCGGACCTGGCCCAGGGTCGTCGTGCTCGCGCCGGTGAGCAGGTCGAGCTCGTAGTGGTTCGGGGTGACGACGTCCGCGGCCGGGACGGCGGTGTCGCGCATGAACTCGGCGATGCCCGGGCGGACGAAGACCCCGCGGCCGACATCGCCGATGACCGGGTCGCAGCAGTAGACGGCGCGCGGGTTGGCGGCCCGGACCCGGGCGACCGTCTGCACCACGGCGTGCCCGATGTCGGCCGAGCCCAGGTAGCCCGACAGCACCGCGTCGCAGGTGCCCAGCACGCCGCGGTCGGCGATGCCGTCGACGATCTCCTCGACGGCCTGGCCGTCGAAGACCCGGCCGGTCCAGGCGCCGTAACCGGTGTGGTTGGAGAACTGGACGGTGTGCACCGGCCAGACCTCGTGGCCCAGGCGCTGCAGCGGGAAGACGGCGGAGGAGTTCCCGACGTGCCCGTAGGCGACGTGGGACTGGATCGAGAGGACGTTCACCACGGCCGCAGACCCTCCCACACCCGCCGGGAGGGCTCAGCTGCCGACTGCGCGGCCGAAGTCCACGGCATCCCGGACGGCGGTCGGCGCGGCGGCGGCCAGCCACTCGTCGGGGGCGGCACCCAGCGCCCCGTTGACCGTGGCGAAAGCGATCCGCAGTCCGACGTACAGCGTCAGCGCCAGCACGGCGGCGTCGTCCAGGCCGGCGGCCCGCAGCGCCTCGACGTCGGCGGCGGTGGTCCCGTTGGGGTCCCGGGCGGCCTGCCGGGCGAACCGGACCATCGCCTGCTCGTCGGCGGCCAGGGCGGCGTCGTCCCCGGTGAGGGCGGCGATCGCGACGTCGTCCCCGGCGACGGCTGCCAGCCGCTCGCCCCAGACCAGGGCGCAGTACCCGTCGTGCCGGGCCGCGGCGGCCGCGGTCACCAGCAGGCCGCGCTGTCGGACGGTGAGCCCGGCGCCGGCGGCGTCGATCAGCTCGAAGAGCGCCGTCTGCAGCTCGGGGCGGTGCGCCCAGACCCGGCTCAGCGCCATGACGTGGCCGTGGTCGACGAGGTCGTCCGCGTAGAGCGCGTCCGCGCCGGCGCTCCCGGGTGGGGTGGTCAGGAAACCGGACACCGGTGCCTCCCTCGACGGTGCGCGGAGCCTACCTCCGCTCAGCCAGTCCGGACTGCCGTCACCACGGGGTCGTCGGTGTAGCTGCGGGCGCCCCTGTCGACGGTGCCGGTGCAGGTGATCAGCCGCAGCACGTCCTCGACCGTGGCGCCGAGAACCGCCGCGTTCGGGCAGGTGTCCTCGGCGACCTGCTCGGTGCCGGCGCCCGTGCAGCTCGCGCTGCCACGCCCGGACGGCGAACCGGCGGGCCTCGTCGACCCCCGCGTTGCGGGCGATCGCGAACAGCCAGGTCCGCCGGCTGGCCAGCTGCGGGTCGACGGAGTCCGCGGCCCGCCAGGCCCGTAGGAGAACCTCCTGGACGACGTCCTGGGCGGCCCCACCGTCGCCGAGCTGGCGCAGTGCGAACCGGTACAGCTCAGACCTGTGCGGTGCAGGCGGCCCGTGGTCGTCGGGCACGCCCCGACGGTAGGGCGGGCGGTGTAGTCGAGTCCGGTCACAGGGTGGTCACGATCTCGCTGTGCACTGCCGATGGGAGGGGCATGAGCGCTCCAGCAGCCTCCGTCGCGACCACCGGGCGATGCCCGCACTGGTCCGACCCTGCGCACCAGGCCGCGATCACGGCGGCGTACGACACCCTGGCGGCCTGCATGAACGGTGCTGTCGTCCTGCTCCGACCGGCCGGCGGCCGCGCCACCGGCGGCCCGCCCGCGCACCGGGTGCGTGAGCTGGGGAGGCTGGCCGCGGCCAGCCAGCTCCCGGCGCGCGCAGCCCTGCTGCGCTGGGGTGCGCTGCCCCCGGTGGTTCGCCAGCAGCTGCTCGCCGGCTGGTACGCACCCACCAGCACCTGAGACGAGGAACGCACCGGTACCCCTGGGGGCGCCGGTGCGTTCCTCGTGGTGCGGGTCAGGCGTCGATGACCACCGGGATGATCATCGGGCTGCGACGGCCGTTGCGGTTGGCCCAGCCGGCGACGGCGCGGGTGATCAGCTGCTCGAGCTGCAGCGCCCCGCCGACACCCTCCTCGGCGGCCTTGGCCAGCGCCTTCTCGATCAGCGGCACGACGCCGTCGAAGGTGCCCTCGTCGTGCACGAAGCCGCGGGCCAGGAAGTCCGGGGTCTCGGCCAGCAGACCGGTGTCTGCGTCGACGATGGCGACGACGGTGATGACGCCCTCCTCGGCGAGGTTCCGACGGTCCTTGAGCGAAGCCTCGGTGGCCCCGCCGACTGTTGCGCCGTCGACGTAGACGTTGCCGGCGCTGACCTTGCCGGTGATCCGGACCCGGCCGTCGACCAGGTCGACGACGTTGCCGTCCTCGGCGAGCACGACCCCGCGGGGGTGCACGCCGGTCTTGATCGCCAGCTCGCCGTTGGCCTTGAGGTGGCGCCACTCGCCGTGCACCGGCATCACGTTGCGCGGCTTGACGATGTTGTAGCAGTACACGAGCTCGCCGGCGCTGGCGTGCCCGGACACGTGCACCTTGGCGTTGCCCTTGTGGACGACGTTCGCGCCCCAGCGGGTGAGCTCGTTGATGATCCGGTAGATCGCGTTCTCGTTGCCGGGGATCAGCGAGCTGGCCAGCAGGACGGTGTCACCCTCGGAGATCCGGATGACGTGGTCGCGATTGGCCATCCGGGACAGCGCGGCCATCGGCTCGCCCTGGGACCCGGTGCAGATGACGCAGATCTGGTCGGCTGGCAGCTTGTCCATCTGCTTGAGGTCGACCACGAGGCCCTTGGGCACGTCGAGGTAACCCAGGTCGCGGGCGATGCCCATGTTGCGGACCATCGACCGGCCCACGAAGGCGACCTTGCGGCCGTGCGCGTGCGCGGCGTAGAGGACCTGCTGGATGCGGTGCACGTGGCTGGCGAAGCTGGACACGATGACCCGCTTGGGGGCGGTGCGGAACACGGTCTCGATGGCGGGGACGAGGTCGCCCTCGCTGAGGGTGAACCCGGGGACCTCGGCGTTGGTCGAGTCGGTGAGGAACAGGTCCACGCCCTCTTCACCGAGCCGGGCGAAGCCGCGCAGGTCGGTGATCCGACGGTCCAGCGGGAACTGGTCCATCTTGAAGTCACCGGTGTGCAGCACCAGGCCGGCCGCGGTGCGGATGGCGACGGCCAGTGCGTCGGGGATGGAATGGTTGACGGCCAGGAACTCGGTCTCGAACGGGCCGAAGGACAGCGTGTCGCCCTCGGCCACCTCGCGGGTCACCGGCTTGATCCGGTGCTCCTCGAGCTTGGCCTTGATGAAGGCCAGGGTCAGCTTGGAGCCGACCAGCGGGATGTCGCGGCGCTCGCGCAGCAGGTAGGGCACGCCACCGATGTGGTCCTCGTGCCCGTGGGTGAGGACGATCGCCTCGATGTCGTCCATCCGGTCCCGGATGGAGGTGAAGTCGGGGAGGATCACGTCGACGCCGGGCTGGTGCTCTTCGGGGAACAGCACGCCACAGTCCACGACGAGCAGCCGGCCGGCGAACTCGAAGACGGTCATGTTGCGGCCGATCTCGCCCAGCCCGCCCAGCGCCACGATGCGGAGGCCTCCCTCGGCCAGTGCCGGCGGGGTCTTCAGCTCGGGGTGCGTGCGGCTCATGGGGGAGACGCTACGGCCCCGGTGTGCGGCACCGACAGCGTGACCGGGATTCCGCGCGGGT
>JBBSVA010000147.1:0-7912 GCA_038233915.1 Mycobacteriales bacterium | reverse complement strand
CTGTCGGGCTCCCCGGAGTCGTCCCAGGCGGCGGCCAGCGCCTCGTCGGTGGACCGGTCCCAGGACCGCCCGCCGGTGGGGTCGCCGTTCTGGTCGAAGAGCCGGACGAACACGCCGGTCTGCCCCCACCCGGCCTCGGCGCAGCCCGCGACCAGCTGCTGCTGCAGCGCGGCCGACCGGGCCGAGGACAGGAACAGCGGGGCCGAGGCGACCGCGCAGGCCAGGACGGCCGTCGTCACCAGCACAGCGAGGACAGCGGCCGGCTGCCGGAGGCCGAGCAGCGGTGCCCGGGTCCAGGGCGGCAGCCGCCAGAGCGGCGGCCGGCTCACGTCGGCGCCCCCTCGGCGAGCCGGCCGTCGCGCAGGGTGAGCACCCGGTCGGCGCGCTCCCAGGCGGTCTCGTCGTGGGTGGCCAGCAGCACCGCCGACCCGGCGCGCGCCGTCTCCACGACGGCGTCCAGCAGCCGGTCGGCGTGCCCGCGGTCCTGGTGCGCGGTGGGCTCGTCGGCCAGCAGCACCGCCGGGCGCAGCAGCAGCGCGCGGGCCACGGCGACCCGCTGCTGCTCGCCCAAGGAGGCCTGGTGCGGATACCTGTCCACCAGGTGGGCCAGTCCGAAGCGGGCGAGCAGCTGCTGTGCCCGGGCGGCCTCGTCGGTGCCGCGCAGCCGGGCCGGTAGCAGCACGTTGTCGCCCAGGCCGAGGTCGGCGACCAGGCCGAGCGCCTGGGGCACCAGCGCCAGCTCCGCCCAGCCCAGGGTGTCCGGACGGCGCCCGGTCAGCTCGCCGTCCAGGGTCAGCGTGCCCTCGTCGGGGGTCTCCCAGCCGCAGAGCACCGCGAGCAGGGTGGACTTGCCCGAGCCCGAGGGCCCGACGAGCGCCACGAACTCCCCGGCCGCCACCGACAGGTCGACGCCGGCCAGCGCGGTCACCGTCTCCACGCCCCGGGAGAACCGCTTGACCAGGCCGGACGCGGCAAAGCCGCTCACGCCAGCCGCCCGTGGTCCAGCGCGACGGTGCCGTCGGCCACCGCCATCACCCGCGGGTCGTGGCTGGAGACGACGAAGGCCACCCCGCCGGCGGCCAGGTCCGCCATCGCGGCAAGCACGCGCTCGGCGGCCGCGGTGTCCAGCTCGGCGGTGGGCTCGTCGGCGACGACCAGCGCCGGGGAGCCCACCACCCCGCAGGCCACCGCCAGCCGCTGCTGCTCCCCGCCGGACAGCTGGCCGGGTGTGTGGTCGGCGCGGTCGCCGAGCCCGAGCCGGTGCAGCAGCGCGTGCACCTCGTCGTCGGCCACCCGGGTGCCGCGCAGCTGCGCGGCCAGCCGGACCTGTCCGAGGGCGTCCAGGTAGGGCAGCAGGTTCTCCCCGGGGCGCTGGAAGAGGTAGGCGACCTGCTCCCGGCGCAGCCGGCGTCGTTCGCGCGCGCCCAGGGTGTCCACCCGCCGGCCGCCGACCTCGATCCGGCCGGAGTCGGGGGAGTCGATGCAGGCCAGCAGGCGCAGCAGCGAGGACTTGCCCGACCCCGACGGCCCGACGACGACGGTCACCTGCCCGCGGGGCAGGGAGAGCGAGACCCCGTCCAGGGCGGTGACCGACTCGGTCGCCGTCCGGTGGGTCTTGACGACGTCCCGGCAGACCGCAGCCGGTCCGGGTCCCTCGGTGAAGACCTCGGCCGACAGCGGGTCCTCGCCGAAGCGGAACGCGGCTGCCTCGCTCATCGTGAGGCAGCCTAAGGGTCCGCGGCGGCTCAGGCCGCCAGCTGCCGGGCCAGCTCCCGACCGAGCTCGTGGCCCGAGGTCCAGGCGCTCTCCACCTTCGACGGCGCCGACCATCCGTCGCCGCACAGCCCGACCCCGTCGGCGAGGGAGAACGTCTGCTGCCGGGGCGAGGTGGGCTTGGCGAAGGTCCAGCGGTGCACGTGCGTCCACTCCGGGCCGGCGTCCAGCCCCAGCAGCCGGGTGACCGCCTCGGCGACCTCGGGACCGGCGGCGGCCGGGTCGTCCAGGTGCCGGGCGGCGAACGCCGGGGTGCTGTGCGCGACGAGCACGGCAGCGCCGTCACCCCGCCGGTCGCCGTCGTCGGCCAGCCACTCCACGGTCGGGTCGTCGTGGACGAAGGCGCCGTGCAGGTCGGCGTCCCAACGGCGGGTGGACCAGCCCAGCGCGACCGCGAGTGTGGGCTGCCAGCCGCGGGGGTCCAGCACCGTCTCGGCCGGGGAGCCCGGCTCCAGCAGCCGCCGGGCCTGCGGGTCGGGCAGCGCCAGGACGACGGCGTCCACCGCCTCACCGTCCACGGTCGGACCGCCGTCGGCGCGGACCGCCTGGACGGTGCGATCCAGGACCAGGTCCAGGCCCTGGGCCAGGTCGACGACCAGGGACCGCAGGCCGCGGGCCGCGCCGAAGCGCACCGGGCCGGTCTTGGTGCCGGTGACGCCGTCCGGGCCGGCGACGGCGAACGTGTCGGTCCACTCCCGGGCCAGTCCGCGGGTCAGCCAGTCGTCGACGACGGGACGGAAGGCGCTGTCCTCGCCGACGGTGAAGTAGGAGGCGCCCAGGTCGACCACCCGGCCGTGCAGCGTGCGCCCGGCCATCCGTCCGCCGGGGGCGCGACCGCGGTCCAGGACCCGGACAGGCAGGCCGGCGGCGGTCAGCGCACGGGCGCAGGCGACCCCGGCGATGCCGGAGCCGATGACGGTGGTGCCAGGGGAGCTCACTGCCTGATCCTGCTGGCTGGCGGCTGGTGGCGCAGGCCGAGCGTGGCGGCCCGGGCCGGTGCGGGCATGATCGGTGGTCGTGCCCGATCTGATCACCGATCCCCGCGACCGCCGGGTTTCCGACTTCTTCGACCTGCATGCCGGGGACCGTCGTCCGGGCACCGAGAAGATGACCGGTCCGGTGGTGGTGGAGGGCGTCACCGCGGTCGAGCGGTTGCTGACCACGGGCCTGCGGGTGCGCGCGGTCTACGGCGTGCCTGGCCGGGTCGCCGCGCTGGTGGGCCTGCCGGCCGACGTGCCGGCCTACGAGGCGGACAAGTGGGTGGTGTCGGAGACGGTGGGCTTCCGGCTCACCCGTGGGGTCGTGGCCTCCGCCGACCGTCCCCCGACGCCGGACCTGGACGAGCTGCTGGCCGGGCCGGACCCGTCCGCGCCGCGCCGGATCGCGATCCTGGAGGGCCTCAACGACCACGAGAACATCGGCTCGATCGGCCGGTCCGCGGTGGCGCTGGGTGTGGATGCGCTGCTGCTGGACCCGAGCTGCGCGGACCCCTACTACCGACGCTCGGTGCGGGTCTCGATGGGCCACCTGCTGACCCTGCCGGTGCGGGTGCTCACCGACTGGCCGGGCGACCTGGACCGGGTCCGCGCGGCCGGCTACACGACCGTGGCGCTGACCCCGGCGCCGGACGCCGTCGACCTCACCTCGATCGACGCGACCGCGCACCCGCGGACGGCGATGTTGCTGGGCGCCGAGGGCCCGGGCCTGAGCGCGGCGGCCCAGGCCGCGGTCGACCTCCGGGCACGGATCCCGATGCGCTCGGGCGTGGACTCCCTCGGCGTCGCCGCAGCGGCCGCGGTGGCCTTCGCGACCCTGCGCTGAGGTCCCGCTCGCCCGGGTCGATGATCGACGGAGCGGCCCGAGGGTCAGCCGCGGAGGCTGAGCCGGGCCAGGTGCGCCCGGGCCTGCTCGGCGAACTGCGGGTTGCAGAGCACGTCGTAGCGCCCGGCCACGATCTGCCGGCCGCTGGTGGCGAAGTCCCGTCGGCCGCGGGTGGCGGCGAAGCCGGCGAGCCCGAACAGCGCGCCGAACACCACGCCGATGAGCAGGCCGGTCAGCACCGAGCTGAACCAGCTGCTGCCGTCGGGGGTGAAGATGCCCAGCAACAGGCCGACGAAGAGGCCGAACCAGGCGCCGGAGGCGGCCCCGGCCCCGGCGGCACGGGCGAAGGTCAGCCGGCCGACGACCTGCTCGACGGAGCGCAGGTCGCTGCCGACGATCTGCACGTTCTCCACCGGGAACTGCTCGTCGGAGAGGAAGTCGACGGCCCGCTGGGCCTGGGTGTAGTCGTCGTAGAAGCCGACCTGCACCCCGCCGGTGGGCATCGAGACCGATGCGGACATGAGGTGTCTCCGTTCCGTGTGTGCGGACGGGCTGGCGCGCGATGTCGCGCCTGGGGACCCCGTCGACCTGTTCCACCTACCCCAACGCGCAGGTCAGACACGTGGTGCCCGGGTCGGCTTCGCCACTCCTAGACGAGGCTGTCCGCCCAGGCGCGGTGCAGGTCGGCGAACCGGCCGGTGCCGGCGACCAGCTCGGTGGGTGACCCGTCCTCGACGAGCCGACCGGCGTCCATCACGAGCACCCGGTCGGCGATCTCCACCGTGGACAGCCGGTGCGCGATGATCACCGCGGTCCGGTCGGCGAGCAGGGTCTGCAGCGCCCGCTGGACCAGCTGCTCGCTGGGCACGTCGAGGGAGCTGGTCGCCTCGTCGAGCACCAGCACCGCGGGGTCGGCCAGGAACGCCCGGGCGAAGCTGACCAGCTGGCGCTGCCCGGCCGACAACCGACCACCCCGCTTGCGGACGTCGGTGTCGTACCCCTCCGGCAGGGCCGCGACGAACTCGTGCGCGCCGATCGCCCGGGCCGCGCCCTCGATCTCCTCCCGGGTGGCCCCGGGCCGGCCGAAGGCAATGTTGTCCGCGATCGACCCGGAGAACAGGTGGCTCTCCTGGGTCACCATCACCACGGCGCGGCGCAGGTCGACGTCGGCGAGGCGGTCCAGCGGGACGCCGTCCAGGCGCACCTGGCCCTCGACCGGGTCGTAGAACCGGGCCGCCAGCCGGGCCAGCGTCGACTTCCCGGCCCCGGTCGCCCCCACCAGCGCCACCGTCTCCCCGGCGGGCACCCGCAGGTCCAGGCCGGGCAGCACGGTGGCCGCGCCGTAGCCGAACCGGACGCCGTCGAAGACCAGCTCGCCGCGGGGGTGCGGCAGCGGGATCGGGTCGGTCGGTTCGGCCACCGTGGAGCGTTCCTCCAGCACCCCGGAGAGCTTCTCCAGTGCGGCGGATGCGGACTGCCAGCTGTTGTAGAACATCGCGATGTCCTGCAGCGGGTCGAAGAACCGGCGCAGGTAGAGCAGGAAGGACACCAGGGTGCCCACCGCCAGCGCGCCGTCCATCACCCGCAGCGCCCCGTAGCCGAGCACGGCGACGATGACCACGTTGCCGATCAGGGTGACAGCCGGGACGAAGACCGCGATCAGCCAGTAGGCCCGGTCGGTGGCCGCCCGGTTGGTCTCGTTGAGCTGCGCGTGCAGCTGATTGTTGCGGTCCTCCCGGCGGAAGGCCTGTACGGCGCGGATGCCGCCGAAGGTCTCGGTGAACTGCACGATGAGCGCGGCGATGGTCTCCCGGGTGCGGCGGTAGGCCACCACGGAGTGCCGTTGGAACCAGCGGGCCACCCAGAGGAGGAACGGGAAGCCGGCCAGCGCCACCAGACCCAGCGGCAGGTCCAGCACCAGCAGCACGACGCCGATCGTGAGCACGCTGAACAGGGCCGACAGCAGCCCGTCCAGACCCTCGTCGAAGAGCTCGGCCAGCGCCTCCACGTCGCTGGTGAGCCGACTGATCGTCTTGCCCGAGGTGTACCGCTCGTGGAAGGACAGCGGCAGCGCCTGCACGTGCCGGAAGACCCGGCGCCGCAGGGTGAGCAGCACGGCCTGGCCCACCTGGCCCGAGCCGAGCAGGAAGCGGTAGCGCAGTCCGGCGTCGGTGCAGGCCGCGGTCACCATCGCCAGCGTCACCCAGACCAGCGGCCAGGCATCCCCGTCCAGCAGGGCAGGCACCGCGATGTCGATGCCGACGCCGATCAGGAACGGCCCGGCCAGCCAGGCCAGGTTCTGCACCAGGATCAAGGCCAGCAGCGCCCAGAGCGCGCGCCGGTGCGGTCGCAGCAGCTCGCCCATCAGCCGGCGGGAGCGTTGCTGCAGGAAGACCCCGGCGGAGACCGACAGGTCGTCGTCGCCCTCGGTGGCCACCCCGCGCCAGGAGGCGGCGTCGTCGGTGCGGGGATCGGTCATCGGGCCTGGCTCCCGCTCAGCTCGGAGTCGCTCGCCAGCAGGGCCCGGTAGGCGGGCACCTCGGCCAGCAGGTCGGTGTGCCGGCCGACGGCGGTGATCCGGCCGTCCTGCAGCAGTGCCACCCGGTCGGCGAGCAGCACGGTGGAGGCCCGGTGGGCGACCACCAGCGCGGTGGTCTTGGCGAGCACCTCGCGCAGCGCCTGCTCGACGAGGGCCTCGGTGTGCACGTCCAGGGCGGACAGCGGGTCGTCCAGCACCAGCACCGACGGCCGGCCGAGCACCGCCCGGGCCAGCGCCAGACGCTGCCGCTGGCCGCCGGACAGCGACAGACCCTGCTCGCCGATCCGGGTGTCCAGGCCCCACGGCAGGTCGTGCACGAAGCCGGCCTGAGCGACCGTGAGCGCCTCGGCGACGTCGGCCTCGGTGGCCTCCGGACGGCCCAGGGTGAGGTTCTCCCGGACGCTCATCGAGAACAGGGTGGCGTCCTCGAACGCGGTGGCGACGACGGTGCGCAGCTGGACCAGCGGCAGGTCCCGGACGTCGTGGCCGTCCAGCGTGACCCGCCCCGACGTCACGTCCTGCAGCCGGCCGACCAGCGAGGTCACCGTGGTCTTGCCCGAGCCGGTGGCCCCGACCAGGGCCACCGTCTCGCCCGGCGCGATGTCCAGGTCCACGCCGCGCAGCACCGGGGCGCCGGCCTCCGGGTGGGTGAAGACGACGTCCTCGAACCGCAACCGGGCGGGCCTGCCGATCCGTTGGTCGGTCACCCCGGGGGCGTCGGCGACCGTCAGCGGGGCGTCGAGCAGCTCGCCGATCCGGTCGCACGCACTCGCCGTCTCCTGGGCCTGGGCGAGCAGCCAGCCCAGCGACAGGATCGGCCACAGCAGCACGGTGAAGAGCGCGACGAACCCGACCAGGCCGCCCACGGTCAGCGCGCCCGTCGAGACCCCGAGCGCCCCGCCCACCAGCACGAGGGCCAGGGTGATCTGCGGGTGGAACTCGAAGACCACCCACAGCTTGGCCAGCGTGCGCACCTTCTGCAGCTGGAGCCCGTGCAGCCGGACGGCGGTGGTGTCGTACCTGTCGAAGACCAGTCCGCCTCGGCCCAGCGCCTTGACCACCCGGATGCCCTGCACGGCCTCCTCGACGTCGGTGGCGATCTCGCCCTGCTCGTCCTGGACCGCCCGGGACTCGGTGTTGTACCGCTTCTCCAGCCGCATGCCGACCACGACCAGCGGCGCGGTCGTGACCAGCACCGCGACCCCCAGCGGCCACCAGGCGGCGATCAGCAGACCCCCGACGACGACACAGGTGATCAGGTTGACCACCAGGAAGACAGCACCGAAGCCGACGAACCGGCGGACGGTGGCGATGTCGGTGGTGGCCCGGGACAGCAGCTGGCCCGAGGACCACCGGTCGTGGAAAGCCACCGGCAGGCGCTGCAGCCGCTGGTAGAGCGAGTCCCGCAGGTCGCGCTCGATCTGCAGACTGGAGGAGTTCATCGCCCAGCGACGCAGGAAGAACAGCATCGCCTCGGCCACCCCGAACGCCAGCGCCAGGCCCAGCAGCGGGACCAGCCCGGCCCGGTCGCCGTCCGCGATAGGCCCGTCGACGAGGGCCTGGGTGACCAGCGGCACCACCAGCTGGGTCAGCGTGGCCAGCAGCGCCGCGACGGAGGTGAGCACCAGCAGGCCGCGGTAGGGCCGGGCGTAGGGCCACAGCCGCCACAGCGCCGAGAGCCGGCCCCGGGTCTCCGGGAGCGGCGGGGGTGGTGCGGTGGCGGTCACCCCCCGAGGCTAGGTGCGACCTCCGACAGTCTCGACCGCTTTAGCGGTGAGG
>JBBSVA010000146.1:0-7937 GCA_038233915.1 Mycobacteriales bacterium | reverse complement strand
GTCGAGGCGTGCGAGGCGCTGGAGGAGGGGTCCGGCGTCCTGGTCTGCGCGCCCACCGGCGCCGGCAAGACCGTCGTCGGCGAGTTCGCCGTGCACAAGGCCCTGGCCGAGGGTCGCAAGGCGTTCTACACGACCCCGATCAAGGCGCTGTCCAACCAGAAGTACGCCGACTTCGTGGCCCGCTACGGCCCGGAGAAGGTCGGCCTGCTGACCGGTGACAACGCGATCAACGGCGACGCGCCCGTGGTGGTGATGACCACCGAGGTGCTGCGCAACATGCTCTACGCCGACTCCCCGGCACTGCGTGGGCTCGGCTACGTCGTCATGGACGAGGTGCACTACCTGGCCGACCGGTTCCGCGGTGCGGTCTGGGAGGAGGTGATCATCCACCTCCCGGACGACGTCGCGCTGGTCTCGCTGTCGGCCACGGTGAGCAACGCCGAGGAGTTCGCCGACTGGCTGGTCACCGTCCGCGGGGACACCAAGGTCGTGGTCAGCGAGGTGCGGCCGATCCCGCTGTGGCAGCACATGCTCGTCGGCGGCCGGTTGTTCGACCTGTTCGCGCTGCGCCCGGTCGCGCACTCCGCGGTCGAGGACGCCGCCCCGGTCGACCGCGAGCTGTCCACCCGGCAGCGCGGCTCGGCCGTCGTCGACCCCGAGCTGGTCCGCTACGTCAGGGAGCAGGACCGCCGGCTGGACTCCTGGCACGGCGGCGGGGGACGACGGGGCCGGGACAGCCGGGATGGCTACGACCACAGGCCGCGGTACGTGCCCCCGGCCCGCACCGAGGTGCTCACCCGGCTGGAGCGCTCCGGGCTGCTGCCGGCGATCACCTTCGTGTTCAGCCGCAAGGGTTGTGACGCCGCGGTCGAGCAGTGCCTGCGTTCGGGGCTGCGGCTGACCGACGAGTCCGAGCGGGACCAGATCGTCGAGGTCATCGAGCGGCGCACCGGCTCGCTGCACGATGCCGACCTGCACGTGCTCGGCTTCTGGGAGTGGCGGGAGGGCCTGCTCGCCGGCCTGGCCGCACACCACGCCGGGCTGGTCCCGGCGTTCAAGGAGACCGTCGAGGAGCTTTTCGTCCGGGGTCTGGTCAAGGCCGTGTTCGCCACCGAGACCCTGGCGCTGGGCATCAACATGCCGGCCCGCACGGTGGTGCTGGAGAAGCTGTCGAAGTGGAACGGCGAGGCCCATGTCGACGTCACGCCGGGGGAGTACACCCAGCTCACCGGCCGGGCCGGCCGACGGGGCATCGACGTCGAGGGCCACGCCGCGGTCGTCTGGGCGCCCGGGGTCGACCCGGCCACCGTCGCCGGGCTGGCCAGCACCCGCACCTACCCGCTGCGGTCCTCCTTCCGGCCCAGCTACAACATGGCCGTCAACCTGGTCGGCTCGTTCGGCCGGGAGCACGCCCGGGCGTTGCTGGGGTCCTCCTTCGCCCAGTTCCAGGCCGACCGGTCCGTCGTCGGGCTGGCCCGGTCGGCCGCCCGGCACGAGGAGGACGCCGTCCGGCTGCAGGCCGAGGTCAGCACCGACCTGGGTGACGTCGCCGGGTACGCGCGGCTGCGCCAGGAGATCAGCGAGCGGGAGAAGGCGCTGTCCCGGGACAGCCAGAGCCGGCGCTGGGCGGAGGCCACGGAGGCCCTGCTCGCGCTGCGGCCCGGCGACGTCGTCCGGGTGCCCTCCGGGCGACGCCAAGGCCTGGCCGTGGTGCTCGACCCGGGCATCACCGAGCTCGCCGACCCGCGGCCCCTGGTGCTCACCGAGGGCACGTGGGCCGGCCGGCTGGGGCCGATCGACTTCCCGACCCCGGTCGTCGCGCTGGCCCGGGTGCGGGTGCCGAAGGCGTTCAACCACCGCAGCCCGCCCGCCCGCCGGGACCTGGCCGCCGTCCTGCGGGAGGCCCGCATCGAGCACGAGCTCGGTGCCCGGAAGACCCGGACCCGCGCGGCGACGGGGGAGGACCCGGTGTTGGCCGACCTGCGGCACGCCGTGCGCCAGCACCCGGTGCACGCGCTGCCCGACCGGGAGGAGCGGGTCCGCGGCGCCGATCGGTGGCTCCGGTCGGTGCGCGAGGCCGCGGACCTGCATCACCGGATGGACGAGCGGACCGGCTCGCTGGCCCGGCAGTTCGACCGGACCTGCGACGTGCTGGAGCAGTTGGGCTACCTGCTGCCGGACGCGCCGTCCGCCGCGGACGTCCACACGCCCGGGCCGCACCCGGCCCGGGACGCCCCGGTGGTGACCGCGGACGGCCGGCGGCTGGCCAGGATCTGGTCCGAGGCCGACCTGCTGACCGCCGAGTGCCTGCGCGCCGGGGTGTTCCGCGGACTGGACCCGGCCCAGCTGGCCGCCTGCGTGTCGACGCTGGTCTTCGAGGCCCGCCGGGAGTCCCCGGCGCAGCCGTCGGTGCCCTCCGGTCCGGTGGCCACGTGCCTCAGTGCCATGCGCCGGGTGCACGTCGAGCTGCGTGCGGTGGAGACCGACCACGGCATCCGTCCCAGCCGGGACCTGGACCTGGGGTTCGCCTGGGCCGCCTACCGGTGGGCGGACGGGCAGACCCTGGACCGGGTGCTGGCCGGCGCCGAGGAGGCCGGCACCGAGCTCTCCGGTGGGGACTTCGTGCGGTGGGCCCGACAGCTGATCGACCTCCTGGACCAGCTCGCGAAGGTCGCTGAGGGGCCGGTCGCCGGGGTGGCCCGGGCCGCCGTCGACCGGGTGCGGCGCGGCGTCGTGGCGGTGACCGTCTCCGGCTGAGCTGCGCGGGAGTGCGCCCCGAACGGGTCGGCGGGCCGCGGTTCGTCCGGTGTCGGGCGGGGGCGTGGTGGATGATCGGGCGGCCCGGTCGGGCTGTCCCGGGTCCGGGACGCCGTGCACCGGGCGACGCGAGGCACACGTACCGAGGGAGCGACGATGACCAACCCGCCGCAGGGTGGCGACCAGCAGCACGGGGACCAGACCCCGGAGCGACCGGCCGAGACGCCGTGGTGGACCGGTCAGGGCTCCCCGGGGTCGGCCAGCACCGGCGAGACGCCGGCCGAGGGCGCGCAGGACACCCCGCCGCCGACGCCGGACCAGGGGCCGGGCTCGACCCGGATGATCCCGCTGCGTGAGTCGCAGGGCGAGACAGGTGGTCAGTCCGCGGCGTCAGGCTGGGGTCAGTCCTCCGGGTGGTCGGGTGGGCAGTCCGGGTCGACGCCGAACACCGGCTCCTCGAGCGCCGCCAGCTGGTCCGGTGGACAGTCCATTCCGTCGTCGCCCGCGCCGTCGTCGGCAGGCGAGCCGGGGAGCCGGTCCGGCCAGTCGCAGGGTGGTCAGGGCGGCTACGCAGGCCAGCCGAGCTGGGGTCAGCCGGGGCAGTCCGCCGGGCAGGGCCAGCCACCGGGTCAGGGGCAGGCCCCCGGCCCGCAGTACGGCCAGCCCGTGGGGCAGCAGTACGGGCAGTCGGGTCAGCAGTACGGCCAGCAGCCCCAGCAGGGCTACGGCCCGACCCCGGGCCAGCAGTACGGCCAGGGTCAGGCCCCCGCGCAGGGGCAGGCCCCGCAGCAGGGCCAGTACGGGCAACAGCCCCCCGGCCAGCCGGGTCAGTACGGCGAGCAGTCCGGCCAGGGCGGGTACGGCGCCGGGCAGGCGTACGGCGTGAGCGGCCAGTCGTCCCAGTACGGCCAGGGTGGTGGCCAGCCTGCGCAGTACGGGCAGGGTGGCCAGTACGGCCCGGGCCAGCCGGGTCAGGGGCAGTACGGGCAAGCTCAGTACGGCCAGGCTCAGGGCCAGCAGGCCTGGGGCGGCCAGCAGAGCGCGCCGGCGACGAAGAAGCCGTTGGGCCTGATCATCGGGCTGGTCGTGCTCGCGCTCGTCGTGATCGCGGCCGCGATCGTGCTGCCGATGGTGCTGGGCTCCACGAAGCTGGACCCGCAGGCGGTCCAGCGTGACGTGGCCGCCCAGTTCGAGGAACGGGAGAACGTCAGCGTCGACCTGTCCTGCCCCGACGACATGACCGTCGACGTCGGCCAGACCTACACCTGCACCGGCACCACCAGCGACGGCGAGGACGTCTCGATCAGCATCGAGATCACCAGCGGCGACGCCGCCTACACCTGGCGCGAGGGCTGACCCCGTCCCCGCACCCGAGCTGACCCGGAGCACGACGTCCTCACAGCACGAAGCCCGGCCACTCCAACGCGGCGCCCAACCGGCGGACCGACGTCTGCAGGCCGTGCTGCTCGGCCAGGTGGGTCAGCCGGTCCGGGTCTGCCGGGCGGTTGGGCAGGTGGCCTTCGACGGGGGGCATGTCGATGTCCTTGACCACCTCGACGACGGCCGGCGCGACGTCCAGGTAGGCAGACGCCTCGTGCAGCTTCTTCAGCACCGAGGCGGTCAGCGGCGCCTTCGGGACGGCAGTGCGGGCGGCGGCCTCCCGGATGCCGGCCAGTGTCCCGAACGCGGTGATCAGCGCAGCCGCGGTCTTCTCCCCGACGCCCTTCACCCCGGGCAGCCCGTCGCTGGGATCCCCGCGCAGCACGGCGTAGTCGGCGTAGGCCTTCCCGGGGACGCCGTACTTCGCGGCGACGGCGCCCTCGTCGATCAGGTCGAGGTCCCCGATGCCACCGCGCGCGGTGTACAGCACCCGGACGCCGCGGGCGTCGTCGACGAGCTGGAACAGGTCACGGTCGCCGGTGACGACGTCGACCGGACCCTGCGCCCGGGTGGCCAGCGTCCCGATGACGTCGTCCGCCTCGTAGCCGGGCGCCCCGACCCGCTCCAGGCCGGCCGCGGCGAGCACCTCGACGAGGACAGGCACCTGGGGGCCGAGCTCGTCGGGCACCTCCTCGCCGCCCTCCGGGGACTGCCGGTGCGCCTTGTAGGAGGGCACCGCGTCGGTCCGGAAGGCCGGCCGCCAGTCGTCGTCCCAGCAGGCCACGAACCGGGTCGGGCGGTGCGCGACGACCAGCCGCGCGGTCATGTCCAGGAACCCGCGGATCGCGTTGACCGGTCGGCCGTCGGGCGCCGTCACGGTCATCGGCACCCCGTAGAAGGCCCGGAAGTAGAGGCTCGCCGCGTCCAGGAGCATCGTCGTCACGCCCGGGACGGTAACGGCCTGGCAACGACTGTGGACGACGAGCGGGACCGTCGGACCCCGTGGCTAGTCTGCGGGAGTGCAGACCGACACCGTTCCGGAGCCCGCGCCCGCCGGCGCGTCTGCGCTGGTCACGCTGCAGCGGGTGCACGACGCGCGGGCCGTCGCCGACGAGCTGGGGGTCGACGTCGTCGTCGTGACACCGGGTTCGGACCTGCGCTACCTGTGTGGCTACCACGCGCACGCCATGGAGCGGCTGACCGCGCTGGTGGTGCCCCGGGCGGGCGACCCGCTGCTGGTGGTGCCCCGGCTGGAGGCCCCGATGGTCACCGCCTCGCCGGCCGGTGCGCTGGGTCTGGACGTGCTGGCCTGGGACGAGACGGACGACCCGTTCGCGCTGCTCGCCGGGGAGGTGGGCGCCCGGCTGGGCGCGGCCGTGTCCCGTGTGGCGGTCGGCGCCCGGACCTGGGCCGAGCACGCACTGGGCCTGCAGGCTGCCTTCCCCGGCTCGGCACTGGAGCTGGCCACCCCGGTGGTCGACCGGCTGCGGGTGGTCAAGTCCGCCGCCGAGGTCGAGGAGCTGGCCCGCGCCGGCGCCGCCATCGACCGGGTGCACGCCCGGGTGGGCGAGTGGCTGCGGGTCGGGCGGACCGAAGCCGAGGTGGGCGCGGACATCGCCGCCGCGATCCTGGCCGAGGGGCACGTCGCAGTCGACTTCACCATCGTCGGGTCAGGGCCGAACGGGGCCAGCCCGCACCACGAGCTGTCCGACCGGGTGGTCGCGGCCGGGGACCTCGTCGTCGTCGACATCGGCGGCGAGCTGGCCAGCGGATACCGCTCCGACTGCACCCGCACCTACGTCGTCGGCGGTAGTCCCGACGGGCATACCCGGGACTGGTACGCCGTGCTGCAGGCCGCCCAGGCGGCGGCGTGCGCTGCCGTGCGCCCCGGGGTCACCGCCGAGGCCGTCGACGCCGTCGCCCGGGACCTGATCACCGAGGCAGGCTGGGGCCAGGAGTTCCTGCACCGCACCGGGCACGGGATCGGCCTGGACACCCACGAGGCGCCCTACGTGGTCGCCGGCAACACCACTGCGCTCGTGCCGGGCATGGCCTTCTCGGTCGAGCCCGGCATCTACCTGGCCGGCCGCCACGGCGCCCGGATCGAGGACATCGCCGTCTGCATCGACGACGGCGTCCGCCTGCTGAACGAGGGACCGCGTGAGCTCGTCGAACTCCCCGGCTGACTCCGCGGCCACCGCGCCCGCCGCGCCGCTGGAGGGCCGCACGGCCGCCGCCGACGTCGACCGCGTGCTCCTCGCCGCCCTGGCCCGGGACGGGCGGGCCAGCTACACCGAGCTCGCGGAGAAGGTCGGCCTGTCGGTGTCCGCCGTGCACCAGCGGGTGCGCCGGCTCGAGCAGCGCGGGCTGATCACCGGCTACGCCGCGAAGGTCGACGCCAAGGCCGTCGGCTTGCCGATGGTTGCGTTCGTGTCGATCACCCCGATCGACGTCGCCCAGCCCGACGATGCCCCGGCCCGACTGGCCCACCTGACCGCCATCGAGGCCTGTCACTCGGTGGCCGGGCCCGACAGCTACATGCTCAAGGTCCGGGTCGCCTCACCCGACGCCCTGGAGGGCCTGCTCGCCGAGATCCGGGCCGCCGCGAACGTCACCACCCGGACGACGGTCGTGCTGACCACCTTCTACGAGGACCGGCCGCCGCTCTGAGCCCGGACCTGGTCGGTTTCTACGCGGAGTGGTCGGCCGGGGACGTGCCAGCGCTGCTGGCCCGGCTGCACCCCGACGTCGACTGGCCCGAGGCGTGGTCCGGTGGCCGGGTGTTCGGCCGCGCCCCGGTGGGGGAGTACGTGACCCACCAGACCCAGGACGTCCGGTTCCGGGTCGAGCCGCTGTCGGTCCGCGAGCAGGCGCCCGACGTCCTGGCGGTCACCGTGCACCAGGTCGTCCGGGACGTCGACGACGACGTGCTCTCCGACACGACGGTGCTGCACACGCTGAGCCTGGACGGCGGTCTGGTGCGCCGGCTGGACGTGGGCGAACCACCGCCCTGACAGGGTCGTCCCCAGTCCGGCCCGGCACGTCGACAGGAATCCGAACGTGTGTTCGACTGGGGTCATGCGCTGGGATGCCCACAGGCTGGACCTCGAGGAGCCGGAGACGCTCCCCGGGCTGCCGAACGTGCGCGGCCTGCTGCGCAGCCTGCAGGTGCCCGAGTTTCCCGGGCTGACCCTGCACGAGGTCCGCGCCAAGAGCGCCCTGAACGCCGTGCCGAAGGGCTCGGCCATGCCGTTCGGGCACACGATCAACACGTTCCGGGGTTGCAGTCATGCGTGTGTGTACTGCGTCTCGGGGGACACGGCCGTCCTCATGGCGGACGGCCGGCAACGCCGGATCGCCGACCTCCGGGTGGGAGACGCGGTCATCGGCACGGAGGTGGTTGGTTCGTACCGCCGCTACGTGGCCACCGAGGTGCTGGCGCACTGGTGCACCCGCAAGCCAGGCCACCGGGTCACGTTGCAGGACGGGACCGAGCTCCTGGCCAGCGGCGACCACCGGTTCCTCACCGGCCGCGGCTGGAAACACGTCACCGGGACGACGTCGGGGGCGGACCGACGCCCGCACCTGACGACGAAGGACTCCCTGCTCGGGTTCGGTCGGACGGCAGAGACACCCAAGGCCTCGCCCGAGTACCGCCGCGGGTACCTGACCGGCATGGTCCGGGGAGACGCCACGTTGAAGCGCTACGAGCGCGCCGGGACAAGCGGGCGGTTGCGCGTCGTGCACCAGTTCCGACTCGCTCTCGCTGACGACGAGGCCCTGCAGCGCACCCGCCAGAT
>JBBSVA010000145.1:0-8015 GCA_038233915.1 Mycobacteriales bacterium | reverse complement strand
GGTGCGCAGCTCGAGGCGGTCCTCGCCGTCCGGCGCCGGGTCGAGCACGGTGGCCCAGCGACGCAGTCCGACCGCCGTCCCCGGGCGGACCCGGACGACGACGACCGTCTCCCGCCGGCCCACCTGCTGGGCCACGACGGCGGCCAGGTCGAGGTCCCGGGGCGGGGTGAAGGCCTCCGGGGGGCCGCTGACCCGCGGCGTACCGGTGACCCGGGACAACCGGAAGACTCGGGGGGCGGCCCGGTCCAGGTCGTGCCCGACCAGGTACCAGCGGCCGTGCCAGGCCACGACGCCCCAGGGCTGCACGCGGCGCTTGGCCCCGGCGTCCTCATCGGGGCGGGTGTAGGTGAACGTCAGCAGCCGGCGGTCCCGGGCGGCGGAGTAGCAGGCGTCGAACGCCGGTTCGCCGGCATCCAGCCGCGGCTGCAACGGCAGGCCGCGCTCGCCGTCGACGTCCACGCCGGCGGCCCGCAGCTTCACCAGCGCTCCCTGCGCGGCGCCGCCGAGCTGGGCCGACTGCCACAGCCGCAGCGCCAGGCCGACGGCTGCGGCCTCCTCGCCGGTGAAGGCGATCTCGGGCAGCTCGTACTCCGAGCGGGCGATCCGGTACCCGTCGTCGGTGTCGAACACGCTGGTCCGACCGGTCTCCAGCGGCACGCCGAGCTCGCGCAGGTCGGCCTTGTCGCGCTCGAACATCCGCTTGAAAGCCTCGTCGGCCCGCTCGGACCCGTCCTCGGGCTCGTACCCGGGGACCGTCGTGCGGATCCGCTCGGCCGAGACGTACTGCCGGGTGCCCAGGAGTGCGAAGACCAGGTTGACCAGTCTCTCCGCACGCTTGGCCGACACGCCTCCCAGGCTAGTGGTCGGGCCCGCCGCCGCGGGCACCGCGCACCCGGCCGGTGGTCCCCTAGGTTGGTCGGGGTGAGCAGCACAGAGGCAGTCGGCTCCCGGATCCGCTGGCGACGCGGGACGGTGACGGCGCTGGGCCGGAGCTGGCGGGACTCCCTGGAGCTCGAGGTCGCCGTGCCCGGGGACGGAGACCTGCGCGCGCTGGCCCACCCCTCGGTCGTCGGCACCCCGCAGGTCGGCGACGACGTGCTGCTCAACACCACCGCCTGGGCCCAGCGGCTGGGCACCGGCGGCTACGCGCTGGTGGTCGCCGTCCCCGACCGGTTGCCGGCCGATCCCAGCGGCCCCGGGCACCTGGTCAAGGGCCGCTACACCGGCCTGCAGGTCACCGTGCAGGGCGTGGACGAGCAGGACACCCCGCACCACCAGGTCATCGCCGAGGCCGAGGACGTCGGCGGCATGCCGGTCGTCGTCGCCGACCTGCACTCGGCACTGCCCGCAGTGCTGGCCGGCGTGCTGGCCACCTCTCCAGGGCTCCGGGTCGCCTACGTGATGACCGACGGCGGGGCGCTGCCCGCCGCGTTCTCCCGCACGCTGGACGCCCTCGCGCCGTCGCTGGCCGGCGTCGTCACCGTGGGTCAGGCATTCGGCGGCGACCTGGAGGCCGTCACGGTGCACACCGGGCTGCTCGCGGCCCGGCACGTGCTGCACGCCGACGTCACCGTCGTCGCCCAGGGGCCGGGGAACCTGGGCACCGGCACGCCGTGGGGCTTCTCCGGGGTCGCCGCGGGCGAGGCCTGCAACGCCGTGCACGTGCTGGGCGGTCGCACGGTCGGGGCGCTACGGATCTCCGACGCCGACCCCCGGCCCCGGCACCGCGGGGTGTCCCACCACTCGTTGACCGCCTTCGGGCGCGTCGCCCTGGCCGGGGTCACCCTGGTCGCCCCACGCGGGCTCTCCTCCGAACTCGGCGCCCAGGTGGCCGAGGACCTGGCCGGTCAGCCCGAGCGGAACCCCGTCGTCTGGGTGCCGGTCGACGGGCTGGACGAGGCGCTGGCCGCCTCCCCGGTGCGGCTGTCGACCATGGGCCGCGGACTCGACGCAGAACGGGCGTACTTCCTGGCCCAGGCCGCTGCGGGTCGGCATGCAGCACACCTCGCCGGCCCGGCCTGACAGGCCGCACCGGCCCGTCGGCAAGGCAGCTCCGCTGCGACCTGCCTGGAGTCCCACGGCGCGGATGCCGCGCCCGTGGGACTCCACCGACGTCGTCACATGCTGGCGATGAGCTTCTCGACCCGCTCGTCGACGGACTTGAACGGGTCCTTGCAGAGCACGGTGCGCTGGGCCTGGTCGTTGAGCTTGAGGTGCACCCAGTCGACGGTGAAGTCGCGCCGTTTGTCCTGCGCCTGGCGGATGAACTCCCCGCGCAGCTTGGCCCGGGTGGTCTGTGGCGGCACGTTCTTGGCCTCGAAGACCCGGGGGTCGTGGGTCACCCGGTCGACCTGCCCGGCCCGCTCCAGCAGGTAGTACAGCCCGCGTCCGCGACGGATGTCGTGGTAGGCCAGGTCGAGCTGGGCGATCCGCGGGGCGGACAGCGACAGGTCGTGCTTGGCCCGGTAGCGCTCGATCAGCGAGTGCTTGATCGCCCAGTCGACCTCGCGGTCGATGAGGGAGAGGTCGCCGGTGTCCACGGCCTTGAGGGTGCGGCCCCACAGCTCCAGCATCTGGCGGTGCACCGGGCCCAGGCCCTCGCGGTCGACGTACTCGGCGGCCCGGTCGTGGTACTCGGTCTGGATCTCCAGGGCCGACATCTCGCGGCCGTTGGCCAGCTTGACCTTGCGGCGCCCGGTCAGGTCGTGGCTCATCTCGCGGATGGCGCGGATCGGGTTCTCCAGGGTCATGTCCCGGATGGCCACGCCGTCCTCGATCATCCGGAGCACCAGGTCGGTGATCGCGACCTTGAGCAGCGTCGTCGTCTCGCTCATGTTCGAGTCGCCGACGATCACGTGCAGCCGGCGGTAGCGCTCGGCGTCGGCGTGCGGCTCGTCGCGGGTGTTGATGATCGGCCGGGAGCGGGTGGTGGCGCTGGAGACGCCCTCCCAGATGTGCTCGGCGCGCTGACTGACGCAGTAGACGGCCCCACGGGGGGTCTGCAGCACCTTGCCGGCGCCGACCACGATCTGCCGGCTGACCAGGAACGGGATCAGCACGTCGGCCAGCCGGGAGAACTCGCCGTGCCGGCCCACCAGGTAGTTCTCGTGGCAGCCGTAGCTGTTGCCCGCGGAGTCGGTGTTGTTCTTGAACAGGTAGATGTCGCCGCTGACACCCTCGTCGTTGAGCCGCTGCTCGGCGTCGATCAGCAGGCCCTCGAGGATCCGCTCCCCCGCCTTGTCGTGGACGACGAGCTCGGTGAGGTCGTCGCACTCGGCGGTGGCGTACTCGGGGTGGCTGCCGACGTCGAGGTACAGCCGGGATCCGTTGCGCAGGAAGACGTTGGAACTGCGCCCCCAGGACACGACGCGTCGGAAGAGGTAGCGGGCCACCTCGTCGGGTGAGAGCCGGCGCTGGCCCTGGAAGGTGCACGTGACGCCGTACTCGGTCTCGATGCCGAAGATCCTGCGGTCCACGGGGCGAGCCTAGGCCGGTGTGCCGGGCTCGGCGCGGGAGTCGGGCGGGACGCGCGTCATGCGGTCGGCCCGTCCATGGTGTCGGATGTCGGCTCCGTGTCGGCGGCGGGCTCGGCGTCGGCGGCTGGCTCCGTGTCGGCGGCGGGCTCGGCGTCGGCGGCTGGCTCCGTGTCGGAGCCCACCTGCGCATCGGGGGACGAGCCCGTGTCGGTGGCCGGCTGCGTGTCGGGGGCCGGTCGGTCGCCACCGGCGGTGTCCACCGCGCTCGGGTCACCCAGGCCGGGCGGGGTGCCCGGCGCCGGGGCGCTCGGCGCGTGGCTGGCCGGTTCCGGCGTCGTCTCGCCGCTGACGGCGTCGTCGGCGGCGGTGTCGTCGGACAGCAGGCCGCGCAGGGCGGCACCGACGATCCGGCGGAACGCCCGCTTGGGGAGGCGCCTGTCCAGCACGGCCACCTCGAGCTGCTCGGCCGGCAGGCTCGCGTGTCCGCCGCCGTTCGCCTGGGTGGAGGCGCTGACCGCGGACAGCGCTGCGACCCCGACGGCGAGCGCCTCGACCAGGCCCATGCCGGGCTGGAAGTGCTCGCGCAGGTTGGTGGTGACCGCATCGGCCTGACCGCCCATGACCACAAAGTCGGGCTCGTCGACGACCGAGCCGTCGAAGGTGAGCCGGTAGAGCTGGTCGGACTCCGGGGTGGCGCCGACCTCGGCCACGCAGAGCTCGACCTCGAAGGGCTTCATCTGCTCGGTGAAGATCGAGCCGAGCGTCTGCGCGTACGCGTTGGCGATGACCCGTCCGGTGACGTCGCGGCGGTTGTAGCTGTAGCCCCGGACGTCGGCCAGCCGCACGCCGGCGACCCGCAGGCTCTCGAACTCGGAGTACCGGCCGACGGCGGCGAAGCCGATCCGGTCGTAGATCTCGCCGACCTTGTGCAGCGTGGAGCTGGGGTTCTCGGCGATGAGGAGCACGCCGTCGGCGTAGGTGAGCACGGTGACGCTGCGGCCGCGGGAGATGCCCTTGCGGGCGTACTCCGAGCGGTCCCGCATGACCTGCTCGGCGGAGGCGTAGTAAGGCATCGTCATGGCTCAGGCCCCCCGGTTCTCGGCCCCGGCGGACCGGTCGGCGGTGATGGCGGCGGCGATCGCGGCCACCTCGTCGTCGGGCAGCCGGACGGCTCCCTCGGCGTCGATCCGGTAGAGGATCGGGTACAGCCGGCGGACGGCGTCCGGGCCACCGGTGGCGGAGTCGTCGTCGGCGGCGTCGTAGAGGGCCTCGACGAGGCTGCGGGTGGCGGCGTCGGCAGACAGGCCCGGGCGCCAGGTCTTCTTCAGCGACCCACGGGCGAACAGCGAGCCGGAACCGACGGAGGCGTAGCCGCGCTCCTCGTAGTTCCCGCCGGTGACGTCGTAGCTGAAGATCCGGCCGGGGTTGACGCCCGCGGCGGCGTCCAGGTCGAAGCCGGCGAAGAGCGGGACGACGGCCAGACCCTGCATGGCGGCCCCGAGGTTGCCGCGGATCATGGCGGCGAGGCGGTTGGCCTTGCCGTCCAGCGACATGGTCATCCCCTCGATCTTCTCGTAGTGCTCCAGCTCCACCTGGTAGAGCCGGACCATCTCGATCGCGATGCCTGCCGCACCCGCGATGCCGATCACCGAGTACGAGTCGGCCGCGTAGACCTTCTCGATGTCGCGGCTGGAGATCAGGTTGCCCATGGTGGCCCGGCGGTCCCCGCCCATCAGGACGCCGCCGTCGTAGGTGGCAGCCACGATCGTGGTGCCGTGCGGGGCGATGTCGCCCATCGGCACCTGCGGGACCGGCCGACGGCCCGGGAGCAGGTCGGGGGCGGTCTGCCCGAGGAAGTCGGTGAACGAGGAGCCCACCCGGTCCAGGTAGGCGGGGGGGAACCCGCTCCGTCCGGCGATCTGCTCGCTCACCCGTCCACCTCTCTTGCCGTCGCTGGGACGGCCACTGGTCTGCGTGCTGCTGGGTCGTGTGTGCGGTGGCTCAGGGGGTGCTGGTCCGGCGGTCGGTGCTGCGCCGGCCCGGGCTCGAGCCCCGGCGCTCACGTCGTCCCGACCCTAGTAGCGGTGTCGCCGGTGGGTCGGGCGGTCCGTGCCGTTCCAGGTAGGTCACGGCAGCGAGCAGGACTGTCGGGTCGTCCCGGAACTGGCCGAGGCCGCCGTTACAGTTGAAGCAGAGCAGCTCGCGGACGGCGTCTGTCGCGTGGTCGTGGTCGACGTGGGCGGCCGGTGCTGCCAGACAGAGCGCGCACAGACCGCCCTGGGCGGCCAGCATGGCGTCGGCCTCGGCGGCGGTGATGCCGTAACGCCGCTTCAGGTGGTAACCGCGTGGCCCGCCCAGCTTGTCCAGGGTTGCCCGACCACGACTGTTGTGACCCGGCGTGCAGTAGGAGTGCCGTCCCCACGCACGACCACGCGATGCCGGGAAGTCCTCCAACGGTGTGACAACGCCGCAGTCGGGGCACCACTGGGCACCCGGGGGGACCTCGATGTCGTGAGCGAACGGACGACGCGGCGCCCCCTCACGAGCCTGACGACCTGATCGGTGTCGCTGCCGAGCATGTCCTCGGCAGCAGAACGCCAGCCCGTCCGAGCGGCGACGGTCCGTCGTGGCTTGCGCGGCTGCCCGCGGGATTCCGCAATCGGGACAATGCTTTTCCTCAGCCATTTTTGGCCATTCTCGGAATGGCGGGATCCTTTTCTATTCCCCCCCTTTTTGGACGTACCCCTTCACGAACTCCTCGGCGTTGCTCTCGAGGACCCCGTCGATCTCGTCGAGGATCGAGTCCACGTCCTCGGTGACCTTCTCGTGGCGCTCGGCGACGTCGGAGTCGACGGAGGCCTCGACCTCCTCGGTCTCCTCGCGCGACCGCGTCGCCTTCTGCTGCCCGCCGGTGTCCCTGGTGGCCATGGTGACCCTCCCGTTCGAGATCGGTTCCTGCTCTGGTCGCCGAAGCTACCCGCGGGGTGTGACAGGACGGCGACCGTCGGCGTGGACGGCGCGCACCGGTCACCCCGAGGTGATCGTGTCCACCAGCTCCTGGGCGCTGCCGACCCGGTCGAAGAGCGCGCCGACGTGCTCGCGGGTGCCCCGCAGCGGCTCCAGGGTCGGCACCCGGACCAGGTTCTCCCGGCCCAGGTCGAACACCACCGAGTCCCACGAGGCGGCGGCGACCTGCGCGGGGTAGCGGCGCAGGCACTCGCCCCGGAAGTAGGCCCGGGTGTCCGCCGGGGGCGCCGTCATCGCCACGGTGACCTCGTCCTCGGTGACCAGCCGCTGCATGGAACCGCGGGCCACCAGCCGCTCGTAGAGGCCCTTCTCCGGGCGGATGTCGGAGTACTGCAGGTCGACCAGCTGCAGCCGCGCGTCGCCCCAGGACAGCCCGTCGCGCGTCCGGTAGCCCTCCAGCAGCCGCAGCTTGGCCGGCCAGTCCAGCCGGTCCGCGCAACGCATCGGGTCGATCGCCAGGTCCGCGAGCACCTCGCCCCACTTGGCCAGCACGTCGTGGGTCTGCGGGTCGGTGTCCCCGGTACGGGCGACGAAGTCCCGGGCTTGGGACAGGAACTCCTGCTGCACCTCCAGCGCGGTCAGCCGCCGGCCGTCGCGCAGCCGCACCCGGTGGGTCAGGGTGGGGTCGTGGCTGACCGCCTGCAGCGCCTCCACGGAGTCCTCGATGGTGAGGTCCACCGACAACGCCCGGGCCTCGATCATGGCCAGCACGAGCGACGTCGTCCCGACCTTGAGGTAGGTGGACCACTCGGCCAGGTTGGCGTCGCCGATGATCACGTGCAGCCGCCGGTACTCGTCGGGGTTGGCGTGCGGCTCGTCGCGGGTGTTGATGATCGGCCGCTTGAGCGTCGTCTCCAGACCCACCTCGACCTCGAAGAAGTCCGCCCGCTGAGACAGCTGGAAGCCCTGCGTGCGGCCGTCGGTGCCCAGGCCCACGCGACCGGCGCCGGCGAAGACCTGGCGGGTGACGAAGAACGGGATGAGCCCGCGGATGATCTCGATGAACGGCGTCCGCCGGTCCATCAGGTAGTTCTCGTGCGCGCCGTAGGACTGGCCCTTGCCGTCGGTGTTGTTCTTGTACAGCTGGATGGGGGCGGTGCCGGGCACCCGCGCGGCGCGCTTGCTGGCCTCGACCATCACCCGCTCCCCCGCCTTGTCCCACAGCACGATGTCCCGCGGGCTGGTGACCTCAGGTGTCGCGTACTCCGGGTGCGCGTGGTCGACGTAGAGCCGGGCGCCGTTGGTCAGCACGACGTTGGCCATGCCCGGGTCCTCGTCGGGGTCGGCGTGGTCCAGCGCCCGGGACGGAGACAGGTCGAACCCGCGGGCGTCGCGCAGCGGCGACTCCTCCTCGAAGTCCCATCGCGGCCGACGACGCGACGGCGCCTCCGCCGGGGCCCAGGCGTTGACGACCTGGCTGGACAGTGTCGTCGGGTTGGCACCCGGCTGCCCCGGGACCGAGATGCCGTACTCCAGTTCGGTGCCCATGACCCGCCGCACGCTCATGCAGTC
>JBBSVA010000144.1:0-8028 GCA_038233915.1 Mycobacteriales bacterium | reverse complement strand
CAACCTGGGTGCTGGTGCGTGACACCGGCTGCGGCGCCGACGCCGAGGAAGCCCCGGACTGACCGCTGACGTGCCGGCCGGCCTCACCGGGATTCGGGCTGCCCCGGCTGGCCGGACCGTTCCGCATACATCGCGAGTACCCCGGCGGTGTCCCGATCGGAGTGCAGGAATTGCCGGTCGAGTGTCTCGGCGAGGTCGTCCAGGGACCCGCGCAGCACGGCGGCGGCCACCCGCTGCTCGGACCGGTCGGCGTCCCGGCCGGCGTCGGCGAGGCGGAGCAGGACCGGCAACCCGGCCGCCAGCGCGGTGTCGGGACGGTCGAAGAACCAGTAACCCTCCGCGTACTGGGTGAAGTCGATCCGGGTCGCGGTGACGGCGGACGCAAGCTCGTGCACGGTGGATGTCGGCAGCTGGGCGAGCCCGGCCGCGGCAGGGTTTCCTTCCAGCTCTCCGGCGAGCAGCCGGACGCGGACGGCGAGTACGCGACGCCGGGCGAGCGCCGGGTAGAGCTGCAGCACCCAGGTGACCGCGGCCGTGACCAGGGTGATGCCCATGAGTGCGGCCAGCGGGGTCACCGCACGAAGCCACCCCTCCACCGGGACGATGTCGCCGAAGCCCGCTGTCGTGACGGTGACCAGCGCGAGGTAGAGCGCGTCCAGCGGCATCGACCGCTGGTCGGGTAGCAGCCCCGTGGCGTAGGAGAAGGACCCGGGCAGGTGTGGCAGGAAGACCAGAGCCCAGCCCAGGACGGCGAGGCTGGCCCAGGCGACCATCACCAGGAGGATGCCCAGGGGTCCGGCCAGGGACCTGGCCCGCTCGCCGAGGGACCGGGTGGCCCGCCAGGTACCGCGCATCACCAGCGGGGCCAGCAGGCCGTGTCCGGACGGGTGCCAGATGGTGTGGAAGAGGTCCCGGAGAACAAGGACGACGGTCACCGCCCCGGTGATCGTGACGAGCCAGGTCAGCAGTGTCGGAAGCACGCCTGCGGCTACCCGGACGGGATGTCGGGGAACCCGGACCGTCGACCGGGACGCCTTCGTGGCCAGCAGCATGGAGGGCGGCGTGCGCGAGGGTTACGAGCGGCTGGCCGAGCTGCCCGCGCGCTGAGTCAGGGTCGGCCGGCGTGCGGCACGTCGACGGTCGTGGTCAGCAGGACCGCCTCGCGCACCGGCGCCCGCTGGTGCGCGAGGAAGTCCGGCGCGCAGCACAGCAGCAGCGTCCGGCCGTCCTCGCCGCCCAGCGCGCAGGCGAAGACGCCCAGGCCCTCGGGTGCGGCCACCTGGTCGACAACCTCCCCGCCGGGGGCGATCCGGACCGCCCGCCCGCCGACCGCGTCGGCCACCCAGAGGTGGCCCTCGGCGTCCCCGGTGCACCCGTCGGGGGCGATCACCAGCTGGCCCAGCACCTCCTCGGTCGTCGTGCCGGTGGGCGCCGGGCCGAACTCGGCCCAGACCCGCCGGTTCGACAGCGAGCCGTCGGCGGCCAGGTCGAAGGCGGTGTACCGGTTGCCCAGGGTCTCCCCGATTAGCAGCGTGCCGCCGTCCTCGGTGATCACCATCCCGTTGGGGAACAGCAGGTCCTCGGCGACGACGGTGATCGTGCCGTCGGGGTCGACCCGCTTCAGCGAGGCCGGGGCCGGGGCGCCGCCGCCCATCAGGTCGAAGCCGAAGTCGCCGACGAACACGTGCCCGGCGGCGTCCACGACCATGTCGTTGAGCAGCCCGCCGCAGTACGGGGCGAGTGTGGCGTAGGTCGCGAGCTTGGCGCCGTCCCAGCGCAGCAGCCGCTGGTCGGTCATCGACACCACCACCAGCGAGCCGTCGGGCAGCCGCCCGGACCCCGACGGTTGCGTCGGCACCTCCAGCACGACGGTCTCCTCGCCGGTGGGGGACACCTGCAGGACCTGCCCGCGGTAGAAGTCCGAGACCCACCAGTGGCCCTGGTGCCAGCGCGGGCCCTCGAAGAACGAACCACCGGTCAGCAACGTCGTGAGGGTCATGACCGGACCCTAGGGTGACGGTGGTCACTGCGCCGCTGGCAGGGTGCAGAGCGTGCGCGCCTCAGAGACCGGGCAGCCACGTGCTCGTCCACGGCGGCGGCCGGTCGTTCGGGTCGCTGGAGACCGAGCACCCGCGCTTCGCATGATCCCCGCTCAGGAGGTGAGCAGGTAGGCGTGCGCCTGGTTCGTCGAGGGGTCGTTGCACCGGCCCGGCACGACCATCGCCGGCCCGGCGGCGTTCATCGACGGCTCGCCGAGGCTGCCCTCGGTGCACAGCTCGACGTCGGCGGTGACCTCGCCGGTGGCCAGCTCCACCCCGGTCACCGTCTCGCCGCGGTCCACGTCGGTGACCCCGGTCAGGTACGCCCAGTTGCCGGTCGGGTCGACGGCGAGCCCGGTGACGCCCCCGGGGCCGTCCTCCACGGTGGCCACCTCCTCGGCCGCGGTGGCCCCGACCGGCACCCGGTTCAGGACGACGGCCGTGCCGGTGCTGGTCACGTAGGCGGTGCCGTCCGGGCCGACGGCGAGGAAGCCGCCGAACTCCTCCAACGCGGGCAGCTCGACCGGCTCGCCCACCGGGGCGAGCGTGGCGTCGAAGCGCAGCAGCCGGGAGCCGGACTGGCCGCTGACCGTCATCGCGACGAGCACCCCGCCGTCGGCCTGCACGGCCACGTCGTCCACCCGGACCGCCTCCGGGGCGCCTGGGACGACGGCCGCGGCGTCGGCCAGCGGCACCTCGGTCGCGGCGACCTGCGCGCCGGTGGTGGTGTCCACGGTGACCAGACGCAGCGTGCCGGTCTCCTCGGGGAAGCCCTGGCTGGTGTCCCGGGGGGAGACGGCGACGGCCGCGCGGGTCGCGTCCGGGCTGAAGCCCGAGGCGTAGGCGGACAGCGTGGTCGGTGCGTCCGCCGCCGTCCCGGTGATCGGCAGGGCCTGCTCGGTGCCGTCGGGCGTCACCCGGAGGACGGCTGCCACGGGCACGTCCGAGCCGGGTGCGGCGAGCGCGAGCAGCACCGCGGTGTCGTCGGGCGCGACGGCCAGCGCCGCGACGCTGCCGTACTCGCCGAGAGAGGTCAGCGCGGGCGCGCCGACGAGGTCGGTGCCGCGGGCCAGCCCGGGTGGGCCGCCGCCGGCGGTGCCCAGCAGCACCGGCCGGCCCGCGCTGTCCACCCCGGCCAGCTGCAACCCCGCGCCGCCACCCAGCTCGGCGAAGCCCAGGTCGGCGTCCTCGGCCAGGGTCAGCAGGGTGCCCTCGGGAGGCGCCTCCTGGGCGACCCCGGGCCCCCCGTCGGTGCTGCTGCTGCAGGCGGACACGGTCAGCAGGCAGCCCAGGGCTGAGAGGCGGCGGCGCACACCGTCACTGTGGCAGTCGGGGGTCGGGGGGACCCGTCGAGGGCATGATCGGGGCATGACCCAGCGGGTACGACTGGCCTACGGACGGACCGGCCTGGAGATCGAGGTGCCCGACGACGCCGTCGTCGTCACCCCGGTGCACCACGACGCGGCCCCCGACGTCCCCGCGGAACTGCGCAGGGCGCTGCGCGAGCCGGTCGCCGGGCCGCCGCTGCGCGAGCGGGTCCGGGCTGGGCAGTCGGTGGTGATCTCGGCCTGTGATGTCACCCGGGCCCAGCCACGGCACCTGATGATCCCGGCAGTGCTCGACGAGCTGGCCGGCATCGTGGACGACGTCGACATCACCGTGCTGGTCGCCACCGGCACGCACCGGGCCTCCACGCCGGCCGAGCTGGAGGCGATGTTCGGCCGGGCAGTGCTGGACCGGGTCCGGGTCGTCGACCACGACGCCCGCGCCACCGACACGCACACCGCGGTCGGCACGCACGGCGCCGGGGTCCCGGTCACGCTGAACACCACCTGGGTACAGGCCGACGTCCGGATCACCACCGGGTTCGTCGAACCGCACTTCTTCGCCGGGTTCTCCGGCGGGCCGAAGATGGTCGCCCCCGGGCTGGCCGGCCTGGACACCGTGCTGGTGCTGCACGACGCCGCCCGGATCGGTGACCCGCGGGCCACCTGGGGCGTCGTCGAGGGCAACCCGGTGCACGACGACGTCCGGGCGATCGCCGCGGCCACCGGCACCACGTTCGCCTTCGACGTCATCCTCAACGCCGACCAGGAGGTGGTCGCGGCCTTCGGTGGCGACCTGCTGCCGATGCACGCCGCGGCCGTCGAGCGGGCCCGGGCGGTGGCGATGGTCGCCGTCGACGCGCCGTTCGACGTCGTCGTCACGACCGGGTCGGGGTTCCCGCTGGACCAGAACCTGTACCAGTCGGTGAAGGGCATGTCCGCCGCGGCGCAGGTCTGCCGCCCCGGTGGACTGATCGTCAGCGCGGCCGAGTGCTCGGACGGCTTCCCCGACCACGGCAGCTACCGCGAGGTGCTGACCTCGGCCGACAGCCCGCAGGAGCTGCTGGACCTGATCGCCGCGCGGGAGGTGACCGTGCCCGACCAGTGGCAGGTCCAGGTGCAGGCCCGGATCCAGGCCGCGCACCGGGTCACCGTGTACACCGACGGGCTGACCGCCGCGGAGCTCGCCGAGGCCCACCTGACCCGGACGACGGACATCGCCGCGACCATCGCCGAGGAGTCCGCCCGGCTCGGCCGGCCTGCGTCGGTGTGCGTGCTGCCGGAGGGACCGCAGACCATCCCGTACGTCCGTTGAGTGGTTGGCGTGTGCACCCGGGTCGTCCGGGGCAGGGATGGGTCTCCGACCCGACACGACCGAGGAGGCCTCCCGTGGGGATGCTCAGTGGACTGCTCAAGGGAGCCGCGGCGCAGAAGGTCATCGCAGCGGCCCGCAAGCCGGAGAACCAGGCGAAGGTCAAGGGCATGATCGCCGACGCCCGGGCCAAGAAGGGCCGCAAGGCCTGACCCACCCCAGCTGACCACCGACGGCCGTCGTCCCCCCGGGGGCGGCGGCCGTCGGCGTGTGGGGGAGGAGGGAGTGCGGGAGGCTGGGGGGCATGAGCATCACGCCACGCGAACTCCAGGACGAGGTCACCCTGGCCAGTGCGGCCAACCGGATCGACTTCCTGTCCCGCCGGGACGCCGGCGTCGTCGAGGCCTCCGGTCCGGTCGATCCCGACGACTTCCTGGCCGACCTGCGCAACACCGGCACCTTGCTGGACCGGCACGAGGCCCTGGAGCTGCTCGCCCTGGGCGAGGTGGTGTTCCGCAAGGCCCACGACAGTCGCCAGCTGGGCATGCACGCCGCCCTCCGGGAGGGCGCGTCCTGGGCCGACATCGCCACGGCGCTGGACGGCGACGCCGGCCGAGCCTGGGACGCCCACCAGCACTGGATCACCGACCAGGCGGTCCTGCACCGCACCACCGGCACCGAGGGGCTGGACGACGGCGCCGCCGACACTGCCCGCCGGATCGCCGGACCTCGGCCGTGACCACCCCCGGCGGCCCCCCGGCCACGCTGGACTGGTGGGCTGGGGGCGAGCAGCTGCTGGCCACTGCGCTGGGCCGGCTGACCGACGAGGAGCTGGCCGACCCCTCGCTGCTGCCCGGCTGGTCCCGGCACCAGCTGCTGGCGCACGTCGCGCGCAACGCCGATGCCCTGGTCAACCTGCTGACCTGGGCCCGCACCGGGCGTGAGACCCCGATGTACGCCTCGCCCGAGGACCGGGCGGCCGGCATCGAGTCCGCGATGGCACTGTCCCCGGCGGCGCTGCGGGCCGAGGTGCTGGCCTCGGTCGTCCGCCTGGTGACCTCGGTGCAGGAGCTGCCCGACGAGGCCTGGGCGCGGGAGGTCCGGACGTTCTCCGGCCGCACCGTGCCGGCGAGCGAGGTGGTCTGGATGCGCTGCCGCGAGGTCTGGGTGCACGCGGTCGACCTGGTCGCCGGGGTCGGCTTCGACGACGTCGCCGACGACGTGCTGGCCGCCCTGCTGGACGACGTCGTCAGCATGTGGACGTTCCGGGACGAGCTGCCCGATGTCGAGCTCCGGGCCGACGACCGGTCCTGGGGCCGTATCGGGGGCCCGGTCGTCGCTGGGTCGCTGCCGGAGGTGTTGGCCTGGGTGACCGGCCGCTCGGACGGTGCCGGGCTGTCCGGGTCGCTGCTGCCCGCCGTCCCCGCCTGGCTCTGAACGCCCGTCGGCTTGCCCGGCGCCCACCGGCCGCGCAGGGTCCAGCGCATGAGACACGACTCCGGCCTGATCGTGGAGACCCGCGACCACCTGCGGCTACTCACCCTGGACCGCCCGGAGCGGCGTAACGCGCTGTCCTCGGCGCTGCAGGCCGACCTGGTCGAGGAGCTGCTGACCGCCGGCACCGACGGCACCCGGGCGATCGTGCTGGCCGGTAACGGGCCGGCGTTCTGCGCTGGGTTCGACCTCAAGGAGATCCGGGCCGCGGACGAGCGCGGTGAGCCGTTCCGCCCGCCGATGGCCCGCCCGGGCCGGTCGCTGTTCGAGGTGGTCACCGAGACACCGGTGCCGATCGTCGCGGCCGTGACCGGGGCCGCGGTCGCCGGCGGGTTCGAGCTGGCGCTGGCGTGCGACCTGCGGGTGGCCGCGCCCGGCGTCCCGATGGGTCTGCCGGAGGCGAAGATCGGGATGGGCGCCAACTTCGGTTCGGTGGTGCTGCCCAAGCGGATCCCGATGGGCATCGCGCTGGAGATGCTCTACACCGGTGCCCCTGTGGCCGCCGAGGACCTGCAGCGCTGGGGCCTGGTCAACCGGCTGGTCCCGCGCGAGGACGTGTTGGCCACCGCCCTCGAGCTGGCCGCCACGATCGCGGCGAACGCGCCGATCTCGGTGCGCCGGATGAAGGAGACCGCGATCAAGGGCCTGGAGCTGCCGCTGTGGCAGGCGCTGCGGCTGGACGTCGGGCCCAACCCCTACCTGTCCGAGGACCGCAAGGAGGGGATCGCGGCGCAGCTGGACAAGCGCGCCCCGCGGTGGAGCGGCCGCTGACTCCGGGGAATGCCGGGGGACCGGCGTCGTTGGGACACACAGGGGCCGCGAGGCTCCGTGCTCCGACCAGAGAGGCCCTCCCCGTGTCCTTCCCGCTCTCCGTCCTGGACCTGGCTCCCGTCGCCCCCGGCGAGACGGTCACCGACAGCATCGCGCACAGCGTGGCCCTGGCCCAGGGCGCGGAGGAGCACGGGTACACCCGGGTCTGGTACGCCGAGCACCACAACATGGCAGCCATTGCCAGCTCCGCGACCAGCGTGCTGATCAGCCACGTGGGAGCGCACACGACGACCATCCGGCTCGGGGCCGGCGGCGTCATGCTGCCCAACCACTCGCCGCTGGTGATCGCCGAGCAGTTCGGCACCCTGGACGCGATGTACCCGGGGCGCATCGACCTGGGGCTGGGTCGCGCGCCCGGCTCGGACCAGAACACGATGTACGCGATGCGCACCGACCCCCGCTCCAGCGAGCGCTTCCCGCAGGACGTGCTGGAGCTGCAGGCCTACTTCGCCGGCGAGACCCGGGTGCCCGGGGTGGACGCCAACCCCGGCAAAGGCCGCCGCGTGCCGCTCTACATCCTGGGTTCCTCCACCTTCGGCGCCCAGTTGGCCGCCGCGCTGGGCCTGCCCTACGCGCACGCCTCGCACTTCGCCCCGCAGGCGCTGCAGGCCGCCGTGGAGATCTACCGCCGGGATTTCCAGCCCTCGCTGCAGCTCGACGCCCCGCACGTCATCGCCGGCGCGAACGTGATCGCCGCGGACACCACCGAGGACGCCCGGGCCCAGTTCGAGACCGTCCGACGCGCCCGGGCCACGCTGCTCTTCGGCCGCGGCAAGACCTTCAGCGACGAGGAGGCCCAGCTGCTGCTGGACTCCGGTGCCGGCGTCCAGATCGACTCGATGATGACCCACTCCGCCGTCGGCACCCCGGCCGAGGTGCGCGAGAGGCTGGTCGAGTTCCGCCGGTTCGCCGACGCCGACGAGCTGATCGTCGGACACGCCTCGGGCACCGTGGAGCAGCGGCTGCGCTCGGTCCAGCTGCTCGCCGAGGCCATGGACACAGTCAGCGCCTGAGCACGACGGCGTCT
>JBBSVA010000143.1:0-8106 GCA_038233915.1 Mycobacteriales bacterium | reverse complement strand
GGGAGCAGTGAGCCGACCGGGAGCAGTGAGCCGACCGGGAGCAGTGAGCCGACCGGGAGCAGTGAGCCGACCGGGAGCAGTGAGCCGACCGGGAGCAGTGAGCCGACCGGGAGCAGTGAGCCGACCGGGAGCAGTGAGCCGACCGGGAGCACGATCACCGCCGACCCGTCGGACCCGGTTCCCACGGACGGCAGCACCCCGACCCCGGCCGCCCCCACCACGGACCCGACCGGGCCGCCCGACACGGCCCCGGTGACGTCGTCCGAGACCCCGGTGACCACCCCGACCGGCTGATGTCCCGCGGCCCCGGCCGGGAGCGATCTCACCCCGACGACGGGTCCGCCCGGCGTCAGGGGGTGGGACAGTGGTGGAGCCATGACTGTTGAGCCCACGACCGCACCCGTGTCCCTGCCCCTGGTCTTCGACGCCCCGCGGCGCGCTGCCAAGCCGCCCCGGCACCTCGCCGACCTGACCCGGGAGCAGGCCCGCGAGGCCGTCACCGAGCTCGGGCACCCCGCTTTCCGGGCCGACCAGCTGGCCCGCCACTACTACGCCGGCGTCGCCGACCCGGCGCAGATGACCGACCTGCCGACCGCGCTGCGGACCGAGCTGACCGACGCGCTGCTGCCCGGGCTGCTTACCGTCGTCCGGCACCAGAGCGCCGACGGCGGCCGCACCCGCAAGACCCTCTGGCGGCTGCACGACGGCGCGCTCGTGGAGAGCGTGCTCATGCGCTACCCCGACCGGGCAACCGTCTGCATCTCCAGCCAGGCCGGCTGCGGCATGGCCTGCCCGTTCTGCGCGACCGGCCAGGGCGGGCTGACCCGCAACCTCTCCGCCGCCGAGATCATCGGCCAGGCGGTCGCGGCGTCCGCGGCGATGGCGGCCGGGGAGATCCCCGGTGGTCCGGGCCGGCTGTCCAACGTGGTCTTCATGGGCATGGGTGAGCCGCTGGCCAACTACGCCCGGGTCCGGAAGACCCTCGACGCGCTGCTGACGCCCGCGCCGTACGGCCTGGGCCTGGCCCAGCGCTCGATCACGGTGTCGACGGTCGGCCTGGTGCCGGCGATCGACAAGCTGACCGAGGAGGGCCTCAACGTCACCCTCGCGGTGAGCCTGCACGCCCCCGACGACGAGCTGCGCGACACCCTGGTCCCGGTGAACACCCGGTGGAACGTCACCCAGGTGCTCGAGGCGGCCGACGCCTACGCACGCCGGACCGGGCGTCGGTACTCCATCGAGTACGCCCTCATCCGGGACGTCAACGACCAGCCGTTCCGGGCCGACCTGCTCGGCCAGCGGCTGGCCAAGCGGCTCGCGCACGTCAACCTCATCCCGCTGAACCCCACGCCGGGCAGCAAGTGGGATGCCAGCCCGCTGCCAGCCCAGCGCGAGTTCGTGGCCCGGCTACGGGCCCACGGCGTGTCGACGACTGTCCGCGACACCCGCGGCCAGGAGATCGACGGCGCCTGCGGGCAGCTGGCCGCCGCGGACCTGGCCGAGTCGGCCGGCATACCTTCGGTGGCGTTGCCCAGACCGCAGCTGGAGGAGACGGTCGAGCTCGGCGCCGAGCAGGACTAGGACGACGTGGCGCCGACCCCAGCGGGGTGGGTCGTCACGCTCCCGACCCGGCGCTCGCCCGGAGCGCGCGGGCGAGGCAGAGCTTCGTCGCCTACTCGGAGCGCCAGGCGTTCTTCCGCCGACGGATGTCCCACAACATGATCAGGACCATCACGGCGCAGATGCCGATGATGAAGAGGTTCTCGATGTTGCCCTCGTGGTTGCCGAACTCGAACAGGAACAGGATCACGATGGCGAGCCAGGCGCCGATCCGGCCCTTCTTGCCGGTCTCGCCGTGCCAGCCCCAGTCCTCGGGACGTTCGGTCTCGTGCAGCGGCTCGCTGCCGGCCCGCACGATCGCCTCCTCGCGGTTGGACTGGGCGACGACTGTCGCGCTGGTCTGCTGGCCGAGGTGGTCGCGTGCGCTCACCGGTCCATCATGGCAGGCCCGCCCCCGGCTCACACGCCGGTGCCGCGGGTCGGCGAGGATGACGCGGTGAGCACCCCCCGCACGGTCACGGTCCTGGGGTCCACCGGGTCCATCGGCACCCAGGCGATCGAGGTGGCCCGGGCCAACCCCGACCGGCTCCGGGTCACCGGGCTCGCCGCCGGCGGCTCCGACGTCGCGCTGCTGGCCGAGCAGGCGCTGAGCCTGGCCGTCGACACTGTCGCGGTCGCCCGGGCCACCGCCGCCCAGGACCTGCAGCTGGCGTTCTACGCCGCAGCGCAGCAGCGCGGCTGGGCCCAGGGCCGGTACCGCTTGCCCGAGATCCTGGCCGGCCCGCGGGCCGCCGAGGAGCTCGCTGCCCGCCCCGCGGACGTCGTCCTCAACGGCATCGCCGGGTCGATCGGCCTGCGGCCCACCCTGGCGGCGCTGGCGGCCGGCCGGACCGTGGCCCTGGCCAACAAGGAGTCCCTGGTCGCCGGTGGTGAGTTGGTGACGGCGGCCGCCGCCCCGGGTCAGCTGGTCCCGGTGGACTCCGAGCACTCCGCGCTGGCCCAGTGCCTGCGGGGCGGGGCTCGCGGCGAGGTCGCTCGGCTGGTGCTCACCGCCAGCGGCGGGCCCTTCCGCGGCCGTACCGCCGCCGAGCTGGCCGACGTCACGCCTGCGCAGGCACTGGCGCACCCGACCTGGACGATGGGCCCGGTCGTGTCTGTCAACTCCGCCACCCTGGTGAACAAGGGCCTGGAGCTCATCGAGGCGCACCTGCTCTTCGCCGTGCCCTACGCCGACGTCGACGTCGTGGTGCACCCGCAGTCGATCGTGCACTCGATGGTGACCTTCGCCGACGGGGCCACGATCGCCCAGGCGAGCCCGCCGGACATGCGGCTGCCCATCGCGCTGGGCCTGGCCTGGCCCGACCGGCTGCCGCACGTGCAGCCGGCCCTGGACTGGTCGACCGCCTCGAGCTGGGATTTCGCCCCGATGGACGACGAGGCGTTCCCCGCCGTCCGGTTGGCCCGGCAGGCGGGGGAGGCCGGCGGCGTCGTCCCCGCGCTGTTCAACGCGGCCAACGAGGAGGCGGTCGCGGCGTTCCTGGCGGGTCGGCTGTCGTTCCCAGGAATAGTCCAGACCATCGCGCGTACCCTCGACGAGGCGCCGGACCTCGGCGCACCCACCTGCGTCGACGACGTGCTGGCCGCGGAGACCTGGGCCCGGGAGCACGCGCGCGGCGCGATCGCCGGAGGCTGAGCTGAGCGGGATCCTGCTGACCGTCCTCGGGATCGTCGCGTTCTTCGTCGGACTGCTGGCCTCGATCGGCTTCCACGAGTTCGGGCACTTCTTCTGGGCCCGCAAGTTCGGCATGCGAGTGCCGCAGTTCATGGTCGGCTTCGGGCCGACGGTGTTCTCCCGCCGACGCGGTGAGACCGAGTACGGCATCAAGGCCATCCCGCTGGGCGGCTACATCCGGATCATCGGGATGATCCCGCCGGCCGAGGCGAACGAGAGCAAGCGCGCCACCCGGATGCGCTCGTTCATCGCCGAGGTCCGTGGCCAGGCGCTCAACGACGTCCTGCCCACCGACGGCGATCGGGTCTTCTACGCCAAGCCGTGGTGGCAGCGGGTCATCGTGATGGCGGCCGGACCGCTGCACAACCTGGTGCTTGCGGTGGTCTTCTTCACGATCACCCTCACCGCCCTGGGCACCAACGTCATCACCACCCAGCTCGACCGCGTCCCGGCCTGCGTGCTGCCGGCCAACGCCGAGACCGCGACGCTGGACCCGGCGAAGACCGACCCCTGCCAGATCCCCATCGTGACGACGGGCGCCGACGCCGGGAAGACCTGCGAGGCCGGCAGCGCCGACTGCGCGCTCCCGCTGGCCAGCCCGGCAGCCGAGGCGGGCCTGCGCCCCGGGGACACCATCGTGGCCATCGACGGCCAGCCGGTGGACCCCACCGGCTGGGACAGCTGGACGACGGTGCAGCAGGCCATCCGCAGCCACCCCGACGAGGCGCTGTCGCTGACCATCGAGCGGGGCGGCGACCGGCAGGACCTCGCCGTCACGCCGATCCCCAACACCGTCTACGCGGACCAGACCGCCAAGGACACGATCACCGCCGGCTACCTGGGCGTCAGCCCGGTGTACGGCTTCGCCCGGCAGTCGGTCACCGAGCTGCCCAGCTACTTCGCCAACACGGTCAGCCAGTCCGTCGAGCGGTTGATCGGTATCCCCGAGCGCGTCCCGGCGCTGTTCGGGGCCGCGTTCCTCGGCGACGAGCGCGACCGGAACGGGCCGATCGGCATCGTCGGGGTCGGCCGCATCTCCGGGGAGGTCTTCTCCATCCCCGCCCTCACCGGGCTGGAGAAGTTGAGCTTCTTCCTGTCCCTGCTGGCCAGCGTCAACCTGGTGCTGTTCCTGTTCAACCTGCTGCCGATCTACCCGCTGGACGGCGGCCACGTCGCGGGGGCGCTCTACGAGAAGGCCCGGGGGTCGGTGGCCCGGCGCCGGGGACGCCCGGATCCGGGGCCCTTCGACATCGCCCGGCTGATGCCGGTGGCCTACGTGGTCGCCGGGTTGTTCATCGTGCTGTCCGGGCTGTTGCTGGTCGCCGACATCGTCAACCCCATCACCCTGCAGTAGAGAGGATACTGGGTCCGTGACCGTCTCGCTCGGCATGCCCACGCCGCCGCCCCCCGTGCTCGCCCCCCGCCGCAAGACCCGCCAGCTCCAGGTCGGCACCGTCGGCGTCGGCAGCGACTCCCCGGTCAGCGTCCAGTCGATGTGCACCACCAAGACCGCCGATGTCAACGCCACGCTGCAGCAGATCGCCGAGCTGACCGCGTCGGGCTGCCAGATCGTCCGGGTCGCCGTCCCCGACACCGACGACGCCGAGGCCCTGGCCACGATCGCCAGGAAGTCGCAGATCCCGGTCATCGCCGACATCCACTTCCAGCCGCGGTACGTCTTCGCCGCGATCGAGGCCGGCTGCGCCGCCGTCCGGGTGAACCCCGGCAACATCAAGAAATTCGACGACAAGGTCGGCGACATCGCCAAGGCGGCCAAGGAGCACGGCACCCCGATCCGGATCGGGGTCAATGCCGGTTCGCTGGACAAGCGGCTGATGGCCAAGTACGGCAAGGCCACCCCGGAGGCGCTGGTCGAGTCCGCGCTGTGGGAGTGCTCGCTGTTCGAGGAGCACGACTTCCGGGACATCAAGATCTCGGTCAAGCACAACGACCCCGTCGTCATGGTGCGGGCCTACGAGCTGCTCGCCGAGCAGTGCGACTACCCGCTGCACCTGGGCGTCACCGAGGCCGGCCCGCAGTTCCAGGGCACGATCAAGTCCGCCGTCGCCTTCGGTGCGCTGCTCAGCCAGGGCATCGGCGACACGATCCGGGTGTCGCTGTCGGCCCCGCCGGTCGAGGAGGTCAAGGTCGGCCTGCAGATCCTGGAATCGCTCAACCTGCGCGAACGTGGCCTGGAGATCGTCTCGTGCCCGTCCTGCGGCCGCGCCCAGGTCGATGTCTACAAGCTCGCCGAGGAAGTGACCGCCGGCCTCGAGGGGATGGACGTCCCGCTCCGCGTCGCGGTCATGGGCTGTGTCGTGAACGGACCGGGCGAGGCCCGCGAGGCCGACCTCGGGGTCGCGTCCGGCAACGGCAAGGGCCAGATCTTCGTCAAGGGTGAGGTGATCAAGACCGTCCCGGAGCACGAGATCGTCGAGACCCTCATCGAGGAGGCGATGAAGCTGGCCGAGACGATGAAGCTCGCCGGTGTCGGTTCGGGCGAGCCCACCGTCAGCCTGGCCTGACCGGCCTGCCGTGGCGCTGAGCATGGTCACCAGCCTGCCGGTGAAGGTCCTCGGGCCGGGGCAGGTGCCGTTGATCGCGTCCACGCTGGCCGCCGACCCCTACACCAGCTGCATCGTGGGTGCCCGCTTCGACGCCCACACCCAGGCGAACGCCCGTCTCGGCGGTCAGTTCTGGGGGATCAACGGCGGCCGCGGGGGGCTGTGCTTCGTCGGGCCCAACCTGGTGCCGCTCAGCGGTGACGAGCGTGCCCTGAAGGCGTTCGCGGCGATGGCGGCCCGTCGGCCCCGTGCGAGCGCGTCGGTGTGCGGGCGTCGTGAGCTGGTGATGCCGCTGTGGGACCGGCTCGAGAAGCGGTGGGGGCCGGCCCGGCTGATCCGGCCGCAGCAACCGTTCCTGGTCTGTGCGGACCCCCCTTCGGTGGCCCCCGACCCGCTGGTCCGGGCCGCCCGTGCCGAGGACCTGCCGTCCTACTTCCCGGCCGCGGTCGCGATGTTCTCCGAGGAGATCGGCGTCGACCCGACTGACGGCGATCACGGTCGGTCCTACCGCCACCGGGTCGGTGAGCTGATCCGGCAGGGCCGGTCGTTCGTCCGCTACGACGGCGACCAGGTGGTGTTCAAGGCCGAGGTGGGCTCGCTGTCGGGCCGGGCGGCACTGATCCAGGGGGTCTGGGTGGCCCCGGAGCGTCGGGGGGAGGGCATCGCCGGACCCGCGATGGCCGCAGTGGTCCGGGCCGTCCATGACGGCATGGGCCGGGTGCCGTGCCTTTACGTCAACGACTTCAACGTGGCTGCCCGGGCGGCCTACCGCCGGGTCGGGTTCCAGCAGATCGCCACCTACGCCTCAGTGTTGTTCTGACCGTGCGCACGGGCACGACCGTCCGGCCGGGGGTCTGGTCCCGGGGATCGGCTACCCGCGCCGCAATACTGGACGGGTGATCCTGCGACGACACCGCGCCACCCAGGCCCGCCTCACGGTGGTTGCCGTGCTGTTTCTGCTGGTCGGTTGCACGCCGGGGCCGGCCAAGGCGTCCGACCCGACCACCGAGGCGGCCGCCTTCGCCGCAGCCTGGACGTCGGCCGACCTGGTGACGGCGTCCGCGTTGACCACGGACCCGGCCGCTGCCACCCAGCTGCTCAAGCAGACCAGGCTCAACCTGAGCCCGTCGGAGTTCACGGTCACCCCCGGCGCGATCAGCCGGACCTCCGACACCACCGCCACCGTGACCGCCGGGGTCAGTTGGACCCTCGGTGACGCCGGGGTGTGGGCGTACGACGTGTCCTGGAACTGGACCCTGCGGGACACCGGGTGGCGGATGGACTGGTCGCCGGCGGATGTCCATCCGCAGCTCGGACCGCAGCAGGGCCTGACCGCCAGGATCACCAAGGCCGTCGCGGGCTCGATCGTGGACCGGGACGACAACCAGCTGCTCAATCCGACCACCGTCTTCAGCATCCTGGCGCTGAAGGACAAGATCCCCGACGTCCCTGGTACCGCAGCCGCCCTGGCGACGATCCTGACGCCGTTCGACGCCACCCTGACCGCGGCCGGCATCGAGGCCGGCATCGCCGCATCCGAGCCGGACACCGGTTACACCGTGCTCAACCTGCGGCAGGACGACTTCGATCCGATCGCGGCGCAGCTGGCCGCGTTGACCGGGGTGAGCACCCCGTCCGCCGTGCGCAACCTGACGTCGACCCGCGACTTCGCCTCGTCGCTACTGGGCCAGGTGACCCCGGTGGCCACCGAGATGATGAGCGGAGTCTCCGGCTGGCGGATCGCGACCATCGACACGACGGGCGCCGAGATCGCCACGCTGGCCGAGCAGCCGGCGGTGCCGGGCCAGAAGGTCACCCTCACCCTCGATTCCGCGATGCAGCGGGCGGCGGACCGGGCCGTCGGCGGGGTCGAGCTGCCGGCCGTCATCGTGGCGATCCAGCCGTCCACCGGTGAGGTCCTGACCGTGGCGCAGAACGCCGCCGCCGACGCCCAGGGCACGATCGCGCTGTCCGGCCGATATCCGCCGGGGTCGATCTTCAAGATCATCACCGCGACCGCGGGAATCGACGACGCCGGCCTGACCCCCACCACGATGGTGCCCTGCCCCGGCCAGCTGACGGTGGACTCCCGGCCCATCCGGAACGCGCACGAGTTCGACCTCGGCACGGTCGACTTCACCCTGGCTTTCGCGAAGTCCTGCAACACAACGTTCGCGCAGGTCGCGAGTTCGCTGTCGGCGGATGCGCTGAACGCCACGGCCAAGGAGTACGGCGTCGGGCTGGACTTCG
>JBBSVA010000142.1:0-8246 GCA_038233915.1 Mycobacteriales bacterium | reverse complement strand
GCTGATGCTCGAGCACCACACCGGCGCCATCGGCATGGCCGAAACCGAGATCGCCGACGGTGAGGATGCCGACGCGATCGCGATGGCAGAGGACATCCAGGCCTCTCAGGGCGTCGAGATCACCGAGATGGAGCAGCTGCTTCAGAGCCTGGCAGCGAAGTAGGAGCAGGCACTACCCAGCCGTGGGGGGCTGGACCGGGTCAGCTCTGGCCCGGTCCAGCCCGGTGGCTGACAACCTGCCGACGGCGGCACCCGCCCCAGGACAGACGGGCTTGCCGTGCGGCAGGATCCAGGACTCCCCGACTCCCCGACTCACGACGGTCCGTCAGGACGTCGTCTCCGGCCGCGCCGGGAACGCCCTCGACCCCAGGACGGCGAAGACGCCCCCCACCCCGGTGACCGCGGCCATGACCGCGAACGCGGCCGGGTAGCCGCCGGTCCAGACGGCGAGCGCCGTCCCCCCGAAGGGCGCCAGCGCGGCGGCCGCCGTGATGGGCGCGGCGACCCAGCCGGCCAGCGACCCGTAGCGCTCCGTTCCCCACCGGTCGGCGACGACGGTGGCCTGCAGCAACGTGCCGGCACCCCGCACTGCACCGGCAAGCACGGCGAGCACGATCAGCAGCCAGGTGGGCCCCGGGACGACGGCCAACAGTGCCACGGCGACGGCCGACGCCACGACGACGACCACGGTGCGGGTGCCCGGTGTGGTGCGGGCGGTCAGCGGCGCCCAGCCCACCCGGCCCAGCAGCTGCCCGGCACCCAGCAGCCCGAGGGTGACCGCGGCCAGTCCGGCGGACACACCTCGGCCGGTCAGCAGCGGGATGAGCGTGAGGCTGGCGGCGTAGAGCCCGAACGCGGTCAGGGTCAACGCCGCGGCGAGCAGCAGGAAGCCCGGGCTGGTGACGACGGTGCGGACGTCCACTGCCGGGTGCCCGCCGTCGGCGGTGACCCTCCGCCACGGTGGGGTGAGGGCCAGGGCGTGCAGTGGGATCGTGACCGCGGCCAGCACACCGGCCAGCACGAGATAGGTGGTCCGCCAGTCCAGCTGGGACAGCAGTGCGCTGGTCAGCGGTGCGAAGACGGTGCTGGCCAGTCCGGCGGCCAGGGTGAGGACGGTGAGGGCCCGGACCCGTGCAGGCCCGTACCAGCGGGTGAGCGCGGCGAAGGCGGCCTGGTAGAAGACCGCCGCCATGGCCACGCCCGCCACCAGCCACGCCGCCAGGAACCAGGCCAGGGAGGGGGCCAGCGCGATCCCGACGCAGGAGGCGACACCGAGCGCCGAGCCGGTGGTCATCACCGGCCGGGGCCCCCAGCGGTCCAGCCACCTGCCCACCGGCACCCCGACGACGGCGGACACCACGAGCCCGGCCGAGAACGCACCGGTCGTGGCGGTGTTCGACCACCCGGTGTCGGCGGTGATCGAGGCCAGTGCGACCGGGAACGCGTAGTAGAGGACCCCCCAGCTCACGACCTCGGTGACGCACAGCGCGGCCAGCGGCCACCAGGACGGCAACGCGTCCCGGCGGTCGACGGCGGCGGGCGCCCGGCCGCTCAGCTGACCCGACCGGCGGCGACCGCCGGTACCGGTGTCGTCGTCCCGCAGCAGGCAGCTGCGGCGAGCTCGGCGGGCTCCTGGGCCGACCGACCGTGCTCGGTGCCGGTGCCGAAGCCGAGCTCGGCGTCCACCCGCTCACCCAGGTCGGTGGAGCAGACCCCGGTGGCGGGCAGGTGCAGCTGCACGCTGTCCGCGGCGGCCGCATCGCCGGCCAGCGCGGCCGCGATGGAGCGGACCTGCTCGTAACCGGTGGCCAGCAGGAAGGTCGGTGCCCGGCCGTAGGACTTCATGCCGGCCAGGAAGAACCCGTCGTCGGGGTGGGTGAGGTCGCGGTGACCGTGCGGGGGCACGGTGCCACAGGAGTGCAGGTCCGGGTCGATCAGGGGTGCCAGCCGGGACGGGGCCTCCAGGCCGGGGTCGAGGTCCAAGCGCACCTCGCGGAGCATGCCCAGGTCGGGCCGGAACCCGGTGGCCGCGGCCAGCACGTCGACGGTCAGGTCCAGCACGGCGCCGTCCCGACCGGTGCCACGCACGGTGAGCCGGTCGCCGTCGGGGACGAGCTCGGCGACGGTGACCTCGCGGTGCAACGTGATGGCCCCCGACACCACGGCGGCCTTTAGGTCCGAGCCCAGCAGTCCGCGGGCGGGCAGCCCGTCGCTGTCCCCGCCGCCGTACAGCCGTGCCGGGGAGCGGCCGCGGATGGCCCAGCTGATCCCGGTGCCGGGCTCCTGCGCCTGCAGCCGGGTCAGCGCCAACAGGGTGGTGGCCGCCGAGTGGCCCATGCCGACCACCAGGGTGTGCCGGCCGGCGAACCGGGCGCGGTCGCGGCCCAGCACGTCGGGCAGCGGGCCGGCCAGCCAGCGCTGGGCGGTCTCTTCACCGACCGCGGGCAACCCGGCGCCGCCCAGCGGGTTCGGCTGGCCCCAGGTGCCGGAAGTGTCGATCACCCCGCGGGCTGTCACATCGACGACGGCCTCGTCGTGCAGGGTGCGGACCAGGTAGGGCCGGCCCGCCCGGCCGAGGCTCCGGGTCTTGTCCACCCCGGCCCGGGACACCGCCACCACCCGGGTGCCGGTCCGGATCCGGGGCACCAGCTCCGCCGTCGCAGCCAGCGGGGCCAGGTAGTCGGCCACCAGCTCCGCCCCGGTGGGCAGGTCGTCGGCCGCGGGGGGTTCCCAGTCGGTGCGCTCCAGCAGCCGGGCGGCAGCGGCGTCGACGTCGTACTCCCACGGGGAGAACAGCCGGACGTGTCCCCAGGCCCGCACGGCCGACGCGATCTCGTCCCCGGCCTCCAGGACGAGGGGTTCCAGGCCCTGCTCGAGCAGGTGGGCGGCGGCCGCCAGCCCGACGGGACCGGCACCGATGACGACGACGGGCAGGTCTGCGTGCGGGGAACCCATGTCGGCAAACGTAACAGCGTTGGCTGTTGACAACAACGCATGTCATGATCGTGAGGTGCCCCAGGACCTGGACGTGCGCCTGCTCGGCGTCGACGAGCTCACTTCCCCCGCCGACCGCGCCCGACTGCTCGCCCCGCAACTGAAGGCACTGGGCGACCCCAACCGGCTGCACCTCCTCCTGCTGCTCGCCGAGGGCCCGGCCACCGTCCGCGAGCTCACCGAGGCGAGCGGGATGGGTCAGACCCTGGTCAGCCACCACCTGACCCCCCTGCGCGAGGAGGGCCTGGTCACCGTCACCCCCCGTGGCCGCAGCAACGTCTACGCCCTGTGTTGCGAGGCCCTGGCCATCCCGGTCAAGACCCTCGCGACCCTGGCCGCCCTCACCCCCGAAGGCGCCGACGCCTGCTGCCGCTGACCGGATGCCCGGCTCCGGACCGACGTCTGGGCCGCAATCCGTCGATCCGGATAACGGGGCATCCGGGGTAGCGGGTCACCCCTGACCTCGGTGCGTGACCCGACCCCAGGAAGCCGTCGATGCCTTCACTGGCCCCCCGGGTGCAGGGGAGTCGACCTTGGCTGACCGATAGGCCGCGCACATGGGGGCGGCCCGTGCTTGTCCGGCGACTGGCTCCTGGGTGCCCTCGCCCCGACCGGCGTCGCGGATGGGCTCAGCCGCCCCCGGATACTCGACGAGTATCACCGGTTGCTCGGATCACTGGTGACCCGCCAGCAGCTCCTCGGCCAGTCAGCCGTCGTCGATGGCGTCTTCACCGACGACGTCCTTGATCGCTGGCGGAACCTTGTGCTGAGTGCGGACGTCACGCCACGGTCGTCCAGTGCGCTACGCGGTGCGCCGGTCAGGCTGGCTCGGGCACCCCGTCAGGATCGCCCCCGGGGTCTTCCGGTGTCGCCTCCACCGGGGCAGGTGGCAGCTCGACAGGTGCGCCAGGCAGCAGCTCAGACGGATCGTCGGGCACAACCTGGTCCGGGTCGATCTCCGGTTCGGGTCCTGGAAGAGGAACAACCATTCCGGCAGTGAAGCAGCGCCGGGGCTCGACTGCACCACCGACGCCCTGGCCGCCGCGGGCCATAGAACTCGGCAACCGGCCGTCACGGGTGTGGACGGAGGTCGGCACGGAACCGTTCCACTGGTAGGTGCCAGCGGACACGGCCAGGGCAATGCTGTCGCTGGGCAGTTCCGTACCAACTCGTGAACCGCATCCTGTCGATTCGCACACCGGGGTTTCCGGTCAGCCAGGGAGGCTCCGAGCGGCAACCTCGCAGCGCGACTGTCCACCCGCGCCTCACCTCAAGGAATTGCACCCACGGCTGCGAAGGCGATGTCGACGATGACGGCCGCGAACTCATCCGGGTCCGAGGAGTCGTCGATCTGTTCGGCGAGGAACAGCCCTTCGGTGGCGGCCATGGTGATCCGAGCCAGGTGCCCGGCCAGGTCGGGGCGGCGCAGGGTGGCGGCGGGCGGCAGGTTGTCGGCGTACCAGTCGGTGACGGTCTGCTCGACCCCCGTGCGGATGTCGAGGAAGAGGGTCCGCGCCGCCGACTCGGTGGTCCGCGTCTGCAGGGTGAGCATGTGCGCGATGCGCAGGAAGTCCGGTGCGGAGGCGATTCCGAGCAGGGAGGTATGCAGGTTGGCCGTCAGGCCCTCGACCCACGGGACGCCGGGGGGCGGACATCAAGGAACCGCCGGCGTGCGGCCGGACCTTCCGTCAGCGCTGGGCGCGGACCTGGCGGGTGGGCCGCACGTTCCTGGCCGGGGACGCCGCGCACCTGATGCCCCCGTTCATGGGGCAGGGGCTGTGCGCGGGCCTGCGTGACGCCCGGGCCCTGGCCTGGCGGCTGGGCCTGGTGCAGGCCGGACTCGCTGGCACCTCTGAGCTGGAAAATTACGGACGCGAGCGGGCCGGTCACGTCCGGGAGATCATCGACGCAGCGGTCGCCTCGGGTCGCGTGATCTGCTTGCTGGACCCTGCGCGGTCGCCGCCCACGACGCCCAGATGCGCCAGCAGATGCTCGACTCCAAGCGACCACCGAACCCCCGCATCCCCGTCAGGGCCAGTCCTCGCTCACCGTCCCCAGCCAGGGCACCGAGGGTCGGCTGGCCCCTCCGGGGCGGATCGCTGTCGGCGACCGGACCGGGCTGTTCGTCGACGTCGTCGGCGGGGACCGGCAGCTGGTCAGCTGCGTGGGAGACCCCGCTCAGATCGTCCCCGCCAACGCCGGCAAGCACGTCCTCTACACCGGCGGCGAACGGGCCTCCTACCTGCAGCTACCGGTCAGAGCCAGCAGCTGTCCCTGGGGCCGAGACCGTCCGTCGAGGCCCATCGTGCAGGGTGAGCACATGACCCCCGAGGACCCCGCTCAGCCGGTCGCCGCGACACAGGAGGGGCAGGTGGTCGCCGGCGGTGTCGAGGATCCCGACGACCCGACCGATCCCGACCTGCCGGACAACCGCGCCGGCGGCACGGAGGTCCTGGCGGGGGCGCAGCCGCCCCGGCGGGGACTGGACCGGCACCGGATCGTGTCCACCGCGGTCGCCTACATCGACGAGCACGGGCTGCCCAAGCTGTCGATGCGCAAGCTCGGGAAGGAGCTGGGCGTGGAGGCCATGGCGCTGTACCGCTACGTCCCGGCGCGGGAGGACCTGCTCGACGGGGTCGTGGACATGGTCGTCGACGAGCTCTACGCCGACCCCGACGTCTACCTGGAGCCCCGGCACGGCTGGTCGGACTACCTGCAGCGCCTCGCACACGGCGTCCGGCGGATCGCCCTGGCCCACCCGGCGATCTTCCCGCTGGTCGCGACCCGGCCCCCAGCGGCACCGTGGGTCCGCCCGCCCCTGCGAAGCCTGCGGTGGGTGGAGTCCTTCCTGTCGGCATTGACCACCCACGGGTTCACCGACGACCAGGCCGTCGTGGCCTACCGGGCCTACTCCAGTTTCCTGCTGGGACACCTGCTGCTGGAGGTCGCCCAGCGGGGCGTGGCCATCAACGCCATCGACGACCCGGACGGCAACCCGGACGCCTCGCGGCACGGCCTCGCCGGCTACCCGCTGATCGTGCGACTGGAGCCCGAGCTGTCCCAGGACGAGACGGTGGCCGAGTTCGAGGAGTCCCTGGAGAACCTGATCAACCGGTTGGCCGACATGCTCGAGGACTGACCGGCGCCCGTCGACCACCTCCGACACTGCGGTGAGTACACCGTAAACAATTCTCGGCCGGGTGCGTTTAGGGTGTAAAGGCCTCGGGGACAAGGGTGGAGTCCGCCTCGGCTGGACGGGACTCATGACGGGTGGTCCCCCCGCCGGACGGTCGTCCACGGCACGCGAGCCCTCGCCGCAGCAGCGCTGCGGTCGCCTCGCCGCGCCTCCCCACCTGCACACCGACTCGACGTCGGTGTCTGCGGGCTGCCCACAGCCAGGAGCACACGTGATCACCGATCAGGACATCAACAGCGTCATCGGCGCCACCGCCATCGACTCCGACGGCGAGAAGATCGGTTCGGTCTCCGAGGTCTACCTCGACGACCAGTCCGGCCGCCCCGAGTGGGCCACGGTCAAGACTGGCATGTTCGGCACCAAGGAGACCTTCATCCCCCTCGCCGAGGCCACCCTGGACGGGGAGTCCCTGCGATTCCCCTACGACAAGTCCAAGGTCAAGGACGCCCCGAAGATCGAGGCCCAGGGCCACCTGTCGCCCGAGGAGGAGACCGAGCTCTACCGCTACTACGGCATCGGGGAGAGCACCGCGGACAACCGCGGCACCCAGACCACCAACGGTGGCGACGGCACTGCGGTCCCCACCATGACCGACGGTGACGACCTGGGCGCCGACCAGCGAGAGGATCGCCGCGACGCCCCGGGCACCGTGGGCCACGACACCTCGGGCCCCACCACCGATGACGCCATGACCCGCTCGGAGGAGCGCCTGAACGTGGGCACCGAGACCCTCGAGGCGGGCCGGGCACGGCTGCGCAAACACGTCGTCACCGAGAACGTCACCCGCACCGTGCCGGTCTCCCACGAGGAGGTCCGGATCGAGCGTGAGCCGATCACCGACGCCAACGTCGGTGACGCCCTCGACGGCCCCGGCCTGTCCGAGGAAGAGCACGAGGTCACGCTGCGCGCCGAGCACGTCGTCACCGCCAAGGAGACCGTCCCCGTCGAGCGCGTGCGCCTGGACACCGAGACCGTCACCGAGCAGCAGCAGGTCGACGCCGAGGTCGCCCACGAGGAGATCGAGCAGGTCACCGACGACGCCACCACCCGCACCACCGACGACCGGCGCTGATCACCCCAGCACCGACCGCACCCGGCAGTGACGTCCCCGGCGCAGGCAGCACCGCGCCGCCGGCGACATGCCAGCAGGACCCACCCGTGGCCTACGGCCACGGATGCGACGTAGATCGCCGGCCCGCGCCTGTCCGCAAGTGCGGGGCAGCGGTCTGACCCCACACCGACAGAGAGACCACTGTGAACCTCAAGCAGTCCTTCACCACACTGCTCGACACCGTCGTGCAGTTCCTGCCCAAGCTCGTGGGCTTCCTCATCATCCTGGTGATCGGCTACATCATCGCCAAGGTCCTGCAGAAGATCATCACCAAGGTCCTGCAGAAGGTCGGCTTCGACAACGCCGTGGAGAAGGGCGGGGTCAAGAAGGCCCTGGCCAACTCCCAGTACGACGCCTCGGACATCCTCGCCAAGATCGTCTTCTACGCGGTGATGCTCTTCGTGCTCTCCACCGCGTTCGGCGTGTTCGGCACCAACCCGATCAGCCAGTACCTGTCCGCGATCATCGGCTACCTGCCCAAGGTCTTCGTCGCGATCCTGATCCTGGTCATCGCCTCGGCGGTCGCTGCGGCCGTGAAGCTGCTCGTGCAGTCCACGATGGGTGGGCTGTCCTACGGCAAGATCCTGGCCAACATCGCCTCCACGGTCATCCTGGCCCTGGGTGTCATCGCCGCCCTCAACCAGCTGCAGATCGCCCAGAACGTGGTCAACGCCGTCCTGTACGCCTCCCTGGCCGCGATCGTCGGCATCGCCGTCGTCGCGATCGGTGGCGGTGGCATCGCCCCGATGCGTCAGCGTTGGGAGACCACGCTGGCCAAGGTCGAGGACGAGGCCCCCAAGGCCAAGCGCGCGGCCCAGAACACCGGCAACCCCGCGCAGGCCATGAAGGGCGAGGCCCGCAAGTACCAGAACTGACCGAGACGGCGGGGGCGCCCCCCCATGCGGGTGGGGGCCCCCCCGCGGCCCCCCCGCCCCCCCCAGCTTG
>JBBSVA010000141.1:0-8306 GCA_038233915.1 Mycobacteriales bacterium | reverse complement strand
GGGCTCGATCCGGTGTTCCAGGAGCTTGGCAGCAACCAACGCCAGGGTGAACCGGGACCCGATCAGCGGCAGGTCGGCGCGCAGCCGCAGCAGGTAGGGGACGGCGCCGATGTGGTCCTCGTGGCCGTGCGTCAGCACGACGCCCGCGACGTCGTCCAGCCGGTCGGCGATCACGCTGAAGTCCGGCAGCACCAGGTCCACGCCCGGCTGGTCGACCTCGGGGAACAGCAGGCCGCAGTCGATGACCAGCAGCTTCCCGCCGAACTCCAGGACGGCCATGTTCCGGCCGATCTCGCCGAGCCCGCCCACCGGGATGAGGCGGAGGCCGTCGGCGGGCGGCGGCGGGGGCGCCGACAGCCCGAGGTGCGCGGTGCTGACGACAGCCGGGGTCACAGCTGGACGCCGCCCTCGGCGAGATCCCGGCGCAGTTGCGCGACCTCCTCGTCGGTGGCGTCCACCAGCGGCGGTCGGACCGGGCCGGCGGGCAGGCCCTGCAGCCGGAGCGCGGCCTTCACCAGGATCGCGCCCTGGGTGCGGAAGACGCCGGTGTAGACCGGCAGCAGCGCGGTGTTGACCTCGCGCGCCCGCACCAGGTCCCCGGCCTCCACGGCGGCGATCAGCTCGGCCAGCCGCGGCCCGACGAGGTGGCCGACCACGCTCACCACACCGACGGCGCCCAGGGCGAGCAGCGGGAAGTTGAGCGCGTCCTCGCCGGAGTAGTAGACGAGGTCGGTGCGGGCCATCGTCCAGGCGACGGCGGGCAGGTCGCCCTTGGCGTCCTTGACCGCGACGATCCGCGGGTGCTCGGCGGCCCGGACCAGGGTCTCGACCTCGATCGGGACCACCGAGCGCGGCGGGATGTCGTAGAGCATCACCGGCAGATCGGAGCTGTCCGCGATCGCGGTGAAGTGCTTGAGCAGCCCGGCCTGCGGCGGCTTGTTGTAGTACGGCGTCACGGCCATCAGCGCGTGCGCGCCGAGGCGCTCGGCGTCCCGCGCCTTCTCGATCGAGTGTGCAGTGTCGTTGGTGCCGACCCCGGCGATGACGACCGCCCGGTCGCCCACGGCGTCCAGCACGACCTCCAGCAGCGAGCGCTGCTCGGCGTCGCTGACCGTGGGGGACTCCCCCGTCGTGCCGTTGACCACGAGGCCGTCGTGCGCGCACCGGTCCACCAGGTGGGCGGCCAGCTCCTGGGCGCCGGCGAGGTCGACCGAGCCGTCCTCGGTGAACGGCGTGATCATCGCGGTGAGCACGCGGCCGAAGGGCCGCCGGGCGTCACGGGTTCCGGTGGCGTGGCCGGGTGAGGACATGGGGCGAACCTACCGACCTTCGCCGAGCGGTCCGGCCACCCCGCCCGGGCACGCGCGGTCCGGCCACCCCGGGCAGGATGCGACCGTGACCGTGCCCCCGGACGTCCCCGCCCCCGCCGCGACACCCAGGGACCCCGCCGGCGGCGCGGCCGTCGTGCCGCTTCGCCGACCGTTGCTGGTGACCGGGCCGCCCTCGGCCGGGAAGTCGACGCTGGCCGCGGCCCTCGCCACACATCGGGCCCTGTGCGCGGTGGTCGAGGTCGACGAGCTGCGCAGCCTGGTCCGCTCGGGCGCCGTCGACCCGTGGCGGCCCGGGGCCGGCGAGGGCCAACACCGGCTCGCGGCCGTCCAGGCCTGCCTGTTGGCGTCCTCGTTCGTCGCGGCCGGGGTCGAGGCGGTGCTGGTCGACGTCGTCCGGGCACCGGTCGCCGAGGTCTACCGCAGCTCCGCGGCCACCCCGTTCGTGGTCGCGCTGCGGCTGCCGCTGGACGTCGCCCGGGCCCGGTCGGCCGGGTCCCGGTTCACCGGTCCGGAGCTGGAGGCCCTGCACGCGGAGAGCGCCGTCGTCCGGGACGTCGACGCCGAGGTCGACGCCTCCGGGACCGCGGCGCAGGTGCTGGCCGACGTCGAGGCGCTGTGGGCCGCGGCGGGCACCGCGGTCCCGACGCGCTGACCGGGCCGGTCAGCCCTCGCTGACGGACGGCCGGTCAGCCCTCGCTGACGTACGGGCTGGCCGCGACCTCGCTACCGTCGGCGAGCGAGCTGATCCGGAAGTCCTCGAAGACGTTCCCGGCAACCCGCTGCAGCTCGCGCAGGCACAGCACGGCCAGCTCGCGGATCTCCACGTCGGCGTGCTCGCTGGCCCGCATGGCCACGAAGTGCCGCCACGCGCGGTAGTTGCCGGTGACCACGATGCGCGTTTCGGTGGCGTTGGGCAGCACGGCGCGGGCGGCCTGGCGGGCCTGCTTGCGGCGCAGGGTGGCGTTGGGGACGTCGGCGAACCGTGTCTCCAGCCCCTCGAGCAGGTCGGTGTAGGCCTTCAGCGAGGCGTCTGCGGCCTCGGTGAACAGCCGGTGCAGCTCGGGGTCCTCGGCGATGACGCCGGGCTCCACGAACGCCGCGTCCCGCTCGGGCACGTACCGCTGGGACAGCTGGCTGTAGGAGAAGTGCCGATGCCGGATCAGCTCGTGGGTGAGCGACCGCGAGACGCCGGTCAGGTACATCGACACCGTGCCGTGCTCGAGCACCGACAGGTGCCCGACCTCCAGGATGTGCCGCAGGTACCCGGCGTTGGTCGCGGTGGCCGGGTTGGGCTTCGTCCAGGACTGGTAGCAGGCGCGGCCGGCGAACTCGGCCAGCGCCTGGCCGCCGTCGACGTCGGTCTCCCACGGCACATCGGACGGCGGGGTGAACTGCGTCTGGGCGACGACCTGGACCTTCAACGGGGCGATGGCGGGCACGGGAGAGGACCCTACGGCGACCGCGTCGACACTTCGAGGGGCCGTCGGGGTGACGTGCGCCGTGGGACCCCACTCGCCTCAACCGTCATGCTCTGCCCGTGTCCCGCACCGGTGGTCGCCCGGGTGCTCACCCGGTCCGTCGTCCGGACGCCCACCGCCCCCGGCCCGCGCCACCACGGCGACGTCGTGATGCCACAGTGGCGTCACGGCCCCCACGACCCGGACGCGGACCGGCCCACCGGGACCACGGGGGCGATGCTCGACGGCATGCCCGCAGCACTCGGGGACTGCCCGGTGGAGCTGTCCGTGCTCGCCGGTCCGCGGCACGGCGTCCCCGCCCTGCCGTCGCCGCCGGCCGGCCGCCCGGACGACGCCGGGGTCGCGTCGCTGCACCGGGCTTGGGACCACCGGCAGCACGCCGGGTGCACCTCGCTACAGCCACTGCACCGGAACGTGCACCCGGGCACGCTGCTGCTCACCGCGCACGGCCCGGCGTGGACCGAGCCGGACGAGGCCTGCCGGGGTCCGGCGGGGGACCTGGCCGGCCTGTCGCTGCGCGCACCGGGCGAGCTGGCCGCCCGGTCTCGGGCCTGACCGCGATGCAGTCGCGCCCCCTGCCTGCCGGGGCACAGGCCGACGTGGCGGCAGGGGCGCCCTCGTGAGCTGGTGGCAGACGGTGCTGCTCGTCCTCGGCGGTCTGCTCGCGGCCTGGCTCGTCGTCCTGGCCCTGCTCTGGGTCCGCCGTCCCGACGGTCTCACCGTCCGGGACGCGCTCCGCCTGCTGCCCGACCTGGTGCGGCTGGTCCGCCGGCTCGCCGCCGACCCGTCGCTGCCGCGCGGTGTGCGGGTCCGGTTATGGCTGCTGTTGGCCTACCTGCTGTCCCCGATCGACCTCGTGCCCGACGTCGTCCCGGTGCTCGGGTACGCCGACGACGTGGTCGTGGTGGCCTGGGCGCTGCGCGCGGTGGTGCGCCGGGCCGGCGACGACGCCCTGGTGCGGCACTGGCCCGGGACGCCGATCGGCCTGACCGTGGTCCGCCGCCTGGCCGGGCTCCCCGCAGACTGACCATGGACGTGACGCCATAGTGGTGTCATTCTGGCGCCATGGCGACCCCCAGTGAGCGGTCCTGGTCCACGGGCCGAGCTGCGGCTTCCCCCGGGACGGTGACCCGGTGGACCTGAGTGAGTACGTCGACGCACTGCGCGCCCACCTGACGACGTGCGCCGCGGCCGGCACCGAGCAGACCCAGGAGACAGCCCGACTGCTCGGCGACAGCCTGGAGCCGGCTGTCCGGCTCGCCGTCACCGACGCCCTGGCGACGATGGCCGCCGAGGTCACCGCCGCCTGGGACGGCGGCTCGGTCGACATCCTGATCCGCGGTCGCGACCCCGAGGTCGTGGTCACCGCGGTCCCGCTCGCCGCACCCGCGGAGGCACCGCCGGCCACCGAGCCACCCGCCGAGGACGGCGACGGCTCGATCTCCCGGATCAGCCTGCGCCTGCCCGAGTCTCTCAAGGGCCGGGCCGAGGCCGCAGCGGCCACCGAGGGCGTCTCGCTCAACACCTGGCTGGTCCGCGCCGTGGCCGCCGCCGTGCAGCCCCCGCCGCCGGACTCCCAGCACTCCCGCTCCACCCGCCGGATCACCGGCTTCGCCCGCAGCTGAACCCCACCCCGGAGGTCCCCGTGCCCGTCCGCACCCACTCCAGCCCCGCCCACGGCGGCACCCCCGCCGTGGAGGTGCGCAACCCCGCCGGCCGGGTCTCGGTCACGGCTGTGGAGGACGCCGTCGACATCGAGGTCGTCGTCGAACCTCTCAACCAGGCGGCCGAGGCCCTGCTGGATGAGGTGACGATCGAGTTCCTGCGCAGCGGCCCGGGCGACGTCGCGCCCCGCTGGACGTCCCTGCTGGTCGCCGTCCCGACCAGACGGCTGCTCGCCAACCCCCGCTTCACGATCACCGTCACCGTGCCGGCCGGTGGGCCGGTGACCACCGTCGTGGCCTCGGCCGAGACCGTGCTGCGCGGTCGGCTGGGCGATGTCCAGGTGACCGGCGCCAGCGGTGACCTCGTGGTCGAGTCGTGCACCCGGTTGCGGGTGAAGACCGCCAGCGGGGTCATCCGCGCCGCCCTTGTGCGCGGCGACCTGTCGGTGGGGTCGGCGTCGGGTGACCTGCACGTCGAGGAGGTGACCGGCTCCGCGACGGTGAAGGCCGCCTCCGGCCAGGTCCGGCTGGGCACCCTGCTCGGCGACGTCGACATCGCGACCGCGTCGGCCGACGTGACGGTCGGCCGGGCGTCGTGCGGCGAGGTCCGGCTGCGGACCGTTTCCGGAGACGCCACCGTCACCGTGGCACCCGACCTGCGGCTGTGGCTGGACCTGCAGAGCGTCAGCGGGAGACTCGACTCCCGGCTCGACCACTCCTCCGACGACGCCGGCACCGACCCCGCGACGCTGCGCGTGACGATGCGCTCGGTCTCCGGGGACCTCCGGCTGCGGCGCGCGGGCTGATCAGCCCACCGCCCGGGCCAACTCCGGCGCCAGGTCGCCTCGGCCCCTCACCTCGACCCGGTCCAGCTCGAGCCAGTCGGCCATCAGCCGCAGCTCCGCGGCCAGTTCATCTGCCACCAGTCCCGGTGCCGGGTGGTGCTCCTCGACGTGCGCGGCCTGCACGCGCAGCACGCGGGCCTGCCGGTCGGCCTTGAGGTCGACCCGGCCGACCAGTTCGTCGCCGAGCAGGAACGGCAACACGTAGTAGCCGTGCACCCGCTTGTGGGCCGGGGTGTAGATCTCCAGCCGGTAGCGGAAGCCGAAGAGCCGTTCCACCCGCGGCCGCTCCCACACCATCGAATCGAACGGCGACAGCAGCGCCCGCGCCCGGGCCCGACGCGGCCTGCGCGCCGCCGGGTCCAGCCACGCCGGACGACCCCAGCCGGCCACCTCCACCGGCAGCAGGACACCGGACTCGGTCAGCTCGACGATCGCGGTCTTCGTCTCGGCGGCGGTGAGCCGGAAGTAGTCCCGCAGGTCGGTCTCGGTGGCCACACCCAGCGCCCGGGACGCCGTCGCCACCAGGTCCCGGACGGCGTCGGGCCGCGACGGCGTCGGGGTGGCCAGCACGTGGGCAGGGAGCACCCGCTCGGTCAGGTCGTACACCCGTTCGAAACCCGCGGTGCGGGACCGGGCGGTGAGCGCCCCGACGAAGAAGAGGTACTCCAGCGCCGCCTTGCCCGGGTGCCAGTTCCACATCTGGCCGGGCGTGTTCGGCCGCTCCTCGCCCAGCTCGCTGGCCTTGAGCGGCCCGCCCTCCCGGACCCGCTCCAGCAGCTCCTCGACGTACCCCGGCCGTTCGCGCTGTACCCGGTTCATCGAGCCCCAGGCCTCCTGCTCCGCGGCCGCCATCCGCCAGCGGAGCAGGGGTTGCAGACGCACCGGCAGGTAGGACGCCTCGTGCGCCCAGTACTCCAGGACGTCGTGCCGTCGTCCGTGCAGCGCGTCCAACAGCGGCCGGGAGTAGGCACCCAGCCGACTGAAGGCGGGCAGGTAGTGCGAACGGGACAGCACGGTGACCGAGTCGATCTGCACCACGGCGAGCCGGTCGACCAGCGCCTTGAGCTGCCGGGTGCCCACGGCGGCGGTCGGGCGCTCGTCGGCGAGGCCCTGGGCTGCCAGTGCGATGCGCCGGGCCAGCGGTGCCGGCAGTCGCTCGACGGGTCGGTGGTCCACGAGACGATCCTGCCCGGGGGTGGGACAACCCGCCCCGCCTAGGCTGCAGACGTGCAGCTGATCGGACGAACCGAGTCCTCCGTGCGACCCGCCGTCCCGGCCGACGCCGCCGCGATCACGCGCGTCCAGCGGGTGACGTGGCGGACCGCCTACCGCACACTGCTGCCCGCCGACGTGCTCGACAGCTGGGACGACGACGCGGTGACCGCCTCCTGGACGACCGCCATCACCCGCCCACCGACCCCCGGGCACGGCCTGCTGGTAGCCCGGGAGGGTGCGGAGCAGGTTGGTTTCCTCGCCTACGGCCCCGCCGAGCTCGGCGCCGACGAGGTCGCCTCGCCCGACGGACCGACCACGGAGGTGGCCACCGTGCTGGTGGAGCCCCGCTGGGGACGCCGGGGACACGGCAGCCGCCTGGTGGCCGCGGCGGTGGACGTGCTCCGCCCCACGGGCGTGCGACGCCTGCAGACCTGGGTGCCCGAGGACGACGTCGTGACCGCGGGTTTCCTGGCGTCCGCCGGGTGGGCGGCAGACGGCTGGGCCCGGACGTTGGACGCCGGGTCCACCACCATCCGGGAGCAGCGTTGGCACGCCCTCATCGACGACCACGGAGACACCCGGGCGTGAGCTTCACCGGCTTCCCCGACGAGGGGCTCGTGTTCTACGAGAACCTCGAGGCGGACAACAGCAAGTCGTTCTGGACCGAGCACAAGGCGGCCTACGACAAGCACGTCAAGACGCCGATGCTGGCCCTGGTCGAGGAGCTCACGGCGGAGTTCGGCACCCCGAAGCTCTTCCGGCCCTACCGGGACGTCCGGTTCAGCAAGGACAAGACGCCGTACAAGACCCACCAGGGCGCAGTGCTGCATCACACCGGCGCCGGCGTGGGGGCCTGGTACGTCGAGGTGTCCGCCGACGGCCTGCAGGCCCGGGGCGGGAGCTGGCGGATGCAGCCCGACCAGGTCGAACGGTACCGCCGCGCTGTGGACGACGACCTGCAGGGCACCCGGCTGGACCGCGTCGTCGCTGACATCCGTGCCGCCGGTCTCGTCGTCGACGGGGACCGCCTGAAGCGCACCCCGCGCGGGTACGACGCGGACCACTCCCGGGTGGAGCTGTTGCGTCACAAGAGCATCCACGGCGGCCGGCACTGGACGCCGGAGGACTGGCTGGACAGCCGCGAGGTCCTCACCCGCGTGCAGGAGACCTGGCGGGCGCTGGTACCGCTGAACCGCTGGTTGGCCGACAACGTCGGTGCGACCACCGCGCCCCCCGACCGCCGGCGCTGACCCTCCGCGCGGGCACCAGGACTCCGCACCGCCACGCCGGCCAGGGTCGCCCTCCGCTGGTCCGACACCGCTCCGTCTGTCGGACGGCACGCCGAGAACGAGGTCACCGCGGCGAGCCGTGCTGATGCACTCCATGCCGGGACCGAGTCGCAGACCACGCGCCCACCGCATGCCGCGAATGCGCCTCGCACGACCTCGAGGGTCGAGGCCAGCGACCAGCCCGGCACACCGGAACGAGCGTCGGGCGGGACTTCTGCGGTGCCGGCCCGAGGACCCAGCAGTGGCCCAGCCCCCTGGGACCGGGCCACTGCCAGGAAACGCCGAAACGGGGTCACAGCCGTAGCTGTGACCCCGTTTCGGGAATGATGTCCGGCGGCGTCCTACTCTCCCACCCAGTCCCCCGGGCAGTACCATCGGCGCTGAGAGGCTTAGCTTCCGGGTTCGGAATGAGACCGGGCGGTTCCCTCTCGCCATGACCGCCGTAACGCTGTGAAAGTTTCCACCCACCACACCGGTCAAAGGG
>JBBSVA010000140.1:0-8364 GCA_038233915.1 Mycobacteriales bacterium | reverse complement strand
CCGCCCGAGTCTCCGGGTAGACCGCTCGAGCCTGCGAGCAATCGCAGGCCTAGATGGATGACCGCCCATCGGGACGCCGCGAGGCGCCCGGGGACAGAACCCGGCGTACAGGCCGACTCGTCCGTCGTCCTCACCCGCCCCGGGGTACCGGCTGTCGTCGCACCGGGGGAGGGCTGGCTGCCGACGCTCCCGGCGGGGTCAGCCCGTGGCCAGCCGGGCGCGCACGATCTGCGGCTCGCGGCCCGGCAGAGGGTCGGTGTCGGCGAAGAAGCCCTGCTCGGGGCCCGGTACATCCCCAGGGTGGACCGAGCGCCCGGCGGCGAGCGGCGGCGGCGACCTCGTCGGGTGCCTCGTGCATCGGGGTCTGTCGCCGGGCGCTCGGCGCTCGTCCTCCGTTGATGCCGGTCTGGTTCACTGGTCATGACCAGTCAGACCAGGAGGTCGGATGCGGACAGTGCTGCGGGGACGCCTCGTCTCCGGAGGGACCACCCGGGACGACGCCGTGCTGGTGCTGGACGGCGACCGGGTCACCCACGTCGGCCCCGCCGCCGACCACCCCGACCCGCCGCCGCCGACCGACCGGCTGCTGCTGCCCGGGCTGGTCGATGTGCACTGCCACGGCGGCGCGGGCGGCTCCTTCCCCGACGACGACGAGGTCGGCGTCCGGCGGGGCGCCGCGCACCACCGGGCGTGCGGGACGACGACGCTGGTCGCCTCCCTGGTGTCCGCACCGCCGGAGGTGCTCCGGGCCAGGCTGGCGCTGCTGGCCCCGCTGGTCGGGGAGGTGCTGGCCGGCGTGCACCTGGAGGGTCCGTTCCTCAGCCGGGCCCGCTGCGGGGCGCAGGACCCCGCCGCGCTCCTGCCCGGTGACCCGGTGCTGCTGGAGGAGCTGCTGGCCACCGGTGTCGTCCGCTCGGTGACCCTGGCGCCGGAGACCGCGCACGCCACCGAGCTGCTCGGCGTCTGCCGGTCGCACGGCGTACTGCCCAGCTTCGGCCACACCGACGCCGACGCGGCCACCACCGCGGCGGCGGTCCGCGCGGCCGGCCCCCGGGTCAGCGCCACCCACCTCCTCAACGGCATGCCCCCGCTGCTGTCCCGGGCGCCGGGCCCGGTTGCCGCCTGCCTGGCCGCGGCGGCCCGCGGTGAGCTTGTCGTCGAGCTGGTCGGCGACGGCGTGCACCTGGCCCCGGAGACCGTGGGCACCGTGTTCGACCTGGTCGGACCGGACCAGATCGCACTGGTGAGCGATGCGATGGCCGCGGCCGGGCAGCCCGACGGCGCCTACCGGCTCGGCTCGCTCGACGTCACCGTGCGGGACGGCGTCGCTCGGCTGACCCGCGACCCGGGCGCGATCGCCGGCGGCACCGCCACGTTGGCCGACGTGCTGCGCCGCACCGTCCGGGACGCCGGCGTCGACCTGGCGGCCGCGGTCACCGCAGCCACCCGCACCCCCGCCCGGCTGCTCGGCCTGGACGTCGAGATCGGCGAGCTCACCCCCGGCCGGCGGGCCGACGTGCTGGTCACCGACCCCGACCTGGTCCCCGTCGCGGTCTACGCCGCCGGGGTCCCGGTGCACCGAGAGGAGAACTGACCGTGGAGGTCGTCGTCCTGCCCACTCCCGAGGACTGTGGCCGGGTGGTCGCCGACGTGCTGACCGCCGCGGTCCGCGAGGCCCCCGGCGAGGTCACCATCGGCCTGGCCACCGGGTCCTCGCCGCTGCTGGCCTACCGGGAGCTGGTCGCCCGGCACGAGGCCGGGTCGTCCTTCGACCGGGTGACCGCCGTGCTGCTCGACGAGTACGTCGGCCTGCCGGCCGGCCATCCGGAGTCTTACCGCGAGGTCATCCGCCGCGAGCTCACCGACGCCCTGGGCATGGACCCGGCCCGGGTGCACGGCCCCGACGGCTCCTCGGCCGACCCGCTGCAGGCAGCCCGGGACTACGAGGCGTTGGTGACGAGCCTGCGGCCGGTCGCCGTCCAGGTGCTCGGCATCGGTGTCAACGGCCACGTCGGTTTCAACGAGCCCGGGTCCTCGCTGTCCAGCCGCACCCGGGTCAAGACGCTCACCGAGCAGACCCGCACCGACAACGCCCGGTTCTTCCACGGCGACGTCGACGCCGTCCCCCGGCATGTGCTGACCCAGGGCCTGGGCACGATCGGCGACGCCGAGCACCTGGTGCTGGTGGCCACCGGGGAGGGCAAGGCCGCTGCGGTCGCCGCCGCCGCCGAGGGCCCGGTGACGGCGTCCTGCCCGGGGTCGGTGCTGCAGCTGCACCCGCACGTGACCCTGGTCGTCGACGAGGCCGCGGCGTCGGCCCTCCAGCGGACCGACTACGCCCGGTACGTGCTGGCGCACAAGTTGGTCGAGCAGGGCTGGTGACCGCACCCATCCGCCCCGGGCCGCAGGCCAAGCACGCCCAGCTGCGGGACCGGCTGGCCGACCTCGCCGAGAGGTTACCCGCGGGCGCGGCGCTGCCCAGCGAGCGCCAGCTGTGCGAGCTGCACGGGGTCAGTCGGATCACCGTGCGCGAGGCGGTCGGTGCGCTGGTGGCCGAGGGCGTGCTCGTCCGGGTGCCGGGGTCGGGCACCTTCGTCGCCCAGCGGCCGGCCCGCTCCCGGCTGCACCTGGCCAGCTTCGCCGAGGACATGCGCCGGTTGGGCCTGGCGCCGTCCACGGTCGTGCTGGCCATCGCGTCGGAGGTCCCGCCGCCGACGACCCGGGACGCGCTCGCCCTGCGGGCCGACGAGCCGGCCTGGCACCTGCGCCGGCTGCGGCTGGCCGACGGGCAGCCGATGTCGGTCGACGACGGCTGGTACCCAGCGGCCGTCGCCCCCCACCTGGACGCCCACGACCTGACCGGCTCCGTCTACACCCTGCTCGCCGAGGCCTACGGCGCCACCGTGGACCAGGCCGAGCAGTCCGTCCGGGCCACCGAGGCCGACCCGGCGACGGCGACCCTGCTGGGCCTGACCCCCGGGCGCGCGGTGCTGGCCTTCGACCGGGTCGCCCGGGCCGGCGGGCGCCCGGTGGAGCACACCCGCTCGGTCTACCGGGGCGACCGCTACGAGGTGGCGACGACGCTGGAACTCGGCCGGGGCTGACCCGGGACCGCGCCTGAGCACGAGGCCGCGGCCGCCTCAGGAGGCCGGGACCGACACCCAGCCGGACAGCTCGGCGCCCAGGCCCACGTGTGTCATCGCCAGGGCCGCGGCGCCCAGGCACCCGGCCGACGTGCCCAAGGCGGTCAGCCGAACCGGCGGCGGCTGCCGCCAGGTCAGGCCGGCCGCCAGACCGGCCGTGACCGGGTCCAGCAGGGCCGCCCCGGCTGCGGTCAGCCCGCCGCCGAGGACGACGACCGACGGGTCCAGCAGCAGCGTCGCGGTGATCAGCGCGTCGGCCAGCGCCGAGGTGGCTTCCGCCCAGACCTCGGCGGCGACGCGGTCGGTGTCCCGGCGGGCGACCACCTCGGCGGCCGTGCGCGGCACCCCGGAGCGGGCTCCGTACCGGCGGGCCACGCCGGCGCCGGAGGCGTAGACCTCCAGGCAGCCCCGCTGGCCGCACGGGCAGCGCTCGCCGCCCGGTCGGATCGGGGCGTGCCCGACCTCGCCGGCGGCGCCTGTGCCCCCGGTGACCGGGTGGCCGCCACTGACCAGGGCCGAGGCGATCCCGGTGCCGATGGTCACCAATAGGACGTCGGACACCCCGCGGGCCGCACCGAGCAGCTGCTCGGCCAGCCCGGCGGCACGCACGTCGTGCCCCGTCGTCACCGGGACGTCGACTCGGGCCTGCAGGGCCGGGCGCAGCGGGAGGTCTCGCCAGCCCAGGTTGCTGGCGAAGTGGACCGTGCCGGTGGCCTCCTCGATGAGCCCGGGGGTGACCACGCCGGCGGCGACGACGATCAGCCCCTGCCCGGCCGCGACGTCGGTGAGCCGGGCCAGCTCGGCGGCCAGGCCGCCGACCGGGTCCGGTCCGTGCGCGGTCGGCCGGCGCTCCTCGTGCACCACCCGGCCCTCGACGTCGACCAGCAGCGCCTTGGTGGTCGTGCCACCCACGTCCAGGCCGACGACGGCGCGGTCGGCTCTCACCCGGACCGCCGGTCCCGCAGCGCCGCGACGACGGCGGCGACCTCATCGGTGGAGGTGAGGGTGCGGGTGCCCGGGTCGTAGACGACGTCGGTGGCGCTGCGGTGCCCGAGGGAGGGCACGGTCCGTACCGCCCGCAGGTGCACGGCGGTCACTCCCGTGGCGTCCACGAGGTCCGCCACGTGGTCGGCGCGGACGCCCCCGCCGGCCATCACCTCGATCCGCCCGGCTGCCTGGACCACCAGCGCGCGCAGCGCCGGAGCGCCGGCCAGCGCGGTGGCCGCGCCGCCGGACGTGAGCACCCGGGCCACGCCGGCCTCGACCAGCTCGTCCAGGGCGGCCGGCTGGTCGGCCAGGGTGTCGAAGGCGCGGTGGAAGGTGACCGGAGCCGGACCGGCGGCCGCGACCATCGCGTCGAGCGCGCGCCGGTCGACCCGGCCGCGAGGGCTCAGCGGGCCGAGGGTCACCCCGACGACGGGCAGGATCCGGCGGGCCGCGGCGATATCGGCGCCGATGACCTCCAGCTCGACCGGGGAGTACACGAAGTCCCCGCCGCGCGGGCGGACGAGCACGGTCACCGACAGCGCGGGCGCGCGGGCGCCGATCGCGGCCAGGGCACCGGCGCTGGGGGTCACGCCGCCCTCGGCGAGCGCGGCGCACAGCTCGACCCGGTCGGCCCCGGCCGAGGAGGCGGCGAGGGCGCCCTCGACGTCGTCGACGCAGATCTCGACGGTGGTCATGCCGGCGCGCCCCAGCCGGCCAGCGCCGCGCCGGGCCGGATGTCGCCGACGGGCACGCCGCCGCCGAGCACCGGCACGGTCTCCAGGTCGGCGACCGGCGAGGTGTCCACGCCCAGGCCGCGCAGCACGGCGAGCGCGACGACGGTGGTGGCCCGCGGGCTGCCGTCGACCACCTTCATCGCCACCGCCCGGCCGTCGGGCGCGGCGACGCCGATGACGCCCTCGGCCCCGCCCTTGGCCAGCACCCCGGGCAGCTCGGCCATCAGCCGGCTGTTCATGTGGCCGCGGCCGCCGACGAACTCCGGGTGCGCGCGCATCGCGGCGGCCACCCGGGCGGCCGCTCCGTCGGTGGCCAGCGCCAGCGAGCGGAAGGCGGTGGCCAGGCCGCGCACCGTCGTCCCGAACAGGGCGGCACCGCAGCCGTCGACGGCGTCGTGACCGACCGGCTGCCCGGTCACTCGGGCGACGACGGCGCGTACGTGCTGCTGCAGCGGGTGGTCCACGGCCAGGTGACCCTCGATGGGCCAGCCGTGGGCCGTGCAGGCCAGCAGCATCGCGGCGTGCTTGCCCGAGCAATTCATTCGCACCCGGGACGGGCCCTCGCCCGCGCGCAGCAGGCGCAGCCGGGTCTCGGGGTCCTCGGGCAGGTCCGGTGGGCAGCGCAGCGCCGACTCGTCCAGCCCGGCCCGGGCGAGCACCGCGCGGACGACCTCGACGTGCCGGTCCTCCCCGGTGTGCGACCCGGCCGCGATCGCCAGCGCGGGGCCCTCGAGCGGGGCGCCGGCCTCCAGGCAGGCCAGCGCCTGTAGCGGCTTCGTCGTCGACCGCGGCAGCACGACGGCGTCCGGGTCGCCGAGCTCGAGCACGGCGGAGCCGTCGGCGGCAAGTGCGACGAGGCTGCCCAGGTGCCGGCTCTCCACCAGCCCGGACCGGACGACGGCGGCGAGCTCGGCGAGCAGGGGGGACTCAGCCACGGGAGGCCTCCACAGCAGGTGCGGGTGCGCCCTGCTGCCCGGGGAGGGCAGCGGTGACCGGGGCGGCGGTGCGGGTCGTCCGCCGGCGCAACCGGGAGGCCAGCGCGGACAGCGCACCGTTCACGACGAGGTAGACGAGGGTGACGACGAGGAACGTCTGGATCAGCAGCCGGTTGTAGGCCGACAGCACCTGGGCCCGGTACAGCAGTTCGGTGAAGGCGACGACGTAGCCCAGCGAAGTGTCCTTGAGCAGGCTGACCAGCTGGACGACCAGCGACGGGGAGACCGCGCGGAACGCCTGCGGCAGCACGACCGCCCGCATCGCCTGCAGCCGGCGCAGGCCCAGGCTCGCGGCCGCCTCGGACTGCCCGCGCGGCAGGCTGAGCACCCCGGCCCGGACGATCTCGGCGAACGCCGCACCGTTGGCGATGGTCAGCGGGACGACGAGCTTCCACAGCACCGGCAGGTTGATCCCGTAGGCGGGCAGGCCGAAGAGCATCAGGTAGATCAGCAGCAGCACCGGCAGGGTGCGGAACACCTCGATGAAGCCGGTGCACACCCAGTGCACCGGCCGGACCGGGCTGAGCCGGCCCAGCGCCAGCAGCACGCCCAGCGCACCGCCGAGGACGGCGACGATCGCGGCGGCCAACAGCGTGCCGCGCAGCCCCACCAGCAGGTACTCCCAGATCGGCCAGGACAGGAACGGCGTCCAGCGGTCGGCGTCGAGCTGGCCGCGTGAGCCGAACTGGACCAGCGCGAGGGCGAGCAGGCCGGCCAGCACCAGCACGCTGACCGCGGAGGCGATCCGGATCCGGCGGCGGGTGCGGGGGCCGGGCTCGTCGTAGAGGTAGGAGGTCTCGGACTGCCTCACCGGCGGATCGCCACCCTCTTCTCGATGCGGCCGGCGCCCAGTCCGATGACCAGTGCCAGCGCCATGTAGATCAGGCCGGCCACCCCGAAGATCGGGATCGGCTGGGCCTGGACCAGGTTGACCTTGTTGACCGCTGAGGTCAGCTCCACGACGCCGACCGTGGCGGCCAGCGCGGTGTTCATCAGCAGCGCGATGAGCACGTTGCCCAGCGGCTGAACGACGGCCCGCGCCGCCTGCGGGACGACGACCAGCCGGAGGGTCTGGGAGAGCGTGAAGCCCAACGCGCGGGAGGCCTCGACCTGACCGCGCGGGACGGTGTTGATGCCGCTGCGCAGGGCCTCGGCGACGTAGGCGGCCTCGTAGACGGTGAGCACGATGATCGCGGTCAGCGTCAGCGGGGCGAGTAGCCCCGCATCGGGCAGGGCGAAGACGGCGAGCAGCAGCAGCGCCAGCAGGGGGACGTTGACCAGCACCTGCACGTACCCGAAGGCCGCCGCCCGGAGGACGGGGACCGGGCTGACCCGGGCCACCGCCACTCCGACCCCCAGGACGAGGGCTCCCACGGCGGAGGTGACCAGGACGAGCAGGGTGGTGCCCAGGCCCGCGAGGAGTGCGGGCCAGGAGTCGATCAGGGCGCTCAACGGGTCCTCCTGCCGGCGCTGCCGGAGCTCACGTGGTCAGGTCGACCTGGTCAGGAACCTGGGACCGAGCCGATGGTCGGCGGCTCGGGCGTGGTGCCGTCACCGACAGTGCCGAGGGTGGCGTCGAAGACCGCGGCCCAGGAGCCGTCGGCGTAGATCTGCTCCAGCCAGTCGTTCACGAAGTCCTTGAAGTCCTGGTCGTCAGGCGGCAGGCCGATGCCGTAGGCCTCCTCGGTGAAGGGCTCCCCGACCACCTTGATGCCGTCGTTGGCCTGCGCGTCGGCAGCCAGCAGGGTGTAGTCCTGCACGTAGGCATCACCGCGGCCCTGGGTCAGTGCCTGCACCGCCTGCGGGTCGGTCGCAAAGCTGACCACCTCGGCGGTGGGCTGCTCCTCGGGGACGGCGGTGACGGCGGGGGTGTTGGCGCCCACGATCACGGTGCGGCCGCCCAGGTCGTCGATGCCGCTGATGTCCTCCTCGTCGGCCCGGACCGCGACGGCCAGACCGGACACGAAGTACGGGCCGGCGAAGGAGATCTGCTGGGCCCGCTCCTCGGTGATCGTGTAGGTGTTGAAGACGACGTCGACCGTGCCGTTGGTCAGCAGCGCCTCCCGGGTTTCCGACGCCGGCGGCACGATCTCGATGTTCGGCTCGCCGATGATGTAGATCGCCAGCAGCTTGGCCAGGTCGATGTCGAAGCCCTGGACGTCGTCGGGGTTGCTGGGGTCCTGCTGGCTGAGCAGCGGGGCGTCCAGGGCGGCGGCGACGCGGAGCACACCGCGGTCACGGATCGCGGCCATCGTGGAGTCCGACATCAGCGCGGCGGCGTCCGCGACCGGGGCGTCGTCGTAGACCTGCTGGAGGACGTCGTCCCCACCGCCGGCCGACGGCGGCACGGCGCTGGACCCGTCGGAGTCGGAGCCGCCACAGGCGGACAGCCCGAGGGAGGCGACCAGCGCGAGGGAGGCGGCGATCGTGGAGCGTCGCCGGAGGGTGCGGCTCATTCGTTGCCTTTCGACGGACCCGCCGGGGCGGGGGAGGTGCCGGCTGCGT
>JBBSVA010000139.1:0-8401 GCA_038233915.1 Mycobacteriales bacterium | reverse complement strand
CTGCAGGACCACCCGCTGGTGCCGACCATCTGGCACGTCCGCAGCGGGAAGTCGCTCTTCCGTGGCGAGTCCCCAGCCGGGTACGCGCAGTGGTTCGCCGCCCGTCGCGGCCCGCTCACCTCGAACCTGGCCGAGGCCGGGCTCTACACCCGCTCCGCCCCCGAGCTGGCCGAGCCCGACCTGCAGTACCACTTCCTGCCGGTCAAGTACTGGCAGCAGGCGCGCGTCGACCCCGACGTGGACGCGTTCACCGCCTGCGCCGTGCTGGTCGAGGTGAAGTCGCGCGGCTCGGTGACGCTGCGCTCGGCCGATCCGACTTGGGCGCCGGCCATCGACGCCGGCTACCTGACCGACGACCGGGACCTCGAGGCGCTGGTGACCGGGGTGCAGAAGGCCCGGGACATCGCCGCCGTCGGACCGCTGGCCACGGTGCTCGCCGAGGAGTGGTCGCCCGGCGGCACGGTGTCCTCCCGGGCCGGGCTGCGCGACGCCGTCCGGCAGACCCTGGAGTCGCTGTACCACCCGGTCGGCTCGGCCCGGATGGGCATCGGCGAGGACGCCGTCGTCGACCCCGAGCTGCGGGTCCGCGGCATCTCCGGGCTGCGGGTCATCGACGCCTCGGTCATGCCGACCCTGGTCCGCGGCAACACCAACGCCCCGACGATCATGATCGCGGAGCGGGGTGCGGACCTGGTCCGGGCTTCGCTGGGCGCCCGGTCGGCGGTCGCCGCCGGCTGACCCGCCCCGGTCAGCTGCAGCGGCGGGACCCACCGGCAGAGCCGCGACTCTGCTGCGCGGGCGACCGTGGCGGAACCCGCCAGCCCACCGTCGGTCCTTCCGCGGGACCGGCGTACCGGCCCGCTGAGCACGCGACCGCTCAGTGCAGGTGGGCGGGCTGGTGCTCCCGTTGCCGGATCTCGTCGGGCTCGTCGGTGCGGTCGACCGTGTCGGTCGCGCGGTCCCGCCGCCAGTCCACGACCGCGATCACCAGCGCGGCCAGCGCACCCAGGACCGCCGTCCCCAGGGCGACGCCGGCGGCCACCGGGTACTGCTCGCCGGAGGAGGACAGCACCACGTAGAACAGGCCCGGCAGGACCGCCGAGCCCAGTGCGGCGCCGAAGCGCTGCATGGTCTGCAGCCCGCCGCCGGCCGCGCCGGCCATCCGCACCGGGACGTCGCGCAGGGTGAGGGTGATGTTCGGGCTGATCACGAACCCGCCACCGAGGCCGGCCACCAGCAAGGTCGGCACCACCACCCAGCCCAGCAGGTCGGTGGGCACCAGCCAGACCACCGCTGCGGTGGCCGCCAACCCGGTGGAGACCACGCTCAACCCGATGACGGTCAGCAGCCGGCCGAAGCGACTCACCAGTCGACCAGCGACGGCCGCGGTCCCCGCGGCCCCGATGGCGAAGGGCACCACCGCCAGTCCGGACTGCAGTGCCGACCAGCCCAGGCCGGTCTGGAAGAACAACGCGAAGACGAGCCAGATGCCGCTGAACCCGATGAAGTAAACGGTTCCTACGGCCACCCCGGAGGCGTACCCGCGGGTCCGGGTGACCAGCCGGATATCGAACACCGGCTCCCGGCCGCGCGCGACCACCCGCCGCTCCCACCAGCCGAACCCGGCCAGCGCAGCGGCGCCCAGCAGGAACAGCCACCACAGCCGGGCGATGCCACCGGATTCGGCCTGGATCAGGGGCAGCAGCACCAGGGTGGCGCCGACACCGAGCAGCAGCACCCCCACGACGTCGATGTCGGTGCTGGTCCCCGAGGGCCGCCCCCGGGGCAGCAACCGGGTGGCCAGCACGAACGCGACGACGCCGATCGGGACATTGACGAAGAAGATCGCCCGCCACCCGAGGTCCTCGCCGAAGAGTCCGATCAGCAGGCCGCCGACGACCGGACCGATGGCGGTGGACACCCCGACCGTGGCTCCGAACAGCCCGAAGGCCTTGCCCCGTTCGGCCCCGCGGAACAGCTGCTGGATCAGCGCGGAGTTCTGCGGGGCCAGGAAGCCCGCGGCGACGCCCTGCACCAGCCGGGCCACCACCAGCATCAGCACTGACGGCGCAGCCCCGGCCGCCGCACTGGACAGCACGAAGACCACCAGCGCGACCAGGAAGATCCGCCGCCGGCCGAACGCGTCGCCCAGCCGCCCGGCCGGCACGAGCACCAGGCCGAAGGTGAGCGCGTAGCCCGACACCACCCACTGCACGCCGGACGCCGAGGTGTTCAGCGCGTCGCGCATGGACGGCAGCGCCACCGACACGATGCTGACGTCGAGCAGGGTCATGAAGCCGACGACCAGGGTGACCGACAGGGCGCGCCACCGGCGCGGGTCGGGCACATAGGGCGGGTCCTCGGTCTCGCCGGGGCCGGCCTGCTGGCGAGTGTCGGTCATGCTGTCCTCACGGCTGTCCGTTCTACGCCCCCGGCCCGGGCGTGACGACTCGCTGTGACCACCGACTCCCCCTCGTCGACCGTCCGGGCCCTCCGGCCGTGGCAGAGTGGTGGTCACCGGCGCCGCCCCCCGCTCATCCGAGAGCAGGTGGACTCGACGTCGGCGCGACAGGCAGCGCCACCGAGGCGCGCCGGCGACCCGACGTCCGACCGGACGGTGCGGCCCCAGGTGACTCACCGAGGGCCCCGCCCTGGCGACGGACGGGTGGCCACCACACGGTGAGGACCCCCGACGTGAACTCCGACCAGCCCGCAGGCGAGCGCCCCCGCCGCCGCGCGACCCGCCCCGCCGGCACCGCCGAGGGCCGCACCACCCCCTCCTTCCGCGCGGCGCCCTCGACCGCGAGGCCCCAGCCGCTGATCACCACGCACGAGCCGGCCCGTGCCGAGGTGCAGGGCGAGCCCGGCAGCAGCCGCAACCGCCGTCGCCGCGGTGGCCGCGGTCGCGGCACCGGCGCTGAGGGTGAGCAGGCCACCGAGCAGAGCACCACCGCGCAGGCCACCCCCGTGCAGGCCACCGACCCGGCTGCCGGCGTGCCCAACCCGCGCGCCCAGCAGCCCATCGTCCAGCCCCGGGTGCAGACGGTGCCCACCGGCGCGGACGCCACGGTGCTGCCGACCGACACGACCTTCGCCGCGCTCGGCGTCCCCGCGCCGCTGGTCGAGGTGCTGACCGCCAGCGGCATCGCCTCGCCGTTCCCGATCCAGGTCGCGACGCTGCCCGACACGCTGGCGGGCAAGGACGTGTTGGGCCGCGGCCGCACCGGCTCGGGCAAGACGCTGGCCTTCTCCATCCCCCTGGTCGCCCGGCTGGCCGGCTCGACCACCAAGCGCCAGCCCCGCAAGCCGCGCGCGCTGATCCTGGTGCCGACCCGCGAACTGGCCAACCAGGTCTCGGCCGTGGTCGACCCGCTGGCCCGCGCACTGGGCATGAAGACGACGACGATCTTCGGCGGCGTCGGCCAGAACCCGCAGGTGCAGGCTCTCTCCGGCGGGATCGACGTGCTCATCGCCTGCCCCGGGCGCCTGGAGGACCTCATCGGCCAGGGCCACTGCGACCTGTCCGCCGTCGAGGTCACCATCCTCGACGAGGCCGACCACATGGCCGACCTGGGCTTCCTGCCCGGGGTCAAGCGGCTGATGGACCGCACCCCGAAGGTCGGCCAGCGGCTGCTGTTCTCCGCCACCCTGGACAACGGGGTCGACGTCCTGGTCAAGCGCTACCTCGACCACCCCAAGACGCACTCCGTCGACCCGGCCGTCGCGCCGGTGTCCACGATGACCCACCACGTGTTCCGGGTCGACACCCTGGACAAGAACCAGGTCGTCAAGGAGCTGGCGTCGGGCCAGGACCGGGTTCTGCTGTTCACCCGGACCAAGCACCAGGCCAAGAAGCTGGCCAAGCAGCTGACCGCGGGGGGCGTGCCCGCCGTCGACCTGCACGGCAACCTCAGCCAGAACGCGCGCGAGCGGAACCTCGAGGCGTTCACCAACGGCTCGACCCGGGTGCTCTGCGCCACCGACATCGCCGCCCGCGGCATCCACGTCGACGACGTCGCGATCGTCGTGCACGTGGACCCGCCGGCCGAGCACAAGGCCTACCTGCACCGCTCCGGGCGCACCGCCCGGGCCGGCGCCGGCGGCACCGTCGTCACCATCGCCACCCCCGACCAGGCCGGTGAGGTGCGCCTGCTCGCCCGTCAGGCGGGGATCACCCCGGAGGTGACCGCGGTCAAGCCCGGCGCCCGCGAGATCCTCGCGCTGACCGGCCCGGCCGCGCCCTACGTCGAGCCGGCCCCGGTCGCCCCGCCGCAGGTGCAGGGCCCGGGCAGCGGGGGACGCCGTCGCTCCGGCGGCGGTGGCGGCACCAGCGGGGGCGCCTCCGGCGGTGGGCGCCCCGGTGGCCAGGGTCGCTCCTCGGGCCCGGCGCGGACCCGCGCCGAGCTCGCTGCGCGGGCCGGCCAGCAGCCCGCGGGCCGCTCCCGCCGCAGCGCTCGCTGACCCCTCGAGCGCACCCACCATCCCGGGGACCCCTCGGTCCCCGGGATGGTGGGTGCGTCGGGGCTGCGGGAGACTCGACCGATCCCACCACTGGCTGAACGAGGTCCCATGCGCCTGCCCATCACCCCCGCCGAGATCGCCCCCCGCATCGCGACCGGTGCCTTCATCCTCAACTCCGGGCTCGGCAAGCGGAACGCCGACGAGGGCACCGCGGCCGGGCTGCACGGCTTCGCCGCCGGCACGTACCCGTTCCTGTCGAAGGTCGCTCCGGCCACGTTCGCCCAGGGCCTGTCCACGGCGGAGATCGCCATCGGCGCCGCGCTGCTCACCCCGTTCGTGCCCACCGCCGTCGCCGGCGCTGCGCTCACCGCGTTCTCCGGCGGGCTGCTCGGGCTGTACCTGCGCACCCCGGGCATGACCAAGCCCGGCAAGTCGGTGGCCCCCACCCAGGACGGACTGCCGGTCTCCAAGGACGTCTGGATGCTCGGCATCGGCCTGGGCCTGCTGACCCAGGCCGCGCTGGCCCGCCGCGCGAAGTAGCACCACCACACCCGGCGGCCAGGCTCAGCGGGAATCTCGACGACCGTCCGCACGCTGCTGCTGGTGGCGCGACACGCGGTCCGGGGGCACGCTGTCCCCACCGTCGCGTGGACGACGGACGCGCAGGTCGGGGAGGTCCCTGGCCGCCCGCGCGCCGTGGGACCATGGAGACATCATGACGACATCCGGAGCTGCTGTGCCCACGAACCCGACCACCGGCCCCCGACCGCGGGTTGTCATCATCGGTTCCGGATTCGGCGGGCTCTTCGCCGCCCAGCGGCTCCGCAAGGCCGACGTCGACGTCACGCTGGTGGCCAAGACCGGCCACCACCTCTTCCAGCCGCTGCTCTACCAGGTGGCCACCGGGATCCTCTCCGAGGGCGAGATCGCCCCGCCGACCCGGGACATCCTGAAGAACCAGCAGAACGCCAAGGTCGTGCTCGGCGAGGTCGTCGACATCGACCTGACGGCCAAGACGATCACCTCCTGGCTGCTGGGCCGGGAGACCGAGCACCCCTACGACCACCTGATCGTGGCCGCCGGTGCCGGGCAGTCCTACTTCGGCAACAGCCAGTTCTCCCAGTACGCGCCCGGCATGAAGACCGTCGACGACGCCCTGGAGCTGCGCGGCCGGATCCTGGGTGCCTTCGAGATGGCCGAGGTCGCCACCGACCCGGCCGAGATCGACCGACTGCTGACCTTCGTCGTCGTCGGCGCCGGCCCCACCGGGGTGGAGATGGCCGGCCAGATCGCCGAGCTGGCCCGCCGCACGCTGAAGCGGAACTTCCGCAACATCGACCCGACGACGGCTCGGGTCATCCTGCTCGACGCCGCGCCGGTCGTGCTGCCGCCCTTCAAGGAGAAGCTGCAGAAGAACGCGCACCGCCAGCTCAACGACATCGGCGTGGAGGTGCAGCTCGGCGCGATGGTGACCGGGCTGGACGCCAACGGCCTGGACGTCAAGGAGACCGACGGCGGCACCCGCCGGATCGTGGCGGCCACCAAGATCTGGGCCGCCGGCGTCCAGGCCTCCCCGCTGGGCGCGCTGCTCGCCCAGCAGTCCGACGTGGAGATCGACCGGGCCGGCCGGGTGGAGGTCCTCCCCGACCTCACGATCCCCGGGCACCCCGAGGTCTTCGTCGTCGGGGACATGATGAGCCTGAAGAAGCTGCCCGGCGTCGCGCAGGTCGCGATCCAGGGTGGCCGGTTCGCCGCCGACCGGATCGCCGCGACCGTGGCCGGGAAGAAGCACAAGGACGAGTTCGAGTACTTCGACAAGGGCTCGATGGCCACCATCAGCCGCTACCACGCGGTCGCCGACCTCGGGAAGTTCAGCGTCACCGGCTTCCTGGCGTGGGCGATGTGGCTGCTGGTCCACCTGGTCTACATCGTGGGCTTCAAGAGCCGCGTGGTGACGACGTTCAGCTGGATCGTCTCCTTCCTCGGCAAGGGCCGCGCCCAGCGGGTGGCCACCCAGCAGCAGGTCTACGGCCGGCTGGCGTTGGAGAAGCTCGGGCCGGACTTCGAGGTGTCCCAGACCGGTGGGCTCGTGGACGCCGACCCCGACGACGTGCAGGGCGCGCTCGACGTGGCCGACGGCGCCCCGGTGGGCAGCGACCGTTCCATCGCCTGACCTCGACCGACCCTCGACGGGCGGGCCTCCCCCACCACCCTCGACGGGCGGGCCTCCCCCACCGGGAGGGCCGCCCGTCGTCGTCCGTACGGCGTGGTTAGCGTGGGCGACCGTGACGTCTCCCCGCACCCGTTCCCTGGTCACCGGTTCCTCCCGCGGCATCGGTGCCGCCATCGCGCACACCCTCGCCGCCCGTGGCGACCGGGTAGCCGTGCACTACGCCAACAGCGTCGACGCCGCCCGCGAGGTGCTGGCCGGGCTGCCCGGGGACGGGCACGTGCTGGTCGGCGGTGACCTCGCCGACCCGGCCGCCGTCGCCGCGCTCGTCGGCGACGCGGTCGAGGGCCTCGGCGGGGTCGACGTGCTGGTGAACAACGCCGCCGCGCACGACCACCTGGTGGTCGAGGAGTCCGACTACGAGCAGTGGCAGGCCTCCTGGGACCGGGTGCTCTCGGTCAACCTCGTCGGGACGGCGAACGTCAGCTGGCACGTCGTCCGGCACCTGCTCGACCGCCCCGAAGGCCCCGACGGCGGGCGGATCGTCACGGTCGGCTCGCGCGGCGCCTTCCGCGGCGAGCCCCAGGCGATGGCCTACGGCGCGTCGAAGGCGGCCGTGCACTCCCTCACCCAGTCACTCGCGCTGGCCCTGGGCCGGCACGGCATCGGGGTCAGCGCGGTCGCGCCGGGGTTCGTGGCCACCGACATGGCGACCACGCTGCTGGCCGGTCCGGTCGGCGACGCGATCCGCGCGCAGAGCCCCTTCGGCCGGGTCGGCGAGCCCGCCGAGATCGCCGCGGCGGTCGCGTTCCTGTCCAGCCCGGAGGCGTTGTGGTGCAGCGGCACCGTGCTGGACGCGAACGGGGCCTCCTACCTGCGCTGAGCCCGCGGGCTGCTCAGACCACCAGTTCGCCTTCCCGCACCACCACGCGCCCGCCGGCCAGCACCAGCGTCCGGCGCGGCGCGCGGACCAGGGCGTCGGGGACGTTCTCGGCGTCCAGGAGCACCACGTCGGCCCGGGCACCCGGGACCAGCCCGTGGTCGGTCCGGTGCACGAACCGCGCCCCACCGGTAATGGCCAGACCGACGGCTGCGGTCAGGTCGTCGTCGGTGCGCAGGCCGTGCAGCCGGGCGAAGTCCAGCGCCACCCGGAGCAGGTCGCCGTCGCCGAACGGGGACCACAGGTCGCGGATGCCGTCGGTGCCCAAGCCCAGCCCGATGCCGCGGGCACGCATGCCCTCCCACGGCAGCGGGGCCGAACGCACCGGCGCGACGGTGGTCCAGGCGACGTCCAGCTCGGCGAGTTCGTCCAGCAGCTCCTCCTGCCGCCTTGCCGGCAGTTCCCCGAGGGCGAAGCCGTGCGAGATCGTGACCCGGCCCTGCAACCCGCTGCGGCGGACCCGCTCGAGGATCAGGTCGTAGGTGAAGGCCCCGAGCTCGCCGCCGTCGTGCACGTGCAGGTCCAGTCCGACGCCCCGCCGCTCGGCGATGGCGAACAGCCCGTCCAGCTGGGCGACGGGGTCGCGGTCGATCGAGGCCGGGTCCAGCCCGCCGATGGAGGCGACGCCGGCCGCGGCGGCCCGGTCGAGCAGCTCGAGCACCCCGGGACGACGGACGACGCCGTCCTGCGGGAACGCGACGACCTCGACCTCGATCGCGCCGTCGAGGGCCTCCACCGCCTCGCGGACGACGTCGATCCCGCGCAGCCCGACGCCCAGGTCGACATCGACGTGCGTGCGGACGGCGGTGGTGCCGTGTCGGAGCAGCTCG
>JBBSVA010000138.1:0-8481 GCA_038233915.1 Mycobacteriales bacterium | reverse complement strand
GGGGGCGCCGTCGTGGGAGGCGCCGTCGTGGGAGGCGCCGTCGTCGGGGGCGCCGTCGTCGGGGGCGCCGTCGTCGGGGGCGCCGTCGTCGGGGGCGCCGTCGTCGGGGGCGCCGTCGTCGGGGGCGCCGCCGTGGGGGGCGCCGTCGTCGGGGGCGCCGCCGTGGGAGGCGCCGTCGTGGGAGGCGCCGTCGTGGGAGGCGCCGTCGTGGGAGGCGCCGCCCTGGGTGGCGCCGCCGTGGGCTCCGGCTCCGGGACGACGTAGCCCGAACCGTTGCTCACCGTCACGGTGACCGCGGCTCCCGGTGGGACGGAGGCCCCGGACTGCGGGTCGATGGTCAGGACCGTCCCGCCGGGGACGTCGGCGTCGACGGTCACCACCCGGGCGTCGATCCCGGAGTCCGCGAGCAACGCGCGACACGTCGCGACGTCGGCACCCACGCACCCCGCCGGCAGCAGGGTCCGGTCGCCCCGCATGTAGGCCGGGTCGGCCGGCGGGAACGGCTCGGCCTCCAGACCGGCGAGCACCGGCTCCATGGCGTCGTGCCAGATGGTCGCTGCCTTCCCGCCACCGAACCCGCCGACGTTCTGGTTCTGCACCGGGTCGTAGACCATCACGCCGGCCGCGACCTGCGGGGTGTAGCCGACGAAGGCGATCGAGTAGTTGTCCTGCGAGGTGCCGGTCTTGCCGGCGATCTGGTGGCCGGGGACGTAGGCGGCCGAGGCCGTCTGACCCGGGTGACCCGGCTCGACGTCCTTGCGCAGGGCCTGGGTGATCGTGTCGGCGATGCCCGGCGCGATCGCGGCCACGGTGCAATACTCCGCCGGCACCAGCGGCACACCGTCCTCGTCGAGCACGGGCGCACCGGCCCGGTCGGTCACGGCGGCCAGCAGGTGCGGGTCACACTGGGTGCCCGAGGCTGCCAGCGTGGCGTAGGCGCTGGTGAGCGCCAGTGGGCTGGTGGGCTCGGCACCGAAGGTGAAGGAACCCCGGTTCTCGGCGACCACCTGCTCCGCGATCGGCTCGAGGCTGGTCAGCCCCATCCGCAGGGCCGCCGACACCGGTCCGGCGACACTGCCGAGGGCGTCCTCCAGGGCGAGGAAGTACGTGTTGGACGACCGGTAGAGGGCCTGCTCCATGTCCAGGGTCCGCGGGTAGCGCCCCGCGTTGCGCACGTCGTAGGCCTCGGCGCCGTCGCGGTAGACGGTGGACACGTAGGGGTCCCCGGTCGTGATGGTGTGCTCCAGCCCGAACCCGGCCTCCAGCGCGGCCACCGCGGTGAACACCTTGTACGTGGAGCCGGCCCCCTGGCCGGCTGCATCCGGGAGGTCGACGACGGTCTGGGTGGGGTCGTTCTCGTCGAGGCCGTAGCGTCGGTTCACCGCCATGGCCAGCACCCGGCCGGTGCCCGGATCGAGTGCCGTGAAGATCGCGGCCCTGCTGTCGGTCTCGGGCAAGGTGGCCCGGACGGCGGCGTCCCCGGCCGCTTGGACGCCGGGGTCCAGCGTGGTCGCCACGACCAGGCCCCCGGCGTCCAGCCGGGTCCGGTCGATGCCGAGTTCCGCCAGCTCGGTCAGCAGGTGCCCGCACGCGAACGCGCCGGTCACGGCCTGCAGGCACCCTCTCGGTGGACCCCCGCCGAGACTCACGCCCAGCGGCTGCGCCTGGGCGGCTCCTGCCTGCGCCGCGGTGACCAACCCGAGATCGGCCATCCGGGCCAGCACCCGGTCCCGGCGTTGCTGCGCGGCCAGCGGCTCCTCCAGCAGGTCGAATGCGACCGGGCTGTTGACGATCGCCGCCATCGAGGCAGCCTGGGCCAGGGTGAGCTGGTCGGCGGTGGTCGAGAACCAGGCCTGCGCCGCCGCGGCGATCCCGTAGGCCCCCCGGCCGAAGTACACGGTGTTCAGGTACCGGGTCAGGATCTCGTCCTTGGTGTAGGACTCCTCCATCGCCAGCGCGATCTGTGCCTCACGCAGCTTGCGTCCCAGCGACTCCTCCGTCGCGGACGCCCGGCTCCCGCTGTCGTCGGCGGTCTGCAACCGGAGCTGCTTGACCAGCTGCTGGGTCAGCGTCGAGCCACCCTGCACCACCTCGCCGGCGGCGAGGTTGCGCACGAGTGCCCGCAGCAGCCCCCGGCCGTCGACCCCGTCGTGGTCGAAGAAGCGGGCGTCCTCGATGGCCACCACGGCCGCCCGCACCTGGGGGGACATCTCCGCGGCGGTCAGCCGGGTCCGGTTGTGTCGGTAGAACTGCGTGATCAGCGAGCCGTCCGCCGCCAGGACCACGGTGTTGCCGGCCAGCCGGGCATCCACCACGTCGGCGTCCAGTGGGCGCAGCAGCCCGGCACCCCGTTCGGCGACGAGGCCGGCGGCGCCCAGCCACGGGACAGCGACACCGGCGACCAGCAGCCCGGCCAGGGCCATCCCCACGACGAGCCTCGCGAGCACCCACACCCGGCGCGGCGCGGGCGGACCCAGCTCCGGGCTCACCGGCAGCAGCCCCTCCGGGGTCGGCTCGTCGGGTCGTGCGGAGCTGCCTCGGATGGGGACCTCCGGGGGTCGGGTGCGATGACCGACGAGCGGTGCCGGGGCTGCGCGGAAAGGACTCGACACAGTGGCGCGGGCCCGCGACGCTGCGGGCCCGCGTCTCCATGGTCCCGTCCACCTGCCCGCAGCGCCTGCCGAAAGCCAACACTTGCTCCTTTGCAACACGATCGTTACCGCGTCGCTCCTACGCTCGGACGGTGACCCCAGACCCACCCCACCACCGGGATCCCGACGACCTCGCGGGCCCCGGCAACGACGCGGGAGAGGCCGGTACAGGCGTCGACGACGCCATCGTCGACGCGGCCTTGGACGCGTCCCGAGCCCTGCTGGGCGCCGTCGCCCGGTCCCTGGCGGTGGCCCGCGAACACGTGTCGCTGCCCCAGTTCCGGGTGCTCGTGCTGCTGGCCACCCGCGGTCCGCAGCGCAGCGGCGACCTGGCTCGGGCGGTGGGCGTGCACCCCTCGACCTTCAGCCGTTCGGCCGACCGACTGGTCTCCGGCGGATGGGTGCGCCGCGCCGAGAACCCGGACAGCCGACGCGAGGTCCTCGTCGAGCTGACCGCGCCGGGCGCCGGACTGGTGGTCGACGTGACGCAGCGGCGGCGCAGCGAACTGCGCGGGGTGCTGACCCGACTGACGCGGGAGGAGCAGGTCCTGGTGCACGACGGGCTGAGTCGCTACGCCGATGCCGCGGGCGAGCCTCCGGCAACGGCGCTGCTCACCCTCGGGGTCTGAGCCCCGGACCGCCGTCGTCGGGCGGACCGTCGTCGGCCGATGACTCCCCGACGTCGCCTGCCTGGGCCTGCCTGTCCGAGGGGACCCCGGCCTCCTCCTCGACGTCGAAGAGCCGGGCGATCGGGACGTCCGTGCTGGAGTGCGCCACGATCGAGACGGCGATGCAGACCGCGATCAGCGCGAACGCCTGCTCGGCCTCCGGTTCTCCCGAGGCCAGCACCACCAACCCGTAGACCACCGAGGCGAACCCCTTGGGCCCGAACCAGGCCGCCGTCCACAGTTCCCGGCGTGGGATCGGGACGCCGAGCTGGGCGATCACGAAGGACAGCGGGCGCACCACCAGCAGCGCCAGGAATGCCACTGCGTACCCACCCCAGCTCAGGCCGCCGAGCAGCGTGGGGGTCAGCAGGGCGCCGAAGACCAGCAGCGCAGCGAACTTGCCCAGCTCGGCGAGCTGCTCCCCGAGCGCCTCGAAGGCCTCCTTCGCCTGCGGCGCCACGGTCGCGACCGTGGCGCCCCCCAGGAACGCGGCCAGGTACTGGTTCGCTGAAGTCAGCTCGCAGACGGCGTAGGTCAGGATGCCGACGGCGAGGGGGCCCAGCGGCTGCAGGGACGGCGTGGCCCCGAGCTTGGGCAGCCGCACCAGCAGAGTCGCGACCAAGGGGAGCGCGACCCCGATGACGATGCCCAGGGCGAGCTCCCCGAGCACCTGCAGCGGGTGGGCGTCCGTACCGCTCATCGAGGCCAGCAGGATCAGCACAATCGGCAGCGCCAGTCCGTCGTTCAGACCGCTCTCCACGTTCAGCAGCCGCCGCAGCTTCCACGGCACCTCCAACCGACCGACGATCGCGCTGGCGAAGACCGGGTCGGTCGGGGACAGCACGGCACCGACCAGGAACGCGGCCGGCCAGGACAACGGCGTCAGCAGTGCCACGAGCACTCCGATGGCCACGATCGTCAGCGGCATGCCGATGCCCAGCGCGCGGAGCGGTGCCCGCCCGGCGTGCGCCAGGTCGCGCAGCCCCAGGCGCATGCCATCGGTGAAGAGCACGATCACCAGGGCGAGGTCGGCCAGCGTCTCCACGACCGGGGACTCCGGGGCGATGTCGACCAGCCCCAGCGCGCCGGGCCCGGCGAGCACGCCGGCGGCGAGGAACACCAGGGATGTCGACAGCACGGTGCGGGCCGCCAGCCCGGACACCAGGACCGAGACCAGCAGGGCCACACCGAAGACGGCGACGAGGACGAGCACCCCCCGAGCCTGCCCTCTCCGGCACGCAGTCGCCGCCTGGAGCCGCACCCCGGGAGGCCAGCGCGGCCAGTCGGGCTGAGGGCGGTGGTCGGCTCGTTCACCGGGTCGACGGTGCTGGCCGCACTCCGGGACGCACCGGAGTGATCCCCGGTGGTCCAATGACCCCGTGACGACCGACGCGCAGATCCCCGGCATTCCCTCCCCGCTGCCCACCGGGCTCTTCATCGGCGGCCAGTGGCGGGACTCCTCGTCCGGGGCCACCTTCGAGGTGCTCGACCCGGCCGACGAGACCGTGCTGGCCCGGGTCGCCGACGGCACCACCGCCGATGTGACCGCAGCCGTCGACGCCGCCTACGCCGCGCTTCCCGGGTTCGCCGCCACCCCGCCCCGCCAGCGCGGGGAGATGCTGCGCCGCGCGTTCGAGGCGATCACCGCCCGGGCCGAGGAGTTCGCGCTGCTGATGACCCGCGAGAACGGCAAGGCCACCGCCGACGCCAAGGCCGAGCTGACCTACGCCGCCGAGTTCTTCCGCTGGTTCGCCGAGGAGGCCGTGCGCATCGACGGGGACTACCGGATCGCCCCCGCCGGCGGCACCCGCACGATGGTAACCCGCCAGCCGGTCGGGGTCTGCCTGCTGGTGACGCCGTGGAACTTCCCGGCCGCGATGCTGACCCGCAAGCTCGGGCCGGCCCTGGCCGCCGGTTGCACAGTCGTCGTCAAGCCCGCCGAGGACACCCCGCTCACCGCACTGCTGCTCACCCAGGTGCTCGCCGAGGCCGGCGTGCCCGACGGCGTGGTCAACATCGTGCCGACGCTGAACGCGAAGGACGTCGTCGCCACCGCGATGGCCGACCCCCGGCTCCGCAAGATCTCCTTCACCGGGTCCACCGAGGTCGGCAAGATCCTGCTCAAGCAGGCGGCGGACCAGGTGCTGGTCTCCTCCATGGAGCTCGGCGGGAACGCGCCCTTCATCGTCTGCGAGGACGCCGACCTCGACGCCGCCGTCGACGGCGCGATGCTGGCGAAGATGCGCAACGGCGGTGAGGCCTGCACCGCGGCCAACCGGTTCTACGTGCAGACCGGCGTCGCCGAGGCGTTCGCCGCCAAGCTGGCCGAGCGGATGGGCGCGGTCACCGTCGGACGTGGGGACGACGAGGGCGTGGGCCTGGGCCCACTGGTCAACGAGGAGACCGTGGCCAAGGTCGACCGGATCGTGCGCGCCACCGTCGAGGCCGGCGCCCGCGTGGTCACCGGCGGCACCCGACCCGGGGGCACCGGGTTCTTCTACCCGCCGACCGTGCTGGTGGACGTCCCCGCCGGGTCGGCCGCCGTGGTCGAGGAGACCTTCGGCCCGGTCGCCCCGATCGTCACCTTCACCGACGACGAGCAGGTCCTGGAGCTGGCCAACTCGACCCCGTTCGGCCTGGTCGCCTACGTCTACACCCAGGACCTGGCCCGCGGGCTGCGGCTGTCCGAGGCGTTGGAGTTCGGCATGGTCGGCCTCAACCGCGGCGTCGTCAGCGACCCGGCCGCACCCTTCGGCGGGGTGAAGCAGTCCGGGCTGGGCCGCGAGGGCGCGCACGAGGGGCTGGCGGAGTACCTGTCCACCAAGTACGTCAGCTTCCCGCTCTGACCTGACTCCGCCGCCCGCGCCTCCCCCGGGCGGCGGAGGACCGTCAGGCGGTCTCGATCCTCGCGCCGGACCCGATGTCGAAGACGTGCAGCCCGGAAGGGTCGATCTCCAGGTACACCGTCTCGCCCTCCACCGGCGGACGGTGACCGGGGACCCGGATCGTCGTCAGGCCGTCGCGAAGCCCGGACCCGGCGGCCGACCCGGCCAGCGAGCCGTAGGCGTAGGCGTCCGATCCGAGCTCCTCCACGACGGCGACCTCGAACGGGATGCCGGTGTCCGCGGTGGTCAGGCCGGCCGACTCGGGGCGGAACCCGATGGTCGCCGTCCGGGCGCCGCGGGCGGCCAGCTCGGTGAGGGCGGCACGGGGGACGGGGACGGTGCGCCCGCCGAGGAGGGCGCCGTCCGCGGTGAGCTCGACCTCGGCCAGGTTCATCGCCGGGGAGCCGATGAAGCCGGCCACGACGATGTTGGCCGGACGGTCGTAGAGGGTGCGCGGGGTGTCGACCTGCTGGAGGCAGCCGTCCTCGAGCACCGCGACCCGGTCGCCCATGGTCATGGCCTCGGACTGGTCGTGGGTGACGTAGACGGTGGTGGTGGCCAGCCGACGCTGCAGCGCGGCGATCTCCGTGCGGGTCTGCACCCGCAGCTCGGCGTCGAGGGTGGACAGCGGATCGTCCATCAGGAAGGCCTTCGGCTGCCGGACGACGGCGCGGCCCATGGCCACCCGCTGGCGCTGACCACCGGACAGCTCTTTGGGCTTGCGGTCCAGGTGGTCGGTGAGGTCCAGGATCCGGGCGGCGTCCTCGACCCGGGCGCGCGCCTCGTCCTGGGCCATCCCGGAGATCTTGAGCGGGAAGCCCATGTTCTCGGCGACGGTCATGTGCGGGTAGAGCGCGTAGTTCTGGAAGACCATCGCGATGTCGCGGTTCTTCGGTGGGACATGGGTGACGTCGGTGTCCCCGATCCGAATGCTGCCCCCGGTGACGTCCTCCAGGCCGGCGAGCATCCGCAGTGCGGTGGACGTGCCGCAGCCCGAGGGCCCGACGAGCACCAGGAACTCGCCGTCGGCGATGTCGAGGTCCAGACCGTCGACCGCCGGCCGCTCGGCACCCGGGTACTGCAGGGTGGCGTGGTCGAAGGTGATCGAGGCCAAGGCGGGGTCCTCTCGGGGTACGGGACGCACGGACCTCGGACCTGCGCCGACCGTCGGCTCGCTCCGGGACCTCCCGTGACTGCGACACTTGCACGGCAGCGGTACCGGTACCACACCGGCCCCGGGCATACGTCAGCCCCCGCACTCCGAGGAGTACGGGGGCCGGCGCTGTCTCAACCAGACGTGCACCCGAAGGGATTCGAACCCCTAACCTTCTGATCCGTAGTCAGATGCTCTATCCGTTGAGCTACGGGTGCCTGGTGGTACGTGTTCAGTTGTCGCGCGGAGGCTCCGGGATTTGAACCCGGGATGGGCCAAAACCCAAACCGCATTAGCAGTGCGGCGCCATAGACCGGACTAGGCGAAGCCTCCCGAGCTACCAGGTTCCCCCGGGAGCACCGAGGAGAAAGGCTACCAGCGTCGCGGGCAGCCCTCCTCCCGGGGGTCCTCAGACCGCGACCGGCTCGCGCACCGGCGCCGCCGGCACCCGTCGTCCGGGCAGCAGGGTGACGACGACGGCCAGCGCCGCCGCGGCCGTGGCCAGCACCAACGCGCCACCGACGCCGTAGGAGGTCTCCACCAGCGCTCCACCGACGGCCGCACCGACCGCCGAGGCACCGAAGGCGATCGTGGACAGCCAGGTGAAGGCCTCGGTCGTCGCGTCGGCCGGGGCGATGGAGCCGACCAGGGAGCTCTGCACGGTCAGCGTCGGCGCGATCGCCGTGCCGCCGAGGAAGAGCAGCGCCCCCAGCAGCAGCGGACTGGACACCGCGGCCAGCGGCAGCATGCCGATCGTCGTCCCCAGCAGGCCCCAGCGGTAGAGCCGCGGCAGGGACACCGACAGCACCCGGGCGCCGAACCAGAGGCCGCCGGCGACCGACCCCAGCGACCAGGTGGCCAGCAGCACGCCGGACAGGCCGGGCGAGCCGGCCGCCTCGGCGAAGGCCGGGACGGCGACCTCGACCGCGCCGAAGCCGAGCATCAGCGCGGTGCCGCTGACCAGCACCCGGGGCATCCCAGGCACCCGGACGGTGGCGAAGAGACTGCGTTGGCCGCCCTGCCCCCGGACCCCGCCCTGCTGCACCGGCACGGCAGGTTGCCAGGCGCGCATCGCGCCGGAGAACGCGATGCCCAGCGTGCCGAGGACCGTCAGCACACCGGCG
>JBBSVA010000137.1:0-8496 GCA_038233915.1 Mycobacteriales bacterium | reverse complement strand
TCGCGGGGCGGACGGGCTGCCAGAGTTTTCTGCCGGCCCGCAGGTGACCGAGGCGCAGATGGTCGCGCTGTTCGGTGAAGGCCGGCATCCCGACGCCGAGCTGTTGGAGGCTCAGCTGATCGCGGCGGGCCACAGCGTGCCGGCGGTGCTGGCCGCGACCCGGCTCGGCGTGCCTTACCGGGTGTTCGACGGGGTCACCGACTGGCGTAAGCAGATCGCGGCGCGGTTCGAGGGGTGGAACGCCGGCGCCGGGCTGCCCCGGGACTGGCCGATCCCGGAGGACGAACGTGCCCGGTTGCGGTCCGAGCTCGGCCGGGAACTGTTCGGTAAGGAGTTCGGCAGGCCCCCGGCGGACGCCCGGGAGCTGTCCGGTTTCCTGGCCCGCGCCTCCCGGCAACGCACCACCGCCGTCGCCGGCTACGACCTGACGTTCAGCCCGGTCAAGAGCGTCTCGGCGCTGTGGGCGGTCGCCCCCCGCGAGGTCGCCCGCCGGATCGAGCAGGCCCACCAGGCGGCGGTCGCCGACACGCTGCGGTGGCTGGAGGACAACGCCACCTACACCCGGCTCGGCCGGGCCGGGGTGCAGCAGGTCGACGTCCGCGGGCTGATCGCCGCGGCGTTCACCCACCGCGACAGCCGGGCCGGCGACCCGGACCTGCACACCCACGTCGCGATCGCCAACAAGGTGCAGGCCCTGGACGGGCGGTGGCTGGCGCTGGACGGACGGCCGCTGCACAAGATGACCGTCGCGGCCTCCGAGCGGTACAACACCCGGCTGGAGGCGCACCTGACCGCCTCGGTCGGCGTGCGTTTCGCCGACCGGCCGGCCAGCGAACCCGGGAAGCGCCCGGTCCGCGAGATCGTCGGCGTCAGCGACAAACTCAATCAGAGCTGGTCCGCGCGCCGGGCCAGCATCGACCTGCGTCGGGCGCAGCTGTCGGTGCAGTTCCAGATCGACCACGGCCGCCCGCCCGGGCCGATCGAAGCCGTCAAGCTCGCCCAACGCGCAACCTTGGAGACCCGGCAGACCAAGCACGCCCCCCGCTCACTCGCCGAGCAGCGCACCACCTGGCGGGCCGAAGCGCTGCGGGTGCTCGGCGGGGAGGACCGGCTGGCGGCGATGCTGCACGCCGTCCAACGACGACCGCGGCGCGCCGGCGAACCGTCGTCGGTCCCCCCGCGTTGGGTCGCCGACACCGCCGAGACGGTCCTGGCGACCGTGCAGACCTCCCGCGCGACCTGGCAGGAGGCGCACGTACGGGCCGAGGCCGAACGAAGGGCCCGGACCGCCGGGGTCGCCCTGGCGCACCTGGACGACGCCGTCGAGCGGGTCGTCGCCGCGGCGCTGTCGCCGGCGCAGTCGCTGGCGTTGGGAGTCACCGAGCCGGTCAGCGAACCGGCCGCGCTGCGCCGCAAGGACGGCACGTCGGTGTACCGGGCCGCCGGGACGCAGCTGTACACCTCACCGCAGGTCGTCGCCGCCGAACGAGCCCTGATCGCCACCGCCCGGCTGCGCGGCGGGCAGGTCGCGACCCCGGCCGCGGTCGACCTGGCGCTGCTCGAATCGGCCGCGAACGGCGTCGAGCTCAACCCCGGCCAAGCCCAACTGGTCCGTGAGCTCGCGACCTCCGGCGCCCGACTGCAGCTCGCGCTCGCCCCGGCCGGCACCGGCAAGACCACCGCGATGGCGGTGCTGGCCAAGGCCTGGACCGACGACGGCGGGACGGTCGTCGGCCTGGCGCCGTCGGCCGCGGCGGCGGCGGTCCTGGGCGCCGAGATCGGCGCGCACACCGACACCCTCGCCCAGCTGATCTGGTCACTGGACAGCGAAACCAGGCCGGCCCGGCCGGTCGCCGGCCGCGGGCCGGTCCCGGCATGGGTGCAACAGATCGGCCCGTCCACGCTGGTGATCCTGGACGAGGCGGGGATGGCCGGCACCGCCGAGCTGGCCCGCGCCGTCGCGTGCATCGGCATCCGCGGCGGCAGCGTCCGGCTGATCGGCGACGACCAGCAGCTCGCCGCGATCGGCGCCGGCGGGGTGCTCCGCGACCTCGCCGAACTCGCCGGGGCGGTCACGCTCAGCCAGGTCGTGCGGTTCGTCGACCCGGCCGAGGGCGCGGCGTCGCTGGCGTTGCGGGCCGGTGACGGCGCCGCCCTGGGCTTCTACCTCGACGCCGGCCGGGTCCATGTCGGTGACCAGAGCACCGTCGCCGACGCCGCCTACACCGCCTGGGCGGCGGACCGCGCCGCCGGCCGGGACAGCGTCATGCTCGCCCCCACCCGCGAGCTCGTCGCGACCCTGAACGCCCGGGCCCGCACCGACCGGCTCGCCGCCAGCGACGACGCTGCAGGACCGGAGGTGCAGCTCGCTGACGGGTCGTGCGCCAGCGCCGGCGACACCCTGATCACCCGCCGCAACGACCGCACCCTGGCGATCAGCGCCACCGACTGGGTCAAAAACGGCGACCGCTGGACCGTCCAGGCAGTCCTGCCCGGCGGCGCCCTGCAGGTCACCCACCTGGCCACCCGCCGGCGGCTGACACTGCCCGCCGGTTACGTCCGGGCGCACACCGCACTCGGCTACGCCAGCACCGTGCACGGCGCGCAAGGCGTCACCGCCGACGTGTGCCACACCGTCGCGACCGGCGCAGAAACCCGCCAGCTGCTGTACGTGGCGATGACCCGAGGGCGCACCGGCAACCACGTCTACCTCAGCACCGCCGGCGACGGCGACGAGCACACCGTCATCACCCCCGACGCCCTGTTGCCGCCGACCGCCGTCGACATCCTGAGCCGAATTCTGGCCCGGGACGGCGCGCAGAGCTCCGCCACCAGCGCACAACGCACCCTCACCGACCCCGCCGCCCGCCTGGCCGGCGCCGCCGACCGCTACTACGACAGCCTGACCGTCGCCGCGCAGGAGCACCTCGGCCAGGACCGCCTCACCCAGATCGACCTGGCCGCCGAGCAGACCCGCCCAGGTCTGAGCGCCGCCCCGGCCTACCCGACGTTGCGCTCCCACCTCGCGCTACTCGCCACCGGCGGTCACGACCCGGCCGAGGTCCTCACCCGAGCGCACGGGGCGGGGGAGCTGAGCAGCGCCAGCGACCCCGCAGCCGTCCTGTACTGGCGCCTGGACCCCGGCAACGGACCGTCCCGCGGCGAGGGGGGCAGCCCGGCCGGCCCGCTGCCCTGGCTCCCCGCAGTGCCCGGTGCGCTGAGCGCCGTACCCGCCTGGGGCGGATATCTGCGCGGCCGTGACGCTCTGGTCCGCGACCTGGCTGCACAAGTCGCCGACCGAGCCCGTCGGTGGACACCGACCAGCGCCCCGACGTGGGCCAGCGCCCTGGTCGACCGCGGCAGCGACGACCTGCTCGCCGAGCTCGCGGTGTGGCGGGCCGCGCACGACGTGCCCGACAGCGACCGCCGACCCACCGGCCCGCCGTGCCTACCTGCCGCCGAACAACGCCAGCAACGAACCCTCAACAAGGCGGTCGCCGCCGCGCTGGGCGACCTGGGCGTCGCGGCTGCCCGCTGGAAGTCGCTGGCGGCCAGCATCGAACCGCGGCTGACCGCCGACCCGTTCTGGCCGCAGCTGGCCGACCGGCTCACCGCCGCCGACCGGGCCGGCATCGACATCACCAGCCTCACCCAGGCCGTCGGGGCCGAAGCGCCACTGCCCGACGAATGGCCCGCCGCCGCGCTGTGGTGGCGGCTGAGCCGACACCTGTCCCCAGCCGCCCTGGACGCCACCAGCAACGACAGCGACCACCCGGCGAGCACCCTGCGACCGCAGTGGACCCCGACGCTGGCCGCGATCATCGGCGACGCGCTCACCCGCCGGGTGCTCGCCGACCCGGCCTGGCCCGCTCTGGTCGCCGCCGTCTCCGATGCCACCCACAGCGGCTGGCAACCCCAGCAGATCCTGACCACCGCCTACGGCCTGCTCGCTGGTCAGCAAGACGACCGGAGCCTGCGCCCCGACGAACTCGCCACCGCGCTGGTGTGGCGGATCGGGATGCTCACCGACGGCGAGCCATGCGACGACGAGCGCACCGCACCCCCACCCGACCCGGCCGAGCTCGAGCTCCTGCCGCCGCAGGACCTGCACGAACTCACCGACTGCCTCGCGCCCAGCGCACTGGCAGCCGGGCCGGCCGCACCCGACGACCAGGACTGGCCGGCCAATCCAGAACCACCCGCCGACGTCGACGAGGAACCGTCGTCACCCGACCCGGCCGGCCCCGGCTCCGGCGGTCCGCAGCGTCCGGACGTCGGCGCCGGCGGCCCTGCCGGCACCGACGTCGCGTGGATGCCGCGTGATCCCGACCGTTCCCAGCTCCCCGGCCAAACCCAGGTGTGGCAGTCCCAGGACATCCCGCGCGATCGCCTGCTCGAGCTCAACCACCAGGCCCTGGTGTTCTTCACCGACCGCTACCGCGGCTCCTGGGCCGCCCAGCACCTGCACGACCGGCTCGGCAACGACCTCGCAGGCGACCCGCGGTTCACCCCCGGCTACGCCCCCGCCAGCTGGACGGCCCTCACCGAACACCTACGCCAACTTGGGGCGTCTGACCGTGAGCTGCTCGCCGCCGGCCTGGCCAGCACCGCCCGCACCGGCAAGCTCATCGACCGGTTCCGCGACCGACTGATGTTCCCGATCACCCATGACCAAGAGGTCCGCGGCTTCATCGGCCGGCGCAACCCCAACACCCCCGACGCCGGCCCGAAGTACCTCAACACCCCACAGACCGAGCTGTTCGACAAAGGCGCGCAGCTGTTCGGGCTCACCGAAGGTGCCGAAGCCCTCGGCGCCGGCGCCACCCCCGTCCTGGTCGAAGGACCCTTGGACGCCTGGGCCACCACCCTGGCCGGCGACGGCCAAGCAGTCGGCGTCGCCGCGCTCGGCACCGCCTTCACCGACCGCCAAGCCGACCAGCTCCGCCCCTACCTCGGCGCCGGCAAAGCCGGGATCATCGTGGCCACCGACAACGACCGCGCCGGACAACAAGCGGCCGTCCGGGCGTTCTGGCAGCTCACCGCCCGCGGCGCGAACCCCCGCCACCTGATCATGGGCGACGGCCAAGACCCCGCCGAGATGCTCCGCACCGCCGGCGCCAAGGCGCTGCGCGACGCCCTGACCGACCCGCCGACCCTGGCCCGGACCCTCATCGACCAGCGCGTCGGGCAATGGACGGGCCGGCTGCACACCGCCGAAGGCAGCGTGTTCGCGATCCGGTCCGCGGCCGAAGCGATCGGCGCACTACCCCCTGAGCACTGGCTCGCACACATCGACTACCTCACCACCCTCGTCGACGCCCTGCCCGGTGAGGTGCACCTGGAAGTGCTGGACGCCGGGCACGCCTGGACCCAGGACCCGCACGGCAAAACCCGCCACCACCTCGCCGCCCGCACACCCCACACCGATCCGCCGCGCCTGCCCTCGACGACGCGGGCTCCCGAAGAGGGCACCCCCGTCGGCCAGGACGGCCCGGACCGAACCGTCAGCCCGCCGCCCACCCCCGAGCAGGTGCTCCAGGACTGGGCCGCCACCGTGTGGCTCGACGTCGGCCGCAGCATCGACCCCCGACTGGTCACCGGCGCGGACTGGAGCGGCCTCGCAGCCGCGCTCGACCGCGCCCACCACGCCGGCTACGACGTCCACCAACACCTACCGCGGCTGGCAGCCCAGGAACCGCTACCACCCGACCGGCCCGCCCGCGCACTGCACTACCGGCTCGTCCACGAATGCCAAGCGGCCATCACACCCATCAGCGCACAAGCCAGGCAACTCGACAACCAGACGCGTGAGGCCGCCGGCCGCAACCGGCTGCAACGCGACAACGAGCTCGACGACAACCAGCGCCGGACCGCCGACCTGGCGGGGCCGGCCCACCTGTCGGCGATCACGAAATTCCCCAGGTGTGAGGGGTTTCCGATCACGTAATTCCCCACCCAGGCCGTTCACGTAATTCCCCATGGGGACGACGTGCGTGGCGTGGCGGGGGTGGTCCTCCAACCGACGCAGGCTCCGGCTCACCGACGAGGTGAGGAGCCGACATGGCGAGGAGGACGTTCGAGATGATCGATCTGATCGAGATCTACGTGCACTGGGACGCGAAGCGTTCGCAGGTGCAGATCGGCGACAGTCTGGGGATCGACCGCAAGACGGTGCGCAAGTACCTGGCGCCGGTCCAGGCCGAGGGGCTGGTGCCGGGCGGGCCACCGGTGATGGCCGAGGCGGACTGGCGGGCCAAGGCGGCGGTGTGGTTCCCGCAGGTCCTGGACGCCGGGTTGCGGCAGGTGACGTGGCCAGCGATCGCGGTGCACGCCGACTACATCCGCGACCAGCTGAAGGCCGAGGGGTGACGGTGGCCACGATCCATCAGCGGCTGGTCGACGAGCACGCTCTGGTGGCGTCGGTGGCCTCGCTGCGCCGGTGGGTGGCGGCGAACCTGCCTGAGGAGGTCCGCCGCTCGCAGGTACGGGTGCTGCGGCCGGTGGACGCCGAACCGGGGAGCGAGGCGCAGATCGACTACGGCCGGCTCGGGATCTGGGTCGACCCGGTGACCGCGCGCCGGCGCACGGTGTGGGCGTTCGTGATGGTGCTGGCCTGCTCGCGGCACATGTTCGTGCGCCCGGTGCTGGTGATGGACCAGGCGGCGTGGACCCGGTGCCATGTGGAGGCGTTCGCGTTCTTCGAAGGCGTGCCGGCCCGGCTGGTCCCGGACAATCTCAAGACCGGGGTCGACAAGCCGGACCTTTACGACCCGAAGATCAACCGCTCCTACGCCGAGCTGGCCGTGCACTACGACACCCTGGTCGATCCGGCTCGGGCGTTCAAGCCCAAGGACAAGCCGCGGGTCGAACGGCCGATGCCGTATGTGCGGGACTCGTTCTGGCGCGGCCGACAGTTCACCTCGCTGGCCAAGATGCAGACCGAGGCGGTCCGCTGGTCGGGCGAGGTGGCCGGGACGCGGGCCTGCCGGCCGCTGGACGGGGCGGCGCCGGCGGCGGTGTTCGCGGCGGTGGAGGCCCCGGCGTTGCGTCCGCTGCCCCGGACGCCGTTCGTGTTGGCGACCTGGTCGACGGGCAAGGTCGGCCCGGACATCCACGTCAAGGTCGGCCGGGCGTTGTACTCGGTGCCGTGGGCTCTGATCGGGGCCCGGGTGGATGCCCGGAGCACGGCGACGACGGTGCAGATCATCGCCGCTGGACAGGTCGTCGCGACCCATGTGCACGCCGAGAAGGGACGACGCACCAACTTCGATCACTACCCGCCGGAGAAGATCGCGTTCCACATGCGCACCCCGACCTGGTGCCGGCGCACCGCCGAACAGGTCGGCCCGGCCTGCGAGCTGGTGTTGGCCGGGCTGTTGACCGACAACGCCCTGTTCCGGCTACGCGCCGCCCAAGGTGTCCTCGGGCTGCGTGAGACGCACACCCCGTCTCGGCTGGAGGCGGCCTGCGCCAGGGCGCTGGCGGTGGGGGATCCGTCCTACCGCACGATCAAGGGGATCCTGGTCGCTGGCACCGAGACCACCGCCAGCCCCGGCGCCGAGCAGGGCGGCGAGCGCGTCGCGGTCATCCCGGCGTTCCTGCGCGGCCAGCAGGACCTGTTCAGCACCACACAGGCCGAACCCGGCTGCCGTGCCCGACCTCCTGCCTTGGCCGAGGTCATCGCCCTGCCCATCACGACCGCCAGTGCCAAGACCGGTGATGACGCCGACGACGCCAGCTGCGAGAGCGGCGCATGACCGCCCACTCGGCCCAGGCCAGCAGCGACGAGGTGCAGTGGGAGATGGACCGCGACTGCGCGCTCGAGCTCATCGAGATCCTGGGGATCTTGGAGGACTTCTTGCGCCTGGGCAGCCACGAGGTCATCGACGAGCTCGCCCGGTTCCCGATCGCCCGCCCGCTGGACGCCTCCCGCTGGGCGCACTACCTGGCCGACTACCTCGGCGCCCAGGCGGTCGCCCTTGGTGCGGCCACCCGCACCGCCACCGAGCCGACACCGACCGGAGACCTGTCATGACCGTCCTTGATCCTGCCCTGCACACCGCACTGCGCGCGTTGAAGTTGACCGGGATGCTCGACTCCTTGGACACCCGGCTGGCCCAGGCCCGCGCCGGTGACCTGGGCCACCTGGAGTTCTTGCAGGTGCTGTGTGAGGACGAGATCAGCCGACGTGACACCGCCGCGATCGGCCGCCGGTTGCGACGAGCCCGGTTCGAGGAACAGGCCACCATCGAGAGCTTCGACTTCACCGCCAACCCCAAACTGCCCGCGCCCGCCCTTCGCGACCTGGCCGCGTTGCGCTGGCTCGGCGCCGGCGAGTCGGTGATCCTGTTCGGCCCGGTCGGAACTGGTTAACACTGCGCAAGCCTTTCATCAGGGTTGATCGAACAGTCCAACCTGCTCGCTACTTACGTTGATACGTAGGCCTTTTCGTCGTCCTTGGTTGACGTGGACGGCCTGGAGTTCTCCGCGTTGGAC
>JBBSVA010000136.1:0-8515 GCA_038233915.1 Mycobacteriales bacterium | reverse complement strand
GCTTGGGGCAGGCGCTGACCCCGGCGGGGGGGACGGACCCGGCCGGGCCGGCGCACGCCGCTGGGGAGGCGGTGCGTTACACGGTCACGGTCGCAAACCCGAACGCCGGTCCGTTGGCGGTGGAGACGGTCACCGACCTGCTGCCGGCCGGGTTGCTGCTGAGCGGGCCGGTGCTGACCGGCGGCCTGTTGTGCGTGTCGTGTGTGCTGGACCCGTCCGGCACGGCCGGACCGGCCGGCCGGACGTTGATGCTGCCGGTCCCGGGCGAGTCGATCCCGGCGGGTGAGACGGTGAGCTTCACCTACACCGGGGTGCTGGCCGGTTCGGAGCGGGACTGCCTGACCGGGGTGGTCAACACCGCGGTCGCGACCACGAGCCTGGCCGACGGTGGGCTGTCGGGTTCGGATGCGGCGTCGACGACGGTCTGCGGCGCCGGGTTGGGGATCGAGCCGTGGTGGTCGTATCTGAGCGCGGCGGTCGGGCCGCAGAGTCAGGCGTCGGTGAATGTCGCGAACGGCAACCTGGTGGTGTCGGCGACGGACTCCACGCCGGTGCAGGGCCGGGGCCGGTTGGGGTATGTGCTGCGCCGCACCTACAACAGTCAGGAGAGCACGGTCGCGACGTTGCCGGGCAGTTTCGGTGCTGGTTGGCTGCTGGACGTCGGGTTCTCCGGCGACCTGGCCGGGACGGCGGGTGTCACCCCGACCGGTCTGGTGGTGCCCCGGTTGGGGCAGGCCGCGCAGACGGTGACCGAGCCGTTGTCGATCACGTTGGCGGACCGGGACGGCACCCGGCACGTGTTCACAGCCCGTGCGGGTTTGCCGGCGGTGGACGTGACCGGGCTGACCGGGGTGTTGCGGCCGGCGGCGTTGGGGTTGCCGACCGGGTACGGCGCGATGTGCCTGGCGACCGCATACGACCCGCCGCCGGGGGTGCAGCTCGGGTTGTGGCGGTACGTGGCGGTGCAGCCGACGGACAGCCAGAACCCGTGCGGGCGGCTGTCGGCCGGCGCCGGTCAGGCCGCCGACCTGCAGCTGGTGCTGGGCTACACCGCGGTGCGGCCGGATCGGCTGCGGACCGAGTTCGCCGCGACCGGGCAGCTGCTGTCGATGATCGACGGGGCGGGCAGTGAGCTGGCCTACGTCTACGACGGTGTCGGTCAGGACAGCGGGCTCGTCACCGGGGCGTTGCGGTATGTCTACGAACCGCGTTCGGCCGACGGGCAGGGCAACGCGTGCACGGTCAGCCGGGACGCGTTGGGCGCGCCGAGCCTGACCGCGGGCTGCCGCTCGTTCACCTTCACCTACACCGGTCAGGACCCGTTGCCGGTCGGGCAGCTGTCCGGCACGGGTGCGGCCAGCACCGAGGTTCGTGACCCGGCCGGGCGGATCACCCGGTATGAGTTCCGCAAGATCGACCTGCCGGCGGGGGTGCAGGGCCCGACGATGCTGCTGACCGCGGTGGTCAACCCGCCGCAGGCCGGCGGTGGCAGCGACACCGTCACCTACCGCTACCAGGGTGACCCGGCAGCCGGCGGCGGCGCGGTGGACTGCGGCGGCAGCGCGTATCAGCTGTGCGCGGTCGTCGATGCCCGCGGCGCCAGCACCACCGTCGGTTACACCCGCCCGGCCGACGGGGCGGTCAGCGCGCTGGCCGGGCTGGGCCGAGTCGCGTCGCTGACCGACCGGCGCGGCACTCTCACGACGGTGGACTACCCGGACCGGCAGAGCACCGTGACGGTCCGCGGCGGGCAGCAGCAACGCACCTTCCTCGGCCTGGACGCCTTCGGCCGGGCCGCCCGCGTCGTCGACGGCGCGGTCGGGGCGGTCACCGACGGCCAGCTCCCCGCCGGCTACGCGGGGTTGCATGACACCGCGCTGAGCTGGGACAGCGACACCGAGGTCTGCGCCGAACCGGCTGGCGGTCGGGACAACAACTTGTGCCGGCAGGTCCGGCAGGCAGGTAGCGGCACCCCGGACCAGGACACCTCCTGGCTCTACGACCCGCTGGGGCAGGTGCTGCGGACGGCCGCGGTGAGCGGCGCCGCGGCCGGCAGCGCGACCCCAGCGCAGCTGGTCACCACCTACGGATACCGCTCGCAGCACTGGTCGGCGTCCGGTCCTGCGGCGCAGTCGGCGCAGCTGACCGCCGGCGCGGGCGGGCACACCAGCACTGGCGCGCCGGCCCCGGCCGGCACGTTGTTCACCGTCACCGACCGGGTCGAGCAGCTCTCGCCCCGCGGCAACCAGAGCGTCCCGGACGAGCCGGTCGGGCGTTACCGCACCGTGTTCACCGTCGACAGCGACAGCGGCGCGGCCCCGAATGTGCCACCGGCAGGTGAGGTGTGCGCCGGACCGGCCAGCAACACCGGGCTGGTCTGCGCGGTGAGCGTCCCGCACGGCCCCGCCGACAACCCCGAGCTGGCGGTCACCCGCTACAGCTACGACACGTTCGGTCAGCGGCTCAGCATGCGCACCCCGAACGCCGGCCTGGTCGGCGCGCCCTACCGCTACAGCTACGCCGGCCGGGACCGTCGGGACCTGTCCGGCACGGTCAGCGCCGACGGGTGGCTGCTGGGCGTGACCGACCCGGCTGGGGCGTCGGTGGCGTTCGGGCACGACGCGGCCGGCAACACCGTCCGCAGCTGGGACCGTAACGCGGTCGGCGGCCGGCCGGTCACCGACTTCCCCGGCACGCTGAGCGCGCCGACCACCGACCGGTACAGCCAGACGTTGTACGCGGCCGGCCCGGTCGAGCAGGCCGTCGCCGCCCCGTGGCGGTGGCCGGTCAGCCAGCGCAGCCCGCTGGGCGACACCACAGCGCGGTGTGTGGACGTGCACGGCAACCCGCGGCTGGACCGGCCGGCCCGCGGCAGCGCCGGACAGCCGATCGGTGACTGCCCGGCCGCGCTGAACGCTCCCGGCCCGTTCGATGTGCTGTACGACACCGTCACCGGCGGGCAGGCCGCGCCGGACGACCAGACCACCTCGATGCTGCAGCCCGAGCAGCGCGCCGCCGGGCAACCGCCCAGCCAGGTCGAGTTCGACCCGTTCGGCAACCCGATCATGCTGACCGACCCGCGGGGGGTTCCGACCCGCACCGGCTACGACCTGGTCAACCGGCCGGTGACGGTCTCCACGGTCCGGGCCAGCGACGTCTCCGAACTCGTCGGCGCTGCGGACAGCGACTGCCCGGCCGGTCCGGACGGCGCCAGCGTCTGCACCGCCACGCTCGGCTACGACAGCGTCGACAACGTCGTACGGACCGTCGATGCGGACGGGGCCGTCGGCACCGCCGACTACAACGGGGTGCACTGGAAGACCGACATGTTCACCGCCGGGGACAGTGCCGGGGGGCCCCGTGACGCCGGCGCCGGCCCGCCGGCCGGGACGGTGCTGCACACCGCGGTGCGTTACGACGCCGACGGCAACGCCCTGTCGGTGTGCTCACCGCGGGAGTTCGGGACCGAACCGGGCGCGGCCGGGGCGTGCACGGCGTCCGGCGCGTTCAGCCGGCACCTGAGGTACGACCCGGCTGGGCGGATGCTGACCGAGACCGCCTACCGGGCGCCGGGCAGCCCGGCGCTGAGCACCGCCTACCGCTACGACAACAGCGGTAACCAGACCAGCGTGACCGACCCGAACGGGCACACCACCACCAGCGGTTTCGATGTGTTGGACCGGCCGGTGAGCCTGACCCGGCCGCGCACCAACAGCACCGGTTTCACCACCACGATGGGCTACGACCGGGTCGGGAACCGCACCGCGGTCATCGAGGCGCTCGACGAGGCCGGCGCGACCCGCGCCGACGCGTACGTCTATGACGCGGCGAACCGGCTGGTCGACAGTGTGCTCGGCGCCGCCAGCACCGACCCGGTGGTGTTGGCCGGACTAGCTGCGACCGGGGAAGCCAATGTGCGGACCCGGCAGGTTTATGACGCCGACGGCCGGGTCGTCGGCAGCTACGGTCCGCGGGCGTTCAGTGCCAGTGTCACCGACCCGGACGAGCGGTTCCTGAGCTGGACCGATGTGGACCGCAACGGCCGGCCGGTCGCGACCTACACCCCCCGGCATGACAGCGCGACCGGCACCGCCGGCGCCGGGGACAGCCAAGCCACCGAATGCCCGGTCGGGGTCGGGCCGCAGGTGCTCGCCGCCGGGATCGCCGGCTACCCGGCCGGCGTCGGGGTGTGCGTGACCCGGATGGGCTATGACAGCGCCGACCGGATGAACGCGATGACGTTGCCGACCGCCGGTGGCGCGATGCCGGGCGCGACAGCGCGGCAGCTCAGTTTCGGCCACACCGCCGACGGGCTACAGACCAGGGTGAGCGGACCGAGCCCGACCGGTTCGGGCACCGTCGACACCACCACCAGCTTCGACGGTTCGGGCCGGCCGGTCCGGACGGTGCTGCCCTCCGCGCCGGACACGGCCGGCGGTCCGGAGCAGGACCGGACGGTCACGACGGCCTGGACAGCGGACGGGTTGCTCGCCTCACGCACCGAGCAGGGTTACCTCCCGGCCGGCGGCGGTCCGGCGATCAGTCACCTGACCCGGTTCGGCTACGACCTGGCCGGTCAGCAGACCCGGCAAGTCGATGCCTTGGGGCAGGCCGCGACGACGCTCTGGACCGCTGATGGGCTGACGTCGTCGGTGACCGACACCGGGGGGAACACCACCCGCTACGACCACGACAACGTCGGGAACGTGCTGCGGGTATCGGACCCGTCCGCGGTCGCCGCGGACAGCACCAACCCCGGTGGGGTGGTGGCGGTGTTCACCTACACCGCCGATGACCTGCTGACCTCCGAGCTGCGTCCCCCGCGCCCGGACGCGGCCCGGCTCGAGCTTGCGTGGGGCTATGACGGCGCGGGTCGTAAGAGCGCCCAGACCACCCGGACGGTCGCGGCGCCGCAGGTCGGTGGCCCGGCCGAGACCGACCCGGCGTTGCGCACCGAGGTCGCCGCCGGCGGGACGCTGCGGTTCGCCTACAGCCCCGCGGACCGGCTGGTGGAACAGACCGGCCGGGCCGGGGAGACGATCCGGACCGCCTTCGACCCGGACGGCAATGCGCTGACAGTCACCGACAACACGCTCGACGCGGCCGGGCAGGCGAGCACGTTGACGTCGTCGTACTACCTGGACGGTTCGGTCCGCGCCAGCGGCGACGGGACGTTCACGACCCGGTACGGCTACGACGGCGCGGGCCAGCTGGCGGTGCGTGAGCACGGCCCGGACAGCGGCGCCCCCGGCGGCGCAGCGACCGAACGCACGACCTTCGGCTACAACGACGCCGGCGCGCGGGTCAGCACGTCCAGCGACGCCACGATGCCGGCCGGGCAGAGCTGGACCGCCGGCTACGACCGGGCCGGGCGGGTGGTGACCGAGCAGGCCCCGAACGGTCAGCTCACCACCCAGACCTGGCGGCCCGACGACACCCTGGCGGTCAAGCGGACCGTCGCGAGCGGCGCACCGGGCGCCGACCTGGTCGCCGAATGGGCTTACTCCTACGACAACCTGTCCCGGCAGCTGACCCAGACCCACCGCGGGCAGGCGGTCAACGGCGCCGAGGCGGACAACGACCACCGTTACCGCTACGACCCGGCCGGCCGGGTGGTGGAGTTCGCCGACGGGCCGGGGGCCTCGCGGGTGCACACCGCGACCTTCGACGCTAACGGCAACCGGACCGCCTACACCACCGGCGGGGTCGGGACGCAGACCACCGCGTTCGCCGCCGATAACACGATCGCGTCCAGCACTGACCTGGACGGCAGCAACCCGCGTACCAGCAGCTACACGGCGTTCGGGGCGCTCGCCGCCGACGGCTGCTACACCTACGGCTACGACGGTTTCGACCGGCTCACCCGCACCGTCGGGGACCCGACGGTAGGGCGGTGCGCGACCGCCCCGACTTCCCGGTACGCCTACGACGGACTGGACCGGCAACGCCAACGCACCGACACCCTTCCCGACCCGGCCGTGCCGGCGACGACCGACCTGCACTATGACGGGCTTAGCAGCGCCGTCGCCAGCGAGCTCACCGTCGGCCCGGTCGGCAGCAGCCAGACGTTCACCCTGGACCCCTCCGGCGCGGCGCTCTCGGTGACGACCCGCGGCGGCCTGCTGCCGGGCGCCCCGTCGACGGCGTACCTGACCGATGACGGGACCGGCACGATCGCCACCGTCACCGGCGACCAGCCCAGCAGCACCGCAGTCGGTTTCACCACCTGCACCGCCCGGTTCGACCCGTGGGGAACCCCCACCACCGGCACCAGCAGCGGCGGGGGCAGCGCCGAGAGCGGTACCCCCGGGGCTCGGGGCAGCAACCCGTGCGGCACCAGCACCGCCGGAGCCGATCCGGCCAGCGGCAACGACCGGTTCTACCGCGGACAGCGCCGCGACCCCAGCACCGGTAACTACCAGCTGGGTAGCCGCACCTACGACCCCAGCCGCACCGGTTTCCTCACCCCCGACAGCTACCGCACCCGCACCCCCGCCGCCGATCTCGCCCTGGGCACCGACCCGCTCACCCTCAACCGCTACAACTACCTCAACGGCGACCCCCTCAACTACACCGACCCCACCGGTCACGAACCCCGACCCAGCCAACGCTGCCAACAACCAGTGGGCAGCCGCGAGCAGTGCGAACAAGCCATGAACAACCGGTACGGCCCGGCCGAGAGCGATACCGCGGTCCGCGAACAAGACGAGCGGGCACTCGCCGCCCTCGCGGCCCGCCGGGCAACAGCCGCAGTCCTCACCGCGCAGAGCCGTTGCCAAAAGAGCCTGCGCTGCCGAGCCTCGCAACTGCTCAAGAAAGGGCGCTCCGCCGGTTACAACGCGCTGGCCGGCTCCGGGCTCGCTGTCACCCAGACCGTCGAAGGCACACTGGCCCTGTTGGTCGCCGGAGTCACCGGCGATTACTCCACGCCGGCTTCGGACTGGCTCGAGACCCAGCAACAAGCCGGCCGGTGGGGCGTCGACAGCGACAGCCGTGGCTACCAAGGCGGTTACTGGGGAACCCACGCCGCGACTCTCGTCGGCGGCGCTGCCGGTCTGGTGCGAGGCGCCGTCCGCAAACTGACCAGGACAGCCGCAGAAGGAAGCGGCGGCCTCGGCTCGGCAGCTAGGAGCTGCAGCGTCAACAGCTTCACCGGGGCCACCCTCATCACGATGGCCGGTGGCAGCCAGAAGCCGATCCGGGACGTCAAGGTCGGCGACAAGGTCCTCGCCACAGACCCCGAAACCGGCGAGACAGCCGCCCGGCCGGTCACGAAGCTCATCGTGCACAGCGGCAAGCACACGATGGTCGACGTCCGCCTCGCCGACGGCACAACGATCACGGCGACTGATCGGCACCCCTTCTGGGACGCCAGCACCGGCGAGTTCACCTACGCTATCGACCTACGACCCGGCCATCGCGTGCTTGAACCGGACGGCACGCTCCTAGCCATCGGTAGCACCCGCACCTACGACACCAACGTCACCGCTTACAACCTGACCGTCGACGGCATCCACACCTACTACGCCGGGACGACGCCCGTCCTGGTGCATAACAGCTGTTCGGACGAGGCCTACGACATCGCCTCCAAGGCCTTCGGGACCCCGGGTCGCGCCGAGGAGTTGGGCTTCCAATCGGTTGATGAATTGGGCACCTACCTCGACCGAGTGATGGGGGCGGGTCGCGGCGCCCTACGTGACGACGGCGCCAGGATGTGGCGCGACGGCGACAACATGATCGTGCGCGGAGGTAGCCGCGCAGATCCGGGTTCCGTCTTCAGGATGAGTCCGAATCCGAATGCGTACTGGGAACGGGAGTTGGGACGGACGGTGTACGAGCCGTGAAAGCCACCTTCACGAAAGACTCCGTCGCGCTGACTTTGGATCCGAGCGAGTTCGGATTTCTTGTCCGCTGCGTTAACGACAGGATCCACTCGCTACCCGAGGATGAGGTCGGGTCGCGGCTCGGCCTTCCCTTCGAGGATGCAACTCGACTCCTCGATGCGATCCTCGCGGCGGAGCGGGACGCCCGCATGCACGGCGATCACTGGCTGCCACCGCGCCCGAAGGAGTAGGTGATGCGGAGAGGAGCGCCCCTGCGGACACTGTTAATCCTGGTGTTGGTTGCTCTATTGGGTGCGGCCGCGGGTGCAAAGATTCTGTCGAATGCGGGCGGTCCGAGCGAAGCCACCCGCGGTCGGGTCTTGGCGGCGTCTACGGCCGACCGCCACACGGGTCAGCTTCACCAGGGTGACAGCCGGCGCCCGAGCGCACTTTCGTTCGCGTCGGGCGGATGCGTCGAGCCTGCCACTCGGCTTGCGAGTCATCGATCCAGGCCCGCGTGCCCAGCCAACCTTCCTTCGCGTTCCGTCTTTGCCGCAGAAGACGGACTCCGCATGGGTGGAAGTTCCACCATCGGGGGCGCGGACAGGGCAACACAAGCGATGATCAAATTCTCGGCCAAGAATCCCGAGCCGGGGATGTACGACGTGATCGGTCATGGGTCGCCGTCCGAT
>JBBSVA010000135.1:0-8534 GCA_038233915.1 Mycobacteriales bacterium | reverse complement strand
GACGTCGTCGAACTTGGTGGTGGCGCGCAGCTGCACCGGACCGGGCCAGTCGTGCGTGCCGAAGTACTCGACCGCGCTGGCCAGGCCGCCGGTGAGGTGCTCGATCGCGAGCGGGTCGGTGTAGCAGGACGCCTCGAACGTCGTCCCCTCGTGGCCGCGCTCGAGCGTGCCGGAGGTGACCTCACCCCGGCCGACGTAGGAGTCCAGTGACGCGAGGACGTCGGGCAGGTCGGCGAACACCCGGGTGATCGGCGGGCCGGTGAGCGAGCCGGCGAGGTAGCAGTACTGGCAGTGCGCCGGGCAGCCCTCGGCCAGGTCGAAGCGCCAGTCCGCGGACGGCGGGATGGGCTGCAGTCGACGCTTGGACGGCGCTCCCACGACCACGGCCATCGTGTCCTTGGCGGCCATGAAGGCGGCCCGGTCGCCGTCCCCGCGCAGGTTGGGCAGTCGATCGCCGGTGAGCACCTGGACGTCGGGGACCCCGGCGGCCCGGACGCGTTCCAGTACCTGCCGGCCGAACGGCAGGGCGGCGGCGGATCGGGTGACCAGGACGCGGCGGGGGGTCCACAGGCGGGTGGGTGCGAGTGCGGTGGGCATTGCCCTGCACAACACCGGACCGGGGAGTCCGCTTCCCGTCTTGACGGAGCGACCGCGACCCAGGACCGTTCCTGCATGACGGCTGCACCGCTCCTCGGCAGGCTCGGCGTGTGGGTCCTGGACCGGCGTGGCGAGGGTCGCGGTGTGCGGGTGAGCCGGCACCCGGAGCTCGGTGCGATCAACCTCAGCGTGTGGCGCACCAGCGAGTGCGTCGGTACCGTGCAGCTGCGACCGCAGGAGGCCGCCCAGCTGGTGGGCGCGCTGACCGAGCAGCTGGCCGAGCTGGTCCGCACCCCGCCCCTGCCGCCGCCGTCGTACCGGCAGCCCCCGCAGTTCAGCGTCGTGCCGCCCCGCTAGCGCGGCGACGCACCGTCCAGCAGCAGGTCCACGACGGCCGGTACCGGGTCTCCCGTGCGGCCCGGGTCAGCGTGGCCACCAGGAACTCCTGCAGCGACCCCACCGGTGGCAGCGGTGCGACGTGGGATGCGGCGACGCTCACGCGCCCAGCTCGACGATCACCGGCGCGTGGTCGCTGGCGCCCTTGCCCTTGCGCTCCTGCCTGTCGATCTCGGCCCCGGTCACCCGGGCGGCCAGCGCCGGCGAGCCGAGCACGAAGTCGATCCGCATGCCCTCGCGGCGGGGGAAGCGCAGCTGCGTGTAGTCCCAGTAGGTGAAGACGCCCGGGCCGGGCGTGTACGGCCGGACGACGTCGGCGTACCCGGCCTCGACGACGGCGGCGAGGGCCGCGCGCTCGGGCGGGCTGACGTGCGTGGAGTGCGCGAAGACGCCGATGTCCCACACGTCGTCGTCCTGCGGGGCGATGTTCCAGTCCCCCACCAACGCGACCTGCCCCGCGGCGTCGGCGGTCAGCCAGCCGGCGGCGTTGCGCCGCAGGGCCTCCAGCCACTCCAGCTTGTAGGCCAGGTGCGGGTCGCCGAGCTGCCGGCCGTTGGGCACGTAGAGGGAGAACACCCGGACGCCGTCGCAGGTCGCCCCGATCGCGCGGGCCTCGGGCGCGGCCTCGACGCCCTCCTTGGCCGACCACGACGGCATGCCCTCGAACCCGACCTGCACGTCCTCCAGGCCCACCCGGGACAGCAGCGCGACGCCATTCCACTGGTTCAGCCCGACGTGCGCGACCTCGTAGCCCAGCGCGGTGAACCGCTCGGTCGGGAACTGGTCGTCCCGGCACTTGGTCTCCTGCAGCGCCAGGACGTCGACGTCACTGCGCTCCAGGAACCCCACCACCCGGTCGACGCGGGTGCGGATCGAGTTCACGTTCCAGGTCGCCAGGCGCACGGCTCCCGACCCTACGTGCGGTCCGAACCGTCCTACACCTGGGCGAGTGGGGCGATCTGGCTGTTGGCGCGGGCCTGCAGCCGGGCGCGCATCCGGTCCCGGGACTCCACGAACTTGGTGGCCTGGGCGTCCAGACCGACCATGAACCGGGCCAGGTCCTCGCGGGCCTGCTCGCCCACGGGGCCGAAGCCACCGCGCTCGAAGACCCTCCAGTGCCGCAGGATCGGGGCGACGACGTCGTCGTGGTGCAGACGGAGGTCGTAGATGCCGGCCTTGGCGATGATCGTGGAGTTCTTCCGGAAGCCGGCCATGGTGGCGCCGGGCATCTCGAAGTTGATCACCTCGTCGGCGATCGCCCGCATGGTCTCGTCCGGGGCGAGCTCGAGCGCCGCCCCGACGATGTTCCGGTAGAAGACCATGTGCAGGTTCTCGTCCTTGGCGATCCGGGCGAGCATCTGGTCGGCGATGGGGTCGCCGGTGGCCTTGCCGGTGTTGCGGTGGCTCACCCGGGTGGCCAGCTCCTGGAAGGACACGTAGGCCACCGCCTCCAGCGGCGTCTTGTCCCCGGAGTCGTAGCCCGAGGTCATGTAGTCCATCCGGGCCCGCTCGAGCTCGACCGGGTCGACCCCGCGGGTGACGACGAGGTAGTCCCGGATCGCGATGCCGTGCCGGTTCTCCTCGGCCGTCCAGCGACCCACCCAGGTGCCCCAGGCGCCGTCCCGGCTGAACCGGGTGGCGATCTCCCGGTGGTAGCTGGGGAGGTTGTCCTCGGTGAGCAGGTTGGTGATCATCGCGGCCTTGGCCGTCTCGTTCAGCTTCGAGTCCTCCGGCGCCCAGTCCTGGCCGCCGAGGAACGCGAAGTCCCGGCCCTGGGACCACGGCACGTAGTCGTGCGGGTGCCACTCCTGGGCCATCTTCTCGTGCCGGTTGAGGTTCTCCTCGACGACCGGCTCCAGCTCCTGCAGCAGGGCGGCAGTGGTGGGTGTCTCGGGCACGGTGCACCTCCGGGGACTTGCGCGACTGACGGTGGAACCTACGCGCCGGGAGAACGACCCGGCGTGCACCTGGGGTTCCCCGTGGCGACCGGTCGCAAGCCTGCGCCGCCCTGTTGCTTAATTCTTCGCAACAAGTACTCACCCAGGTCCGGTCCGCAGGTCTGGATGACGTCGAGGCCGGCCGCGCGTGCTCGCCGCGCACCTGGGACACGGCTTCCGCCCGGGTTGCACGCCGACCCGACCGACCCCGGCGCGGCACAGGCCAGGCGCTCGTCCTCGCCGAGGACGCCGGCGGCACGTTGCTGGGAAGACGGAGGTCGAGGTCGAGGTCGGCGGCCGCGCAGTCCGCAGGTCCTGGTGGACCACGACGCACTCGAGCGCTCGGCGGGCCGGTCCGCGAGGTGCTCGCCGAACGCACCCCGGGTGCCGAGCTGCAGACCGAGCACGTCGAGCTGGACGTCGCCGCCTTGCGTTGGAGCCCACGGGTGCGGCGGGCGAGTGCAGACGGCGAGGGTCTGACGACCGCCTGCGACCGGGGCGCGCGAGCCCACTCGTCCGGGGTCCCCCGTCGCCGCGGCGGGCGCTCCCGGGTGGTGCCGGTGCGATCATGGCCGCGTGGACACGGTGCGGATCGAGGTGGTGCGCGCGTGAGCGACCGCTCCGACGTGCCCGACGACCGCACCGCACGGATCGACCCCGACGCCCTCGCCGCGCAGCGGCCGCCGGTCCCGCCCGGCGCCCGGGGCGGTCCCCCGCCCCCCGTCGGCGGCCCGGACATCGGTGGCCGGGGCAGTCGCCGCGACCGGTCCGCGGACCCCAAGTCGGCCGCCCAGGCCCGCGCCGTCGCCGGCCTCCCGACGACCCCGGACGAGGTGCCGCCCGCCGACCCGGTCCGGCGACCCAGCACCTGGGACGACGACCACCACGCCGGTGCGGACGACGCCACCGGCTGGGTCCCGCCCCAGCACGACGAGCACGACCACGACCACGCTCGAGATGTCCGTGCCGAGCCCGCTCGGCTGCGCACCCCGTCCCGCCGCGCCTCCACCTTCGGTCGGGCCGCCGGCCTGACCGCCCTGGGCACCCTGGTGCCCGGATCCGCGCTGCTGGCCGCGGGCCGCAAGAAGACCGGCGCCGCCGTGCTCACCGTGTTCGTGTTGCTGCTGGCCGGGCTGCTCTGGCTGGCCACGGCCGGCCGGCGGACCGCGGTGCGGGCTGCCGTCGACCCGGACCTGCTGCTCGGCGCGGCGATCGGCGTGGGCGTGCTCGCGCTGCTGTGGGTCGCCGTCGTGGCGCTGAGCTACGGCCTGCTCGTGCCGCGGCGGACGAGCCGGCTGCAGAAGGGGATCGGCGCGGTGTTGGTCCTGCTCCTGGCCGCGGCCGTCGTCGTCCCGGCGGTGACGGTGGTGCGGCTGGCCACCGCCCAGCGGGATCTGGTCGACGCCGTCTTCGCCGACGGGCAGAGCGCCACGGTGGTGACGCCCGCGGACCCGGTCGACCCGTTCGGGGACAAGGAGCGGGTCAACGTCCTGCTGCTGGGCGGCGACGGCGGTGCCGGCCGCGAGGGCGTCCGCACCGACAGCGTGATCGTGGCCAGCATCGAGACCGCCACCGGCGCGACGACGCTCTTCAGCCTGCCGCGCAACCTGGAGGACCTGCCCTTCCCCGAGGGCACCCAGCTGGCCGAGCTGTTCCCGAACGGGTTCGACGTCGGCAGTGAGAGCGAGAGCCTGCTCAACGCCGTCTACAGGAACGGCCCGGCGCTGTACCCGGACGCCCTGGGTGCGCCGAGTGACAACCCGGGTGCGGACTGGCTGAAGCTCGGGGTCGGGGCGGCGCTCGGTCTGTCGATCGACTACTACGTGCTGGTCAACCTGGACGGGTTCAGCCAGCTCGTCGACGCCCTAGGCGGCATCACCGTCAACGTCAACTACTACGTGCCGATCGGCGGCGAGCCGAGCATCGGCACGTTGCCCGACGACTACATCGCCCCCGGCCCGGACCAGGAGATGGGCGGCCCCCGGGCGCTGGCCTACGCCCGCGGCCGGTTCGGTCTGTCGGACTACCAGCGGATGGACCGCCAGCGCTGCGTGCTGGACGCCATCGTCGCCGCGGCCGACCCGGTCACCCTGCTGACCCGCTACCAGCAGCTGGCCGCGACCACCTCGGACATCGTCAGCACCGACATCCCGCAGGCGGTGCTCGGCGAGTTCGTCGACCTGGCGTTCCTGGTGAAGGACGCCGGCATCCGCAGCGTCGTCTTCGACGACACCGTGATCAGCCCGGCTTACCCGGACTACGACCAGATCCGGCTGCTGGTCCAGCAGGCGCTGGGCACGGCCCCGGCCGTGCCGCCCGCGACGGCCGCCCCGACGTCGTCGGCGCCCACCACCAGCGCCTCGGCCCCGACCACCGCCGCAGGCCCGGTGGACGACGTCGCCGACGCCTGCGCCTACGACCCGGTCGCCGCCCAGGCGGCGTTGGACGAGGGCGAGCCTCCCACCCGCAACGGCTGAGCCACCCGCTCCGACGGGGCGCCAGGACCCGTGGCCGTCGCGATGTCCTGGGCGGGGGCGGTGGCGCGGTCCAGGAGGTGCTGCTCCCGGACGGAGGTGTCCAGCGGTACCGCCTGGCACCCGTGGTCTGGGAGACCGCGAACGCGACGTCCGAGGGGACGACGACGGTCTCGGCCTGGGCCCCGGGCTCAGGCCTCGATGAGTTCGCCCCGGCGGATCGCGCGAACCAGGTCGGCCACGGCCGGGTCGCCGACCAGCTTGTCGTAGGCCACGACCGGCCGGTCGCCGGCGGCGATCCGGGCGCGAGCGGCCAGCTTGTCGTGGGTCAGCACCACGTCGGCGTCGGCCGGGAGGGCGTCGACCGGGCTGTGGGTGACCAGGACCCGGGGGGCCAGGTGCTTGCGGAGCTGGGTGCTCATCAGCACGCTGGTGGCCATCCCTGCGTCGCAGGCGATGACCAGCTTGCGGACGGCGGCGCCGTCGATGCTCGGCATGAGGTGTGGGGCTCCAAGATCAGAACGGGTGTTAACGCTCACAATACTCGTCATGATGACCGGCGGTGCGGGCGGACCCCCGGTCAGGTGAGTCGTGCCGAGCGGTACACGCCCTCGGGGTCCAGGCCGTCGAGCAGGGCGCGGGCGTCGGCCAGCCGGGGCACCACCCGGGACAGGTCGACGTCCGTTCCATGAGCCTTGCCCCAGTTCGGCTGGGCATCGAAGGGCGCCCGGACGTGCTCCACCGGCGGCACCGCCACGCTGCCGACCTGGGGTGCCTTGCGCCGTCGTGCACCTGCGGTCTCCACGCGGTCCGGTCTGTGGAGGCCGGCCCCCGGCCGGGACGAGCAGGGGCTCGTGCACCTTCCCTCAGCCCTCGCCCGCTGGCAGGGTGCGGCCATGACAGCCACGACGACGCGGCCCGCCCCCTCCACTGCGCTCCACGTGAAACCCGGCACCGAGTGGGCGGCGGTCCTCGGCCGGGCGGCTGGGCGGACGCCGGAGGCGTTCGGCACCGACCGGCTGCACAACCTGGTCGACGGCTCCTGGCGACCGATCGGCGACCCCGAGATGCTGGTGTCCCCGGTCGACGGGTCCCGGCTCACCGGGCTCCCCAAGGTGTCCGCCGGGGAGGCCCAGCACGCCGTCCTGGCCTCGGCGGCCGCGCACCGGAAGTGGGCGCAGACGCCGGTCGCCGAGCGCAAGGCCCGGGTCACCGCGGCGGTCGAGGCGATGGCCGACGCCCGGGACGACCTGGCACTGCTGCTGGCCTGGGAGATCGGCAAGCCCTGGAAGCTGGCCTGCGCCGACGTCGACCGCGCCCTGGACGGCGTCCGCTGGTACGTGGACGAGATCGAGGGGATGCTCGGCGACCGCACGCCGCTGGAGGGCCCGGTCTCCAACATCGCCAGCTGGAACTACCCGATGTCGGTGCTGGTGCACGCCGAGCTGGTCCAGCTGCTGGCCGGCAACGCGGTGATCGCCAAGACGCCGTCCCAGGGCGGGGCGACGTGCCTGACCCTGGCGCACGCGCTGATGGCCCGGGAGGGCCTGCCGGTGACGCTGCTGTCCGGTGGCGGTGCGGAGCTGTCCAGCGTGCTGGTCCGGTCGCCGGAGATCGGTGCGCTGGCCTTCGTCGGCGGCCGGTCCAACGGCGGCAAGGTGGCCGCCGGCCTGCTGGACACCGGCAAGCGGCACATGCTCGAGCAGGAAGGCCTCAACGCCTGGGGCATCTGGGAGTTCTCCGACTGGGACGGCCTGGCCGCGCACCTGAAGAAGGGCTTCGAGTACGGCAAGCAGCGCTGCACGGCCTACCCGCGCTACGTCGTCCAGCGTGAGCTGGTGGACCAGTTCCTGGCCACCTACCTGCCGGTGGTGCAGTCGCTGCGGTTCGGCCACCCGCTGGCCGTCGAGCAGGACGACGACGAACTGCCGACCTTGGACTTCGGGCCGGTGATCAGCGCGGGCAAGGCCACCGAGCTGCGCGAGCGGGTCTCGGACGCGATGCACAGGGGAGCGGTCCCGCTGTGGCGAGGCCGGCTGTCCGACGGCCGGTTCATCGCCGGCCAGGACACCTCGGCCTACGTCCCCCCGGCGGCGCTGCTGTCCCCGGGCGGGGCCAGCGCCCTGATGCACACCGAGCCCTTCGGCCCGGTGGACACGATCGTCGTGGTGGACAGCGAGGCCGAGCTGCTGGCCCAGATGAACGCCTCCAACGGCGCACTGGTCGCGTCCCTGGCGTGCGACGACGAGGACAAGGCGCGCCGGCTGGCCCGCGAGGTGCAGGCGTTCAAGGTGGGCGTGAACAAGCCGCGCTCGCGCGGGGACCGGCAGGAGCCTTTCGGCGGCCGCGGCGCCTCCTGGCTGGGCTGCTTCGTCGGCGGCGAGCTGCTGGTCCAGGCCGTCACGCAGGGCCCGGAGAACGAGTTGCTGTACGGCAACTTCCCCGAGCACTCGCGGTACCCGGCCGCGATCTGAGCGAGTGCTGGGTCTGCGTCGTCTCCCCGCCGGGGATCCGACCAGGACCCAGCACTCGGCGCCGGCGTCCGCGGTGGTCGCGACTTCCGCGTGGGCGCTCCGTCGGTGACGGGGAGGGGTGAGTGGGCACGTCGCGGGCTCGGCACTCAGGCCAGGCCGTTCACGCTCACCCCGGCGGCGCGGAGCTCCTCGACACCGGTCAGCAGCGACCCGTCGGTCTCGTCCAGCCCCAGGTTCTCCAGTGAGGCCACGTCGAGCAGCGGGGTCAGGTCGGTGACCGGGTTGGCCCCGAGCTGCAACTCCTGCAGCAGCGGGGCGTCGGAGAGTCCGGTGACATCGGTGATCGCATTGCCGAAGACGTCGAGCACCAGCAACGTCGGGATGGTGCCCAGCGGAGCGGCGTCGGCGACCTGGTTGCGGGACAGCCGCAGCGTGTCCAGCGAGGGCATCCCGGTCAGCGGCGAGACGTCGATGATCGCGTTGTCCGACACGTCCAGGTCGGCGAGGCCCTGGAGCCCGGCCAGCTGGTCACCCGTGGGGGTCGCCGCCACATCGGCCAGGCCGAGGGCGTCGGCCACGCAGCCGGCGAGCACCGGGTCGGCCACGAGTCGGTTGAGCGGGGCACCGGCCTCCTCGGGCGCCCCGCAGGCAGCCGG
>JBBSVA010000134.1:0-8585 GCA_038233915.1 Mycobacteriales bacterium | reverse complement strand
GCCTCCGGGCCGCTCCAGTCCTCGGGCAGCAGCGCGCGGGGCAGACCCGGGTCGCGGTAGGGCAGCCGCCGCCAGGCGTCCACCACCTGCAGGTAGGTCACGAAGGCCTCGGCCGGCTCGACGCCGCGCCGGCCGGCCAGCGCCTGGGCGGTGTGGGCGTGCTCGACGGTGAACTCCCGGTAGCGGCGGTCGATGCCGGCCAGGTCCCAGCTCCCCCGGATCAGCTCGGCGAGGTCCTGGCCGCCGACGTGGCTGCCCACGAAGACGGCGCTGTGCCCGACCAGGTCCAGCTCGACGATGGCCGCCTCGGCCGCCGGCAACATCCGCGCCGGGGCGATCCAGGTCGCCGTCCCCACGTTGCCGAAACCGAGCGCGGACAGGTGGGCCCGCAGCTGCTGCCGCCGGCTGCGCATCGCCTCGGGCACCGAGAAGTTGACGATGCACCAGCCGTCCTGCAGGGCCGCCGGCTGCCGGGCGTGCCAGATCAGCTCGTCCCCACGGGCGAGTGCCTCCGCCGCGACCTGCGTCAGTGCGTAGCCGCGGACCGACCCGCGGGTCTCCGGCACCAGCCAGCCCCGCTTCTTGAGCCGGAACACCGCGGTGCGCACGGTGGGGCCGTCGAGGTCGACCCCGGCGAGCAGGTCGATGGTGCCGCCGATGGGCAACCAGCCGCCCATCCGGCGCACCACCGCGCCCAGGAACGACACGACGACGGTGCGGGAGGCCCGCCCGCCGGTGTCCAGCGGGCGTTCGACCTCGACCTCCGGGCTCATCACCAGCATCGTGCCAGCCAGCACGCTCACCCCGCGTGGGACCCGGACGCAGTGTCCTCGGCGGCACCCAGCGCCGTGCGCCACGGCTCCGGCCACGGGGTGGCGCTACCGCCGTCGTAGCCGTCGACGTGCACGACGACGTAGCGGCCCCGGGCAGCCAGCACGTCGCCCCCACCGGTGACCTCGAAGTCGAAGGTCATCGAGGTGCGGCCGACCTCCGCCACTCGCACGGTCGTCGCCACCTCGTCACCGAACCGCAGCGGGGCCACGAAGCGGACCTCGTAGGAGACCCGGGGCGCGGACGGGGCGAAGTCGATGCCCAGCCCGCGCATCAACTCCGCCTCGGCTGCCTCGACGTACCGGGCCACGGCGGTGTTGTGGTATATCCCCGAGGCATCGGTGTCGGCCCACTGCACCCGCGTCCGGTGCACGCCGGCCGGCCCCGTCATCCCGCGGTCGCGCGCGGACGCCAGCGCACGTGCTCGGCGGCCTGCTCGCCCGCGCGCAGCAGCGAGAGCCGGGGCGGCACCTTGTCGGTGCGCGCGGTCGGGGGCCGGCGACTGCCGCCCTGCCAGGGCGTCGGCCACACCGCGCCCGGGCCGGCGTAGCCCTGCTCGGCCGCCGCGTGCAGCGTCCACTGGGAGTCGTAGAGGTGCGTGCGGCCCAGCGCGCAGAGGTCGGCCCGACCGGCGAGCAGGATCGAGTTGACGTCGTCGGACGAGGAGATCGCGCCCACCGCGATGACCGCGACACCGGCCGGGGCCGCCACCTCGTGCCGGATCCGATCGGCGAACGGGGTCTGGTAGGAGCGGCCGAAGGCGGGCTTCTCGTCCTTGGTCACCTGGCCCGAGGAGACGTCGACCGCGGCGGCGCCGTGCTCGACGAAGGCCCGGGCGATCTCGACGGCGTCGTCGTCGGTGTTGCCGTCGGGCACCCAGTCGTGCGCGGAGATGCGCACCGTGACCGGCACGGCCCCTGCGACGGCGTCCCGTACGGCGTCGAAGACCCGCAACGGGAAGCGCAGCCGGTGCTCCAGCGACCCGCCGAGGTCGTCGGTGCGTTGGTTGGACACCGGGGAGAGGAAGGAGGAAAGCAGGTAGCCGTGCGCAGCGTGCACCTCGATGAGGTCGAACCCGGCCTCGACCGCACGCCGGGCGGCGCCGACGAAGTCCTCGACGACGGCGTCCAGGTCGGCCGCGGTGGCCTCGCGGGGCACGTGGCTGCCGGGCCCGTAGGGCAGCGCGCTGGGCCCGACGACCTCCCAGTTGCCCTCGTCCAGCGGCTGGTCGATGCCCTCCCACATGAGCTTCGTGGAGCCCTTGCGGCCGGAGTGGCCGATCTGGACGCCGATCTTCGCCCGGGAGCGCTCGTGCACGAAGGTGGTGACCCGGGCCCAGGCGTCGCGCTGCTCGTCGGTCCACAGGCCCGGGCAGCCCAGGGTGATCCGGGCTTCCGGGGACACGCAGGTCATCTCGGTCATCACCAGCCCGGCGCCGCCGAGGGCCTTGCCGCCCAGGTGCACCAGGTGGAACTCCCCCGGGAGGCCGTCGACGGCGACGTACATGTCCATCGGGGAAAGCACGACACGGTTCACCAGCTCCAGCTCGCCGATCCGTACCGGCTGGAACATCGCCGGCGCGCCCCCGTCGTCCCCGTGCCGACCGGCGAACGCGGCCTCGACCTGGGCGGCGAACTGCTGGTCCCGGTCGCGGAGGTTGTCGAAGGTGATCCGACGCGAGCGGGTCAGCAGGTTGAACACGAACTCGATGGGCTCTTGGTCGGCGTACATGCCGATGCGCTCGAACCACTCCAGCGAGGCCTGGGCCGCGCGCTGGGTGGACTCGACCACCGGCTTGCGCTCCTCCTGGTAGGCCGTCAGCGCCTGCTCCGTCGTGGGGTGCTCGTGCAGGCAGGCAGCGAGCGCCAGCGCGTCCTCCATGGCCAGCTTCGTGCCCGAGCCGATGGAGTAGTGCGCGGTGTGCGCGGCGTCCCCGAGCAGCACCAGGTTGCCCTCGTGCCAGCGCTGGTTGCGCACCGTGTGGAAGTTCAGCCACTTGGAGTTGTTGGTGAGCACGTCGTGCCCGGCCAGCTCGGCCGCGAAGATCTCCCGGATCTTGCTCACCGCGTGCTCGTCGGAGACCCCGGGCGGGAACTCCTCGTGCTCGGTGACGTCGAAGCCGGCGCGACGCCAGACGTCCTCGTGCATCTCGACGATGAAGGTCGACCCGGCGTCGGAGAAGGGGTAGCCGTGGATCTGCATCGTCCCCCACTCCGTGTGCTTGACGATGAACTGAAAGGCCTCGAACACCCGGTCGGTGCCCAGCCAGACGTACTTGTTGGGCCGGCGGTCCAGCGAGGGCCCGAAGGCGTCAGCGTGCTTGGTGCGCACCTGGGAGTTGAGCCCGTCGCAGGCCACCACGAGGTCGTGGGTCGCACGCAGCTCGTCGACGTCGGGGGCCGGACAGCGGTAGTTCACGGTGACGCCGAGCTCGGCCGCCCGCTCCTGCAGGATCTTCAGCAGCTCCTTGCGGCTCATCGCGGCGAAGCCCTGGCCGCCGACGGTGAACGACTGGCCGTCGACGTCCACGTCGATGTCGGTCCACCGGGCGAAGCGGGCCTCCATCCGCTCGTGCACGACCTCGTCGGCGCCTTCGATGCTGCCCAGCGTCTCGTCGGAGAACACGACGCCGAAGCCGAAGGTGTCGTCGGGGGCGTTGCGCTCCCAGACGGTGACGTCGTGCCCGTCGTCCAGCTGCTTGAGCAGGGCGGCGAGGTAGAGGCCGCCCGGCCCGCCGCCCACGATCGCGACCTTCACGACTGGTCTCCTGTCTGCGGTGCGGCCGCCCGGAGGAGACCCTCCTGGACGACGGTGGCCAGGTGGGCCCCGTCGGTGTCGTAGAACCGTCCGACGCAGGTGCCGCGGCCGTGCTCGACCGAGACCACCTCCTGCGCGTAGAGCAGCCAGTCGCCCAGGACGACCGGCCGGTGGAACCACATGGCGTGGTCGAGGCTGGCGGTGACCAGGCCGGGGTCGGCCCAGGCCAGACCGAGCGCCCGGAGGGCGGGCTCGAGGATCGTGTAGTCGCAGACGTAGGCGAGCGCCGCGGCGTCGCGCTGGGCGTCGTCGATGCCCGGCACCGCGCGCAGCTCGTCAAACGGGCGCACCCAGACCGCCTGCTGGGCACCCGCCCCACCGGCGACGTCGAGGTAGAGCGGGCCGGGGACGTGCCGCATGTCGAAGCTGCGGCCGCCGGCCCAGTAGGCCCTGGACTCCTCGGTGCTGGTGCCGCCCTCGCGCCCGGCGAGCACCTCGGCCGCGCTGGGCAGGTCGTGTGGCGCAGGGACGGCGGACGGCGCCGACGGGGACCAGCTGCCCCCGGCCTCGCCCGCGGCGAAGGAGACCAGGCAGGTGTAGACCGGCTTGCCGTTCTGGAAGCCGCGGACCTGGCGGGTGCTGTACCCCCGGCCGTCGCGCAGCAGCTCGACCTCGTAGCGGACCTGCGCGCCTATGTCGACGGGCCGCAGGAAGTAGGAGTGCATCGAGTGCACGGTCTTGCCGTCGGTCACCGTGCGCAGCGCGGCCACCAGCGCCTGGGCGACCATGTCTCCGCCGTACGCCTTGGGCCACGGGCAGGGCTGGGTGGTCGCGGTGAAGGCGACGTCGTAGACCTCCGCCGGGGCCTCGGTGAGCGTGATCGCGTCGGTGACGACCTGCGAGGTGGGGCTCACGGCCGCTGCGCCCAGTCGCGCAGGTCGGCGTCGTCGACCTGGGGCAGGTTGACGACGATGTTGTCCGGCGTCCGGGTGGTCATCCAGGTCAGCGGGTTCCCCCGGTCGAGGTTGCACTCGACGTGCGGCATGTGCGGCGGCACGAAGACCCAGTCGCCCTCGGACATGTCGATGTAGTCGTCGAACCGCTCGCCGAAGTAGATGCGGGCGCGGCCCGACAGCACGTAACCGCCGGTCTCGGCCTCGCCGTGGTGGTGGGGCACGGACCGGTAACCGGCCAGGTTGTGCACCTTGCCGAACCAGATCTTGGTCGCCGGGGTGTGCTGCGGGCTGACGCCGGAGACACGCGTCGCGCCCTCGCTCTGGCCGGTGCGGTCGGGCTCGTCCCCACCCCGGGTGACGACCGGGACGACGAGACCGCCGGCGGGGGTGATCAGGCGGTCGTGCTGGGGGTCCATGGCTGACTCCTTCAGGGGACGAGGCGGACGGTGTTGCGGAGGACGCCGATGCCCTCGACCTCGGTCTCGAGGACGTCGCCGTCGGCGAGCCAACGCTGCGGGTCGCGGGCCATGCCGACGCCGCCGGGCGTGCCGGTGAGCACCAGGTCGCCGGGGCGCAGCGTGGTGAAGGTGGAGACGTAGGCCAGCAGATCGGCGGCGTCGAAGACGAGCGTCGCCGTGCTGTCGCGCTGGACCTCCTCGCCGCCGATGCGGCAGGAGACGGTCAGCCCGGCGGTCGGGTCGACCTCGTCCGGGGTGACGACGACGGGGCCGAGCGGGGTGGTGGCGTCCCACGCCTTGCCTTGGAACCACTGCAGCGTGCGGCGCTGCCAGTCGCGGGCAGAGAGGTCGTTGGCGACGGTGAAGCCGCCGATGGCCGCCTGCGCGGTGTCCCGGTCGGCCCGGTGCAGGGCCACCCCGACGACGACGGCCAGCTCGGCCTCCCAGTCCCACTGCGCCGAGGCGTCCAGGCGGAGGTCGTCGGTGGGTCCGGCGAGGGTGTCGGCGAACTTCGCGAACAACGTGGGGTGGGTGGGCAGCTCGCGCCCGGTCTCCCGGATGTGCGCGCCGTAGTTCAGGCCGCAGCAGACGACCTTGCCCGGGCGGGGCAGCGGCAGCACCGGGACGGCGCCGGGGACGACGGCGCCGGGCTCGGCACGCCAGGACCCTCCGGCGAACGCCGCAGACAGGTCGGGCGCGGGCAGTGCCCGCCACTCGTCGCCGTCCTGCACCGCCGCCGTGGTGCCGGACGGACCGGTGACCGTGGCCAGCCTCATGCAAGCCCCTCTCGTTCGGTGTTGCATTCTGCGCACGATCGTTGCGTTGCTGTCAATACAATGACAGCATTCGGCTCCTCAGTCGCACCCCACACCCAGGAGCCCCGCATGTCGCTCGCCCCGTGGCCGGTCAACCCCGCGTCGCTGCCCATCCCGCGCGGTTACTCGCACGGGACGCTGAGCGGGAACACCCTGTACCTGGGCGGCCAGACGGCGCTGGACGCGGACATGCAGATCGTCCCGGGCGGCATCGTGGCCCAGTTCCGGCAGGCGTTCGGCAACGTGCTGACCACGCTCGCAAGCGTCGGCGGCGAGCCCGGCGACCTGGTCAGCATCACGATCCACCTGACCGACATCCCCGACTACCTGGCGCACGGCACGGAGATCGGCGAGGTCTGGCGGGAGCTGGCCGGGCGGGTCTACCCGGCCATGGCCGGCATCGGCACCACGGGTCTGTGGCAGGCCGACGCGATGATCGAGATCCTCGGCGTGGCGGTCATCCCCGACGAGCGGCTCGTTCGACCGGGAGCCTGACCTGCGCGTGACCGGCAGATGACGAGCGTCCGGCCGTTGACGTGCGCGGTCGCGTCGTGGGGCAATGACTGATCCGTCGTACCCAGGAGCACGCATGGCCACCACACTGCTCGCCCGGCACCCCCTGGTCGTCACGACCGAGATCGACGAGGCGCGCAGCGAGGTCGCCCGCCGATTCTGCTCCCACCAGCTGGGGCTGACCCACCGCGGCGGGCGGCTGGACATGGTGCACAACGCCGCGGGCATCGGCACCGACGTCACGCTGAACTACCTGCGCTACGGCGACGAGGTGCGCATCGTGCCGGGTCGGTTCGAGGACTTCTTCCTGGTCCAGGTGCCGCTGGTAGGCCGGGCCCGGGTCCAGGTCGGCGACCGCGTCGTCCCCTCGGACCCCACGCGCGCCTCGCTGGGCTCCCCGACCGAGCACGTCGACATGACCTGGGAGGCCGGCTGCGAGCAGCTGCTGGTCTACCTGCGCCGCACCGCGGTCGAGGAGGTCGCCGGCGGGCAGCCCGTCGTCTTCGACCCACTGGTCGATCTCACCGCCGCTCCACTGCGCTCGTGGTTGCGACTGGTCCACCTGGCCGTGGACGACATCGAGGCCGGCGGTCCGCTGCTCAGCACGCCCCTGGTGGCGACCCAGTTCGAGCAGACGTTGATCGCCGCCCTGCTGGCCGCCCAGCCCAACAGCACGATGGCGGACGCACCGGCGACGCCGACCGGCTCGCGTGCGGTCCGCCGGGTGCTGGCCGCGATCGAGGCCGAACCCGAGCGGGCGTGGCGGCTGGCCGATCTCGCCGCGTGTGCCGGCGTCTCGGCCCGCACGCTGCAGGAGGCCTTCCAGCGTGAGCTCGGCAGCACCCCGCTGGAGGAGTTGCGCCTGGTCCGGCTGACCCGCGCCCGCCGCGACCTCGTCGCGGCCGACCCCGGCCAGACGTCGGTCACCCAGATCGCGGCGCTGTGGGGGTTCTTCCACCTGGGCCGGTTCTCCCAGGTCTACCGCGAGACCTACCGGGAGCTGCCCTCCCAGACCCTGGCCGGCTAGGGCGTATCTCTCAAGCACGGATCCAGGCCAGGACGCCGGCGAGGACGGCGGCTCCGCGCTACATGCGGGCGCGCGTGTCGTAGCGGGTGGCCAGTCCGCGCCATTGCTTGAGCAGGGCGAAGGAGCCCTCGACGACGTTGCGCTGCTTGTAGAACTCACGGTCGTAGGAGACCGGTCGCCCGCCTTTGCTGCCGCGCCGGGTGCGGTGGCCCTGTTGGTCGCGGGGTTCGGAGATCACCGCGGTGAAACCCCGCCCTCGTAGGTGGGCGCGGATGTCCTTGGAGGAGTAGGCCCGGTCGCCCATTACCGCGGTCGGGCGGGTGCGGGGCCGCCCCGCCCGGGTCTAGGGACCCTGATGCCGGCCAGCAGCGGGATGCAGGCCGGTGCGTCACCGGCTTGACCTGCCCCGATCAGGACGGACAGGGGGCGTCCGCGGCCGTCGACGGCGAGGTGGGTCTTCGTCGACAAACCGCCGCGGGAGCCGTCGATGCCATGGTCAGGCGGCTCGATGCGGGGTCCGTGAACCTGTTTCATGTAGTTCGCCTGGGCCGCCTGTGGAGATCTCAGCTCGGGGCAGGTTGGTGGCGTGCTGGTGAGCGCGCTTGACCGTGGAGTCCACGCTGACCGCCCAGTCGACGTCGCCGGCGGCATCGGCGGAGGCGATAGCCGCGGCCAACACCTTGGCCCAGGTGCCGTCCCGGGAAAAGCGGGCGTGTCGTTTCCACACCGTCTGCCACGGTCCGAACCGCTCGGGCAGATCCCGCCACGCCAACCCACACCGGTACCGGTGCACGCTCCCCTCGACCACCTGCCGGTGAGGCCGGTAGGGCCGAGACCGGCCCGACACCCGTGGCATCAACGGCTCGATCACCGCCCATTGACCGTCGGTCAGCTCAGCATGCGTCATCACGCCACCAAGATCAGATCGCGTCCCGTGGGGTGGTGTAGCTCGTCGCGTGTTGCTCTGCGGTGGTGCTGACTATGCCGTCTGTGCGGTGGCCGCGTCGATCACCCCGTCGGGGTCGGTGGTGCGGGTCGGCAGGGCGGTGGGCGCGGGCGGGGTGAGTAGTGCCATGGAGGACTCGGAGAGGTAGCGGCGGTCAGAGACCTGCCACTCGTCGTGGGCCTCGATGAGCACGCAGCTGGCCAGGCGCAGCAGTGAGGGGTCATCGGGGAAGATGCCGACGACGTCGGTGCGTCGCTTGACCTCCTTGTTCAGCCGTTCCAG